>JAJYTW010000082.1 GCA_021792855.1 Actinomycetes bacterium
CAAGGCGATCACCAGGCAGCGGATGAACCCACTGGTGAACCTGACCACCTTCAGCCGGACCGATAAGGACATGAAGAAGATCCTGACGCTCGCCACCATCCTGCACGGCAAGCGCTACAAGTAGCCCGGGACCCGCGCCGCGCGGGGGGTGCTGTTTCGGCCGGGCCGGGCCGGGCCGGGCCGGGCCGGGCCGTGCCGTGCGCGCGGGCGCGCGCTAGTGCGCCGAACGCGGGCCACAGCACGGGGTTCGGGCCAACAGTAGGGCGCGGGCCACAGCACGGGCCCGGTCCACGGCACAGGGTGCGGGCCGTCCTGGAGCGTCAGCCGTGGTGTGGATGGCCCATATTGCACACTCCAGTGACTGTTATGTGCCATACACACCACAGGATGCGGCGGGCGGGACCGGATCGGCAGCCGACGGCACCGGGGCCGACCGCCCGCCGGCGTGCGAGCGGCGGCCCCGGCGGAATGTCGCCGCTGGACGGGGCTAGCGGGCGCTGGACGGGGCTAGCGGGCGCTGGCCAGGGCCAGGTCGCCGGGCTCGACGGCCGCCAGCGGCGCCCGGCCGGCGATCAGGTCGGCGGCCCGCTCGGCGATCGCGATGGTCGGGGCGTTGGTGTTGCCGCGCGGAACCGCCGGCATCACCGAGGCGTCCACCACGCGCAGGCCGTCCACACCACGGACGCGCAGTTCGGTGTCTACCACGCCGACCAGGCCACTGGTGTTGATCGCGGAATCTCCGCTCATCGCGCAGGTGCCGACCGGGTGATAGATGGTTGTGACGTCGCGCCGGATGAACTCCCTGAGCTCGGCATCGGTCGTCACATCGGGTCCTGGTGCTAGCTCGGCGGTCCACAGCCTGCGCATCGGCCGCGCCTCGGCGATCTCGCGGACCATGTGCACGGCCCGGACCAGCGCGTCCAGGTCGGCCGGGTCGGCGAGATAGCCGGGATCGATCAGCGGCCGGTGCCGCGGATCCGCGCTGCGCAGGGTGATCTTGCCCCGGCTGCGCACGTTGACGAGCGTGACCAGGACCGACATTCCGCGGTCGGTCGGATCGCCGAGCCCGCCGTTGCGGAACGGAACCGGGAGGGCGTGCCACTGGATGTCCGGCGCGGGCAGGCCATCGGCGCTGCGGGCGAAGCCGCCGGACTGGGCGATGTTCGTGGTCATCGGCCCGGAGTGAGTCAGTTGCCAGCGCAACAGGTTCTTCGGGCCCGCCATCTCGGCCAGGCTGCGGGCCTTCGGGGTGGCCCAGATGGCGGTCGTGATCGGGTGATCGGACAGGTTGCCCCCGACGCCCGGGCTGTCGGCCAGCACCGTGATGCCGTGCTCACGCAGGTGGTCGGCCGGCCCGATGCCGGACAGCATGAGCAGTTGCGGGCTGTTGACCGCGCCGCCCGCGAGGATCACCTCCGCGTCCGCCCTGGCCAGGTGCTCGACGCCGCGGCGCAGGTAGCGCACGCCGGTGGCCCGGCCGTCTTCAATCACCACCGAGGTGGCCAGCGCGTCGGTCTGCACCGTCAGATTGGGCCTGGCGATCGCCGGATACAGGTAAGCGTCGGCCGCCGACCAGCGCCTGCCGTCCTTCTGGGTGAGCTGGTAGAAGCCCACACCGTCCTGGCTTGCTCCGTTGAAGTCGGGGTTGGCCACCGAGCCTGAACTGCTGGCGGCGTCCACGAACGCGCTGGTCGTCGCGGACTTGTACTTCGGATCGACGACGCTCAGCGGGCCGGATCCGCCGTGGTAGACCGAGGCGCCGCGGGAGTTCGACTCCGCCCTGATGAAGTAGGGCAGCATGTCGTTGTAGCTCCACCCGTCACAGCCGTACTGGTCCCGCCAGGTGTTGTAGTCGTGCTTGTGACCGCGGATGTAGATCATGGCGTTGATCGAGGACGAGCCGCCGATCACCCGGCCGCGGGGCCAGTAGACGCTCTGCCCGGCCGCGTGCTCCTGCGGCTGAGTCCGGAAACCCCAGTCGTAGCTGCTCTGGAACAGCAGGTTGAGCGCTGCGGGGATGTGGATCTCGTCTGCGGAGTCGGGCGGTCCCGCCTCGATCAGCAGCACCTTCACGGACGGATTCTCGGTGAGGCGACCTGCGAGAACGCACCCGGCGCTGCCGGCGCCAACGATCACGTAGTCGTACACGGCCACTCCCGAACCTGGTCCGGATATTTGAAGAAACACTACTAGTTCGTAGCAGCCAGACCGGTTCTTGGCCAGATCGGGGTGCGCGCTCCCGGCCGTTGCCGAGCCGGGAGCGCGCCCCGGCCATCGAACAGCATCCGGCGGGGCCCCCGAGAATCCGCCGGGTGGCTGCCAGGATGGCCGGTTATTCACTACCCTGCTCGCGCAGAAGGTAGCCACTAGTGTAGTAGAAGTCACTCTAAGTAACCAGTAGGCAGATTCTGGCGCAGCTCACGGCAGACCGCCAGGCTCCTGGTGAGAGCGCCGGGCCGTACCGTTACCGTGGAGAGCATGTCGACCAAACGCAACGAGACTCCCGTCGTACTGTCCCGCATCTACACCAGGACCGGCGACGACGGCACGACCGCCCTGGGCGACTTCAGCCGCGCGCCGAAGACCGACCCGCGACTCGGGGCCTACGCCGACGTCGACGAGGCGAACAGCGCCATCGGCGTCGCCGTGACCGCCGGCGGCCTGTCCGATGATCTGAAGACGCTACTCATCCGCATTCAGAACGAACTCTTCGACGTCGGTGCCGATCTGTGCAACCCGATCACGCCCGACCCGGCCTATCCCCCGCTCCGGATCGACGAGAGCTACATCAGCGCCCTGGAAGCGGCGTGCGACACCTATAACGAGTCGCTGCCCACGCTGCGCAGTTTCGTGCTCCCCGGCGGAACGCCAGGCAGCGCGATGCTGCACGTCGCCCGCACCATCGTCCGGCGGGCAGAGCGAGCCGCGTGGGCCGCGTTCGAGGTGCACGGGGACACCATGAACCCGCTAGCCATCACGTACCTGAACCGGCTCTCGGACCTGCTGTTCATCCTCGGTCGGGTCGCCAACGAGCCGGACGGCGATCTGCTCTGGAAGCCCGGCGGCGAGCGCTAGGAGGGCCGCCGAACCGGTGCTGCGGAGCGGCCTCCAGCCAGGCCAGCAGGCCGGTCAGGGCGTCGTGGCTGAGCGCGAGCAGGAACGTCTCGTCGTCCGCGCCGGTGGCGAACTCGACCACCACGGTGCCCGCCTCAGGCACCCGGTCGCCCGGCGGGCCGACCGGGTGCCTGGCGACCAGGTGAAGCGCCCGGCGCTCGAAGACCGCGATCGGGCGCAGGCCGAGGCCTACCGCATTGAACCAGCAGAGCTGATCGACCCGGTAGGCGGCGATGCCGCGACGCCAGCGCGGATCCGCCGCGCGCCGCAGTCCGCAGGCCACGGCGCCGCCCGGACGGCGGATCGCCATCCGGCGGGCCGACAGCAGCGCGACACCCAGCATCGCGGCGACGACGAGGCCGACAAGGATCCAGCCGATGGCAGCCAGATCCCGGTACAACTCCCCGATCCCGCCCGGCCGCTAGGCTTCTTCGCCCGCGGCCCGGAGCAGCGCCCGGAGGTACCCCACCTCATCGTTGTCCTGGCCCTGGCCGCCCGCGGACGCCGCGCCGATGGCGGCCTCCAGGTCGGCCCGGGTGGCCGCCCGGTCGACGTGCTCGCCGAGCACCGCCTGCCGGGCGAGGACCGATACCCGGTCATCGGATACCGACAGGAAGCCGCCGCCGACAGCGGCGGAGATCCAGCCGCTGGCGCCCTCGCCCTCCGGCAGGATGCGGACCACGCTGCCGTGGGCGAGGACACCCAGCACCGGGGTGTGCCCGGTGAGGATGCCGATCTCGCCGTCCAGCGTCTTGGCCACCATCCGCTCGGCGTTCCCCGACCAGATCTCGCCCTCGGGAACGACCAGCGTCACCCGCAGCGTCACGACTTCTCCAGTTCGCGGGCCTTGCGCTCGACGTCCTCGATCCCGCCGCACATGAAGAAGGCCTGCTCGGGCACGTGGTCGTACTTGCCCTCGGTGAGCGCCTTGAACGAGGAGATCGTCTCCTCCAGGGTGACGAACTCGCCGGGCTGGCCGGTGAACTGCTCGGCCACGTACATCGGGTGGGACAGGAACCGCTCGATCCGCCGGGCCCGCTGCACCGTGACCTTGTCCTCCTCGGACAGCTCGTCGATGCCGAGGATGGCGATGATGTCCTGAAGCTCCTTGTACCGCTGGAGCATCCGCTGGACCTCACGGGCCACGTCGTAGTGCTCCTGGCCGATGTACTTGGGGTCCAGGATCCGGGACGAGGAGTCCAGCGGGTCCACGGCCGGGAAGATGCCCTTCTCGGTGATCGCCCTGGACAGCACCGTGGTGGCGTCCAGGTGGGCGAACGTGGTGTGCGGCGCCGGGTCGGTGATGTCGTCGGCCGGGACGTAGATCGCCTGCATCGAGGTGATCGAGTGGCCGCGGGTCGAGGTGATCCGCTCCTGCAGTTGGCCCATCTCGTCGGCCAGGGTCGGCTGGTAGCCCACCGCCGACGGCATCCGGCCGAGCAGGGTGGAGACCTCCGAGCCGGCCTGGGTGAACCGGAAGATGTTGTCGATGAACAGCAGCACGTCCTGCTTCTGGACGTCCCGGAAGTACTCGGCCATGGTCAGCGCGGACAGGCCGACCCGGAGCCGGGTGCCCGGCGGCTCGTCCATCTGGCCGAACACCAGCGCGGTGTCCTCGATGACGCCGGACTCGCTCATCTCCAGGAACAGGTCGTTGCCCTCGCGGGTCCGCTCCCCCACACCGGCGAAGACGGACACGCCGCCGAAGTTCTTGGCGACCCGGCGGATCATCTCCTGGATCAGCACCGTCTTGCCGACGCCGGCGCCGCCGAACAGGCCGATCTTGCCGCCGGACACGTACGGCGTGAGCAGGTCGATGACCTTGATGCCGGTGACGAACATCTCGGTCTTGGGCTCAAGCTGGTCCAGCGGCGGGGCCTGCCGGTGGATCGGCCAGCGCTCGGTGACCTGGAGCGAGGCGGTCGGCACGTCCAGCGTCTCGCCCAGGGCGTTGAACACGTGGCCCTTGGTCACGTCGCCGACCGGCACCGAGATCGGGCTGCCGGTGTCGGTGACTGCCGCGCCGCGGACCATGCCGTCGGTCGGCCGCATCGAGATGGCCCGGACCATGTTGTCGCCGATGTGCTGGGCGACCTCCAGGGTCAGGGTGTTGGTCTGGCCGCCGATGGTGACATCGACGTGCAGCGCGTTGTAGATGTCGGGCATGCTGTCGGCCGCGAACTCGATGTCCACGACGGGGCCGATCACCCGGGCTACGCGGCCGGTGCCCTGGCCGGAACCGCCGGCGGCGGTCACGTCCTCTGCGGTAGCGGTCATGATGCTCACTAACTCCCACTGATCGATTCGGCGAGGGCGTTCGCCCCGCCCACGATCTCGCTGATTTCCTGAGTGATCTCGGCCTGCCTGGCCTTGTTGGCTTCCCTGGTGAGCGCCTCGAGCAGTTCGTTCGCGTTGTCGGTGGCGGACTTCATCGCCCGCCGCCTGGCCGCGATCTCCGCCGCCGCCGAGTCGAGCAGCGCGTGGAAGATCCGGCTCTCGACGTACCACGGCAGCAGTTCGTCGAGCACCTTCTCCGGGGACGGCTCGAACTCGTAGACCGGGATCGGCCCGGCCTCCGTGCTCTCGGTGATCTCCAGCGGCAGCAACCGGTGCACGGCCGGGCGCTGGGTCAGCATCGACACGAACTCGGTGTAGACCAGATAGATCTCGTCCACGCCGCCGTCGGAGGCCGGCTTGCCGAACGCCTCAAGCAGCGCCGTCGTGATCTCGGTCGCGTTGCGGTGCGCGGGCGTGTCGGAGAACCCGCTCCACTCCCCGCCCATCACCCGGTCACGGAACCGGTGCCAGACGATGCCCTTGCGGCCGGCCACGAACGGGACAGCCTGCACGCCCCGGTCGGCGAGCAGGGCGTTCAGCCCGGCCGCCTCGCGCAGCACGCTGGCGTTGAACCCGCCGCAGAACCCGCGGTCACTGGTCAGGATCAGCACCGCGGCCCTGGTCGGGTTGGCCGCCTCGGTGGTCAGCGGGTGGTGAATGCTGCCGGACCGGCTGACCACGGCCTCGACCGCGGCACTGATCTCCCGCGCGTACGGCCCGGCGGCGTGCGCCCGCTGCTGAGCCTTGATGATCCGCGACGAGGCGATCAGTTCCTGCGCCTTGGTGATCTTGGCGGTGGACTTGACCGTGGCGATCCGCCGCCGGACCGTGCGAAGCTGTGCTCCCATTGGCTACTTCTTCTCTGCCGCTGGCGCGTGCCGGACGATGGTCTCCTGCGCGACGTCGGCCTCGGTGACCTCGGCCGGCGGCTCGTCGCTGACCAGCAGTTCGCCGGCGCTGGTCTCGAAGCCGCGGCGGAACTGGTCCACGGCGTCCTTCAGCGCGCTGACGGTGTCGTCGGACAGGTCACCGGTCTCCCGGATCGCGTCGAAGATGCCCTGCCGCTCGCGGCCGATGTAGTCCAGCATCTCGGACTCGAACCTGCGGACGTCCTCGACCGGCACGTCGTCGAACTGGCCCGTCGTCCCGGCCCAGACCGAGACCACCTGGTGCTCGACCGAGTACGGCGAGTACTGGCCCTGCTTCAGCATCTCGACCAGGCGGGCGCCGCGCTCAAGCTGGGCCCGGGACGCCGCGTCCAGGTCGGACGCGAAGGCTGCGAAGGCCTCCAGGTCGCGGAACTGCGACAGGCCGAGCTTGAGGCCGCCTGCCACCTTCTTCATCGCCTTGGTCTGGGCGTTGCCGCCGACCCGGGAGACCGAGATGCCGACGTTGATGGCGGGCCGGACACCGGCGTTGAACAGGTCGGTCTCCAGGAAGATCTGCCCGTCGGTGATCGAGATGACGTTCGTCGGGATGTAGGCCGAGACGTCGTTGCCCTTGGTCTCGATGATCGGCAGGCCGGTCATCGAGCCGCTGCCCAGGTCCTCGGACAGCTTCGCGCAGCGCTCGAGCAGCCGGGAGTGCAGGTAGAACACGTCGCCCGGGTAGGCCTCGCGGCCCGGCGGCCGGCGCAGCAGCAGCGAGATCGCGCGGTACGCCTCGGCCTGCTTGGTCAGGTCGTCGAAGATGATCAGGACGTGCTTGCCCTGGTACATCCAGTGCTGGCCGATCGCCGACCCGGTGTACGGGGCGATGTACTTGTAACCGGCCGGGTCGGACGCCGGGGCGGCCACGATGGTGGTGTAGGCCATCGCGCCCGCGTCCTCCAGCGACTGGCGGACCTGGGCGATGGTCGAGCCCTTCTGGCCGACCGCCACGTAGATGCAGCGGACCTGGCGGGACGGGTCGCCGGAATCCCAGTTGGACTTCTGGTTGATGATCGTGTCGATCGCGATCGCGGTCTTGCCGGTCTGCCGGTCACCGATGATCAGCTGCCGCTGGCCGCGGCCGATCGGCGTCATCGCGTCGATCGCCTTGATGCCGGTCTGGAGCGGCTCCTTCACCGGCTGCCGCTGCACGACCGTCGGCGCCTGCAGTTCCAGAGCACGGCGCTCGGTGGTCTCGACCGGGCCCTGGCCATCCAGCGGCTGTCCGAGCGGGCCGACCACGCGGCCCAGGTAGCCGTCGCCGACCGGCACGGACAGCACCTCGCCGGTCCGCTTGACCCGCTGGCCCTCCTCGATCTTGCTGAAGTCACCCAGGATGACCACGCCGATCTCGCGGACGTCCAGGTTCAGCGCCAGGCCGCGGGTACCGTCCTCGAATTCCAGCAACTCGTTCGCCATCGCCGAGGGCAGGCCCTCGACTCGCGCGATGCCGTCGCCGCACTCGACGACGGTGCCGACCTCCTCGGTCGCTGCGGCACCCGGCTCATATGCCTCGACGAAACGCGCGAGCGCGTCCCTGATCTCCTCGGGCCGGATAGTCAGCTCCGTCATCTTCCTCGCGTCTTCCTCATCTGGTTCAGATCAAGCTTGCGGTGACTGGTCAGGCGGCCAGGTCGCGTCTCAGTTCGGCCAGGCGGCTGGCGACGCTGCCGTTGATCAGCTCGTCGCCGATCCGCACCGACATGCCGCCGAGCACCTGCGGGTCGAGCACGACGTTCAGGTGCACGTCGTGTCCGTAGGCCGCTACCAGAGCGGCGGCCAGCCTGCCGCGCTGGGAGTCGGTGAGCGGAACCGCGACGTGCACCTCGGCGACGAGGCGCTCGCGCAGTTCAGCGACCAGGTTCGCGTAGAACTCCAGGCTCGCATCCAGGCTACGTCCGCGCGGGCGAACCGTCGCCTGGGTAATCAGCCGCAATGCCGAATCCACGACCTTGCCGGTCAGCAGTTCGGTCACGATCCCGCGGCGGCCCTGCTCAGCGACGAGCCGGTTGGACAGCGCCGAGCGCAGATCCGGGTTGGCGCCGACGACCCGGCCGAACCGGAATAGCTGGTCCTCGAGTTCGTCGAGCTGGCCGGCGATGTCCGCGGCTTCGGCGATGGCCAGCACGCCAAGCTGCTCGGTCGCGTCGGCCAGGTCGCCGGAGTCCGACCAGCGGGCCGACGACAGGGCGCTGACCTGGTCCAGCGCTCCGTCGGAGATCCGGCCGCTGAGCAGTGACTGGGCCAGGCCGGCCCGCTCCGCCGCATCCCTGGACGGGTCGGACAGCGCCCGGCGCAGCCCGGGCTCGGCGTCGAGCAGCCCGGTGACCCCGAACAGGTCGTCGCCGATGGTGGTCGCGGCCGTGGCTGCGCCGCCGACCAGCGTGGCCGACAACCGCTCCTTGGCCGCGGCCAGCGCCGCCCTGCTCGCACCTCTCATCGCGCGCCCACCCCGTCGGACTCGGCCTCGATCTCGGCGAGGAACCGGTCGACCATCCGGGTCTGGCGGGCCTCGTCGGCGAGCGACTCGCCGACGATCCGGCTGGCAAGCTCGACGGCGAGCGCGCCGACCTCGGCGCGCAGCGCGGTCATCGCCTGCTGACGGTCCGCCTCGATCTGGGCGGTCGCGGACTCGATGATCCGCTGCCGCTCGGCCACGCCGTCGGCGCGGCCCTGGGCCACGATCTGGGCGGCCTCCTCCTTGGCCTGCTCACGCAGCCGTGCTGCCTCGTGCCGGGCCTCGCTGAGCTGGGCCCGGTATTGCTCGAGCACCCGGCCGGCCTCGGACTGCGCGTCCTCGGCCCGCCGCAGCCCGCCCTCGATCGCGTCGGTGCGCTCCTCCAGGGTCTTGCTGATCCTGGGCATCAGCACCTTGGCGAGGATGCCGAACACGATCAGGAACGCGACCGCCCCGATGATCAGCTCGCTCCAGCTAGGCAGCAGCGGCCCAAGAGTTGACGGAGCTGCTAGAAACCTCACGGCTCAGCCTCCTGCTCGTACCTAAACACGCGCGACTCCGCTTATCTGATGATCAGCCGGCGGCGTGGAAGATGAACGGGATGACGATGCCGATCAGCGCCAGCGCCTCGGTCAGCGCGAAGCCGATGTACATGTTGGACCGGATCATGCCAGCCGCTTCGGGCTGCCGGGCCATGGCCTCGACACCGTGGCCGAAGATCAGGCCGATGCCGATGCCGGGGCCGATGGCGGCCAGGCCGTAGGCCACCGCACCGAAGTTGATGATCAGGTTGCTGGTGGTGGTGGCGGCTGCCGCAAGGTGTGCGACGTCAAGCATGTGATTCTTCCTTTTCATTCGGGCCGGCGAGGTTGCGCCGGCTGACGAGGTAGATGTGGGTGCGGGCGGCCGGTGGCTCGGCCGGCGCCGGCCCGCGTGGTCTTATCTCAGTGCGCCCCCTCCAGCGAATCACCGATGTACTGCGCTGTGAGGATCGTGAAAATGTACGCCTGCAGCGCCTGGATCAGCGCCTCGAACGCGGTCAGCACGATGGTCAGGATGAACGAGGTCGCGCTGAACAGCAGCGGGATGCCGAGGACGAACAGGTACCAGGTGGCGATCGTGAACACCGAGAGCAGGATGTGTCCGGCGAACATGTTCGCGAACAGCCGGACCGCGAGGGTGAACGGCCGGACGATCGTGTACTGGAGGATCTCGACCGGCGCCAGGATGAGCAGGATCGGCCACGGCACGCCCCGCGGGATCATGTTCCTGAAGTAGCCGCCGAGGCCCTGGTGCTTGATGCCGAGGTAGTTGTACGTGATGTAGACCATCAGCATCAGCGCGACCGGGAACGCGATCTTCGACGTGGCCGGGAACATCGCGACCGGGATGATCTCCATCATGTTCATGACCCAGATGAAGAAGAAGAGCGATACCAGGAACGGCAGATAGCTGTCGCCCTTCTTGCCCATCATCGGCCGCAGGATCTGGTCCCGGACGAACAGGATGCCAAGCTCGCCGAGGTTCTGGACGCCGCGCGGGACCAGCTTGGGCTTGCTGAACGCGGCCCAGAAGAACCAGATCACCAGGGCCGCCCCGATCACCGCGATCAGCATCGGCTTCTCGAACCGGAACGGGCCGATGGTGAACAGCGCCGGGAAGTTAAAGCTGTGCAGACCGGGCGCCGGGTACGGGCAACCGGAGTACAGGTGCGACGAATCCTCGGGATTCGGGCAGCTAGCCGCGAGCGTCGCGATCTGGGTGATGGCCAACTCAGTATCCTCCCGCCATCGGCCCGTCGGCCCGCTGGCAGCGTGCTATGCCGTTCATCGTGTTGCTAACCCGCTTCTCGTAACTGACCCGCGCGCTCCGGCGACCGCCGGCCGGCGCGCTAGTCACTGTCGGCCGTATCGGTAGATGATGGCGAAGACCCCGATCCCCACGCCGATCAGCATGCCGATCGGGAACAGCATCGCGATGTGCGTCCAGCGGCCGACCAGCCAGCCCACACCGCCGTAGAAGATCATCCCGGCGATCATGTAGCCGAAGATGGTCCACCCGGCGTTGGAGTGCTGCGATTGCCCCGCCATCATCGGCCGCCTCGCGACATGCTGCCACGGCTCATCCCTGCCCCGAGGGCTCGACGTACGGGGTCTTCAGCCGCAGCGACCAGATGACCTGGGCGGCCGACCAGGCCAGGATGCAGGCCAGGGCGGTCAGGCCGAACAGGCGCGAATTGAACGCGGTGGTGCCGGCGAACCGGACGACGAAGAAGAGCAGCAGCACGATCTTGATCAGGTAGGTGGCGATCGCGGTGATCATCATGGCCTGCGGGCTGTGCCGCGCGGCCCGGCCCACGGCGAGCACGCTGATCCCGAAGAACACCGCGACCAGGGCGATCCCGAGGACGGCCCCGATCAGGCCCTTCGCCCCGCCGACGGCAAGGCTGACCACGGCCATGATGGCGCCAACCCCGGCCGTCGTGACGGCGGAGCGGCGCACGATCTGGGCGTAGTTCGCCAGCATCGTTGACTCCGGAGGAAACTGGTCGGCGGCTTGTCGGCCAGCCGGTGCTGTACGTCTGGGGTTCGGTGTCCCGCTGAGACCACGAACACCAAGTCGCTCGGGGAGTTATCCCCCCGCAAGACCAGGCGTGCGCAACGTATCACGAGCCACACACCCGAGTGTGGCCGGGTGCTCGTGAAAGATATCACAAGCTCTCCGGCGATGGCCTCACCAGGTCACCGAACGTGACGAATGTAGCCGAGCGCGGCCCGGACACCAGGACCGCGCCGCTAGGAAGAGACAGGACGGCCGCTGCCCGCCGCGCATCGGGTTCCCAGCGATGACGACGGGCAGCGACCGTCATCTGTCAGAACGCCCGTCATGACAGATAGGTTCCCGGCGATCCGGCGATTTTTGCGGCCGTCTTTTCTGGCTCGGTCAACGGCACGGAATCCGGCAGATCGGGCACGGGTCCGGCCAGGTCAGGCGGGGGGCCGGCCAGGTTCGACCCGGCTTGCGCCAGACCCGGCCCGGCAGCGGGCACGACGGACCCGGCAGCGGGCAGACCGGTCCCGTCGGACTCGGTCGCCGCGGGCGGCCGGGACCACCAGCGCAGCTTGGGTATCGACAGCAGGGCGAGCACCAGCACGGCGACAATCGTCGTTCCGGCCAGCACGACTAGCTTCACGGTGACGATGGACAGGCCGACCACCGCGATCGCGAACAGCGCCGCCCAGGAGTACAGGATCAGCACGCTGGACCGGTGCGAATGGCCGATGTCCAGCAACCGGTGGTGCAGGTGCTTGCGGTCCGGCGCGAATGGCGAGAGCCCGGCCCTGGTCCGCCGGATCACGGCGCGGACCATGTCGGAGTACGGGATCACCAGCACGGCGGCTGGCAGCAGCAGCGGCAGGATCTCGGGGAACCTGTTCGCCTTGTTCTGCAGGCTGGTGTAGTCGAGCGAGGAGATCGCCGCGATCGGCACGTAGGCGAGCACCAGGCCGAGCAGCATCGAGCCGGTGTCGCCCATGAAGATCCTGGCCGGGTAGAAGTTGTGCGGCAGGAAACCGAGGCAGGCGCCGGCTAGCACCACCGCCGCCAGGGCGGACACCGCCTCGGCGGACACCCCGCCGACCACCCGGGTCAGCGAGTAGTAGTAGATGAAGAACGAGATCGCGGCGATGCAGACGATGCCCGCCGCCAGGCCGTCCAGGCCGTCGATGAAGTTGATCGCGTTGATGGTCGCGACGACCACCAGGATCGTCAGCACGATGGACTCGTTCGGCGTCAGGCTGAGCAGGTCGTTGTTGGGCAGCGGGAAGTTCTGCAGTTCGACTCCGCTGCCGACCAGGATCCCGGCCGCCGCGACCTGACCGGCCAGCTTGGCGATCGCATTGATGCCCCACCGGTCATCGATCATCCCGATCAGCACGATCAGGCCGCCGGCGGCGAGCAGGCCGCCCGGCAGGCCGGTGCCGGGCATGATCTCGCGCAGCGAGGAGTGAGTGGCGACCAGCAGGCCGGCCGCGATGCCGATGTACATCGCGATGCCGCCCATCCGCGGGATGGGCTCGGCATGCACGTCGCGGTCCCGCTTGGGCACGATCGCCCCGGCCCGGACCGCGAACCGGCGGACCAGCGGGGTCAGCAGATACGTGACCGCCGCGCTCACCAGCAGCATGACGACGTACTCGCCCACCGCGGCTCACCGGATCCCTAGCTCGTCAGGCATCAGATCAACTGTATGGCACGATCCGCTCCGGCCGGGGCACCCGCCGCGCTGCCGCAGGTCACGGGGTCAGTCCGGCCCCATGGCGACGGCGGCTACCTCCCGCAACTTGCCGATCGGTAGCACGCCTACCCGCAGCAGGCGCGGCATATCCCCGGTCAGGTCCACGATCGTGGACGGCACGTCGGCCTCGCACGGCCCGCCGTCCAGGTAGACCGACACCGAATCGCCGAGTTGATCCATGGCGGCGGCGGCGGTCGTGGCCGGCGGCGACCCGGACAGGTTGGCGCTGCTGACCGCCATCGGGCCGGTCTGCTGCAGCAGTGCGAGCGCGATCTCGTTCGCGGGCATCCGGACGGCCACGGTGCCCCGGGTCTCGCCGAGATCCCACTTCAGCGACCGGTTCGCCCGGCACACGACGGTCAGGCCGCCCGGCCAGAACTCGTCGATCAGTTCCTGGCCGTACGGGCCGAGTTCCTCGACCAGGGCGGTCGCGGCCCGGACCGACCCGACCAGCACCGGCGGCGGCATCTGCCTGCCGCGTCCCTTGGCCGCCAGCAGGCTGGTGACCGCGGCGGGGCGGAACGCGTCGGCCCCGATGCCGTACACCGTGTCGGTGGGCAGCACCACCAGATCACCCTTGAGCACGGCCGTCGCGGCGACGGCCAGGCCGGCTTCTCGCTGGGTCTCATCGGCGCAGTCGAACATCTCACTCATGGCCGACCATCCTGCCACGCCCGGGATCCGGTCACGGCGGTCCCTGCGGTCACGGCCGTCGCGCCGTGACGAACCGGTCACGTCCGGCCAGGTCGGTGTGGTTGCGGGTGTCCCGCCAGCCGTTCTCCTCGGCGAACACCCAGTAGACCGCCGCGCCCTGGGGAGCGCCGTGCTCCACCGCGACCTGGCCGCCGGGCCGCAGCAGCCGCCGGGCGGTGCGCTCGACCACCCGGACCGCGTCCAGGCCGTCGGAGCCTGAGTACAGCGCGGCCGGCGGCTCGTACTCGGCCACCTCGGGCGGCACCAGGGCATCGACCGGTATGTACGGCGGGTTGCTGACCACCAGGTCGACCGTGCCGTCCAGGTCGGTCAGCGCGGCGGCGAAGTCACCGGCGTGCAGCAGCACCCGGCCGGCCGTGTGCGGCGCGGCGGCCGCGCACCGCGCGATGTTGCGCTCGGTCCACCGGCGGGCGATCGGATCGCCCTCGACCGCGTGCACGGTCGCCCTGGGCACCTCCTGCGCCACGGCCAGGGCGATCGCCCCCGAGCCGGTCCCAAGATCGGCGACAACGGGTTCGGCGACGTCCATCTCGTTCAGCCGCTCGATCACCCACCCGGTCATCACCTCGGTCTCCGGCCGCGGGACGAACACGCCGGGCCCGACCTCGAGGTCCAGGTAACGGAAATAGGCCACGCCGGTGATGTGCTGGAGCGGCTCCCTGGCCTCGCGCCTGGCCACGTCGTCCCAGAACCTGGGGTCGAAGTCGCGGTCGGCGACCAGGTGCAGCGCCGACCGCTCGACGCCGTGCCGGTAGGCGGCCAGCAGTTCGGCGTCGGCGCGCGGTGATTCCACGCCGGCCTCGGCCAGCCTGGTCACGGCGGCGGCGATCTCGGCCAGCAGCAGGCTCACCGCGGCCCCGTGGTCAGGTCCGGCCCCGTTGTCAGGTCTGGCACAACCATCGCTCCGGGCAGCGTCAGCTCGCCGCTGCGAGCTTCTCGAGCCGGTCGGCCTCGACCAGCGCGCCGATCACCGCGTCCAGGTCGCCGTCGAGGACCTGGTCGAGGTTGTAGGCCTTGTAGCCGACCCGGTGGTCGGAGATCCGGTTCTCCGGGAAGTTGTAGGTGCGGATCCGCTGCGACCGGTCCACGGTCGCGACCTGGCTGCGGCGCTCGGCGGACGCCTGCGCCTCGGCCTCCTCCTGCGCGGCGGCCAGCAGCCTGGCGCGGAGGATGCGGAGCGCGGCCTCCTTGTTCTGAAGCTGGCTCTTCTCGTTCTGGCAGGACACCACGATGCCGGTAGGCAGGTGGGTGATCCGGACCGCCGAGTCGGTGGTGTTCACGCTCTGGCCGCCGGGCCCGGAGGAGCGGAACACGTCGATCCGCAGATCGTTCGGATCGACGCTGACCTCGACCGGGTCGGCCTCGGGCAGCACAAGCACGCCCGCCGCCGAGGTGTGGATCCGGCCCTGGGATTCGGTCACCGGCACCCGCTGGACCCGGTGCACGCCACCCTCGTACTTCAGCATCGCCCAGGCGCCGTCCGGAGTGCCGGCCAGGCTGCCCCGGCCGGCCGCCTTGACCGCGACGGTGACGTCCTTGTAGCCGCCGAGGCCGGTCACGGTGGAATCCAGGATCTCGGTCTTCCAGCCCTGCCGCTCGGCGTACCGCAGGTACATCCGGAGCAGATCGCCGGCGAACAGGGCGGACTCCTCGCCGCCCTCCCCCGCCTTGATCTCCAGGAGAATGTCCTTGGCGTCGAGCGCGTCCCTGGGCACCAGCAGGTGCTCCAGCCGCTGCTGGAGCTCCTCCCTGCGGCGGGCAAGCTGGTCGGCTTCCTGGCCGAACGAGGGGTCCTCGCCGGACAGTTCCCGCGCCGTCACCTCGTCATCGGATACCTGACGCCATTCCTCGTAGACGTGCACGATCTGCGACAGCTCGCTGTAGCGCCGCCCCAGCGACCGTGCCCGGTCCTGATCGGCGTGCACGGCGGGATCGGCCAGGTCCAGTTCTAGCTGGGCGTACTCGGCAGCGAGGTCGGCAAGCCGGTCAAGCATCGCTTACCTCCTCGGTCATGGTTCCCCGGCGCGCCGGGCAGGCTACTTCGCGGCCTGCTTGCCGTAGCGGCTCTCGAACCTCGCGACCCGGCCACCGGTGTCCAGGATCTTCTGCTTGCCGGTGTAGAACGGGTGGCAGTTCGAGCAGACGTCGGCGTGGATCTGGCCGTTCTTGGCCGTGCTCCGGGTCGTGAAGGTGTTGCCGCAGGTGCAGACCACCTGGGTCACCACGTACTCCGGGTGAATGTCGGGCTTCATGTCTTCTCCTGAATCTGGCGGTCGCCGGGTCGCCGCGCCATCGGGCGGGCGTGAACCGGTACCGCGCTATCTGGGGCACACCGCTGCGCGGACACACCAGTGTGCCACATCGTCAACCACCGCGGCCGGCCGGCGATTCCCGCCACCTGGGCAGGGCGCCGGCCGGCCGGGCTGCGTTACGAAGCGACGGTGGTCTTCTGGACGTGCAGCAGGAACTCGGCGTTGCTCTTGGTTTCCTTCATCCGCTCCATCAGCACCTCGAGCGCCTGCTGGGGCTCCAGCGCGTGCAGGACCCGGCGAAGCTGCCAGACGATCTTCAGCTCCTCGGGGGTCATCAGCAGCTCTTCCTTCCTGGTGCCCGACGCGTCCACGTCGATGGCCGGGAAGATCCGCTTGTCGGCAAGCTCGCGGCGCAGCCGCAGTTCCATGTTGCCGGTGCCCTTGAACTCCTCGAAGATCACCTCGTCGGCGCGGGACCCGGTCTCGATCAGGGCCGTCGCGAGGATGGTCAGCGACCCGCCGTGCTCGATGTTCCTGGCCGCGCCGAAGAACCGCTTCGGCGGGTACAGGGCGGTCGAGTCCACACCACCGGACATGATCCGGCCGCTGGCCGGCGCCGCGAGGTTGTAGGCCCGGCCGAGCCGGGTGATCGAGTCGAGCAGCACGACCACGTCGTGGCCCATCTCGACCAGCCGCTTGGCCCGCTCGATGGCGAGTTCGGCGACCATCGTGTGGTCCTCGGCCGGGCGGTCGAAGGTCGAGTGGATCACCTCGCCCTTGACCGAGCGCTGCATGTCGGTGACTTCCTCGGGCCGCTCGTCGACCAGGACGACCATGAGGTGGCACTCGGGGTTGTTCTTGGTGATCGCGTTCGCGATGGCCTGCAGGATCATCGTCTTGCCCGCCTTGGGCGGGGAGACGATCAGGCCGCGCTGGCCCTTGCCGATCGGGCTGATCAGGTCGATGATCCTGGTCGTCATGATGGTCGGGTCGGACTCCAGGCGCAGCCGCTCCTGCGGGTACAGCGGGACCAGCTTGGAGAAGTCCGGGCGGCCCTTGGAGGACTCCGGGTCCAGGCCGTTCACCTTGTCCAGCCGGACCAGGGCATTGAACTTCTCGCGCCGCTCACCCTCCCTGGGCTGGCGGATCGCGCCCTCGATCACGTCGCCCTTGCGCAGGCCGTACTTGCGGACCTGGGAGAGGGAGACGTAGACGTCGTTGGAGCCCGGCAGGTAGCCGGTGGTGCGGACGAAGCCGTAGTTGTCGAGCACGTCCAGGATCCCGGCGATCGGGATCAGCACGTCGTCCTCGCTGATCACCGGCTCGGCCTCGCTGCCGCGCTCCCGGCGACCGCGGGTGTTCTGGTTGCGGTTCCGGTACCGGTCCCGCTCCCGGCTGCGGCGGCTCTGGCCGTCGCCGCGGTCCTCGTCACGACCGTTCTGGTCGCCGCTGTCGGCCGCCCTCGGCTGTTCCTCGCGCCGGGTGTTCCCGCTGCGCTCGCGCCGGCCGCGCTGGCTGTCCCGCCGGGTGCCGTGCTCGTTGCCGCGCCGGTTCTGCTGGCCGGCCTCGCCGTTGTCGGCGGACTCGCCGTCCCGGCCAGTCTCCGAGCGCGCGGCGTCGGAGCGCGCGGCGTCGGAGCGCGCGGCGTCGGAGCGCGCGGCGCCGGACTCGTCGGACCCGGCGCCGGCCTGGCCGCCGCTCCCCTGGCCCGACTGGGCCGGGTTGGACTGCGCCGGGTTGGACTGCGCCGGGTTGGACTGCGCCGGGTTGGACTG
>JAJYTW010000359.1 GCA_021792855.1 Actinomycetes bacterium
GGCTGGCCGGGTCCGGCCACAGGCTCGGCGTGATCGCCGCGGGCCGGGATCGGCCGGGTGACGCGGACCCGGCGGCTGCGGACCCGGCGGCCGCGGGGCGCGCGGACGCGGCGCCCGTGGGTGCGGTGCCCGTGGGTGCGGTGCCCGTGGGTGCGGTGCCCGTGGGTGCGGTGCCCGTGGGTGCGGTGCCCGTGGGTGCAGCGCTCGCGGCCGCTTCGCCGGCGGCCAGACCGTCGGCGGGTGCGTGCTCGTAGTAGGCAAGCTCGCCGGCGTCCACGCCCTCGGCGTCGTCGCCGGGACCGGCTACCAGCAGCCGGTACAGCGCGCACCGGTCGGCCAGTTCCTCGTGCGTGCCGAGATCGACCAGTCTCCCGCGGTCCAGCACCGCGATCTTGTCGGCTAGCTGGAGCGTCGACCGGCGGTGCGCGATCAGCAGTGTGGTGCGGCCGGCCATCACCCGGCGCAGCGTGTCGTGGATCTGGGCCTCGATCTTGGGGTCGATCGCCGAGGTGGCGTCGTCCAGCACCAGGATCGCCGGATCGGTGATCAGCGCGCGGGCCAGCGCGACCCGCTGCCGCTGGCCGCCCGACAACGTGAGGCCCTGCTCGCCGACCACCGTGTCGTAGCCGTCGGGCAACGCGCGGATGAACTCGTCCGCCTCGGCGGCCCGGGCCGCGGCGACGATCTGCTCCGTCGTCGCGTCCGGCCGCCCGTAGGAGATGTTCGCCCTGATCGAGGCGGAGAACAGGAAGCTCTCCTCCATCACCAGGCCGATCGCGGCGCGCAGCGAGTCGATGGTGAGATCGCGGACGTCGTGCCCGCCGATCCGGATCGACCCGCCGGTCACGTCGTAGAACCGGGGCAGCAGCAGCGAGATCGTCGACTTCCCCGATCCGGACGTGCCGATCACCGCCACCGTCTCGCCGGGCCGCACCGTCAGGCTGAGGCCGCGGAGCACCGGCTCGGAGGGCAGGTAGCCGAAGGTGACGTCGTCGAGTTCCACGCTGGCGTGGAAGCCGTCGCGCTGTTCGGGGCCGCCTGGCTGGCCGCTCCGGCCGGCCGCCAGGCCGGTCCCTTCGGTGTCCGCCGCCCGCCCGCCTGGCAGCGCTATCGCGTCCGGCCGCTCGCTCAGCACCGGCCGGGAGT
Organism: Actinomycetes bacterium; assembly: GCA_021792855.1. Lineage (GTDB taxonomy): Bacteria > Actinomycetota > Actinomycetes > Streptosporangiales > Streptosporangiaceae > Chersky-822. The sequence goes on from JAJYTW010000359.1 coordinate 1,147, forward strand.
CGATCACCTCGAAGACCCGGATCACGCTGGCGCGGGCCTCCTGGCCGATGGTGATCAGCGCGGTCAGCGCCCGGACCGGCCCGACCAGCTGGGCGATGTAGGAGGAGAACGCGAAGAACGTGCCGAGACTGATGTCCCCCCGGATCGCCAGCCACCCGCCGAACGCCAGCACGCCGACCTGTCCGAGGGCCGGGACGGTCTGCAGCGACGGGTTGTAGCGAGCCATCAGGCGCACCACCCGGACCCGGGCGGCGAACAGCAGCCTGCTGGCGCCCTCCAGTCGCTCGATCTCCTGGGTCTCCTGGCCGAAGCCCTTGACCACGCGCACCCCGGCGACCGCGCCGTCCACCACGCCGGCCACGCCGGCAGCCTGCTGCTGGGCGTCCCAGCTTGCCGGGAACAGCCGGTTCCGCGACGCCATCGAGATCGCGAACAGCGCCGGTCCCACGGCCAGCGCCACAAGGGTGAGCAGCGGGGACAGCACCGCCATGACGGTCACCGAGAGCACGAACAGCAAGATGTTGCCGAGCAGCATCGGCATCATGCCGAGCAGCCCCTGAACCATGTTCACATCGGAGATGGACCGGCTGACGATCTGGCCGGTGTGCAACTGGTCCTGTCGCGCGCCGTCCAGTCGCGTCATCGCGGTGAACATCTCGGTGCGCAGGTCATGCTGCACGTCCAGGGCCAGCCTGCCGCCGATGTACCGCCGGGTGAAGACCCCGGCGAAGGCGAGCACCGCGGCCACGACGAGAGCGGTGGCGCCGATCCAGATCGGCTGGCGGCTGCTCAGGATCGCGTTGTTCACGATGTCCCGCTGGATCAGCGGGATGACCACGGCGACGATCGTGGCGAGCAGCGAGCCGCCGAGCGCCAGGATCACCGAGCCGGGGTAGCGCCACAGGTGCCCGGTCAGCCGGTGCAGCCAGCCCTGGTCCGGTTCGGACCCCGTCCGGCCGCTCATGCGGGCTCCGCCGGCGTCGCGGATGCCGCGGCGGTCGCACCGTGCCGCGCCATCCAGCGCAGATCCAGTCCGGCATCGAGGACTGCCAGGTCGCGCAGCGGGCGGCCGGGATCCCCGGCGGCCGTGAGCACCGCGTCCAGCCAGCCGGCATAGGCGGCCTCGGCGCGGTCGACCGCGGCCTGCCCCTGCGGCGTCAGGCAGAGCCGGACCACCCGGCGGTCGGCCACGTCCGTGGCCCGGCTCAGCAGGCCCGCCGCTACCAGGCCGTCGGCGGTCGCCGTCAGGGTCGGCTTGGCCACCGCAAGCCGCTCGGCCAGTCGGGCGGACCGCTCACCGCCGTCCCCGACCAGCTTGAGCATCCGGTACTGCTGGGGAGTGAGCCCGGCGTCGACCCGTTCCATGGCCCGGAACAGCCGGATGATCGTCATGGCCGCGGCCGCGCGATCGCCCGGGCCGGTGGCCCCGGTGTCAGCGGCCCCGGTGTCAGCGGCCACAGCGTCGGCGGCAGGGTCGGCGGCAGGGTCGGCCGTCACCACCTGGCGCGCGTCGTTCACGTTCCGCCTCCTGGGAACCGGTACTGAGCGGTCTTCCTATAGTTCGTGACCCTAACGATATCCGATTGCCGGTGCCTGGGGGCGTGCCGGCCTGGCGGCGCCGCGGCGGGTGGCGGCCCGCCGGTGCCCGGGGGCGTGGCGGCCTGGCGGCCCGCCGGTGCCGCGAACCCGGTGTGCGCCCGCCCTGTTCCCGACTCGGCTGTGTCCTGCGTC
>JAJYTW010000360.1 GCA_021792855.1 Actinomycetes bacterium
CGCCGGCCAGCGCCGTCGTGGCGCCGAAGCGCCTGACCAGGCCGCTGGCCTCGATCGCATTCGTCATCTGCTCCCTCGATCCGTGTCGTCGGGAGCAATGCTGGCGCGGGCCACTGTCAGATTCCGCACCGTCCGCTGTCAGCCCGCTGCCGGACCCGCCCGGGCCGGCCCGGCTAGCGGACAGGCGGGCCGGCTAGCCGCGCCGGCGCTGCCGCATGACCAGCCGTGCCGCCTTCGGGGCGAGGATGCCCGCCGCGAGCAACGCGAGCGGCAGGATCACGTCGGTCCACGGGTCCCGGATCGGCCGGTACCTGGCCGCCCCGTTCCTGATCTCGATGAAGCCCAGCGGCCGGGCCTCCGCGCCACCGCCGCCTCCGCCGCCCTCGCCCATGCCGGGGGCGGCCGGCTCGGGGCCGTTCCGCCGCTGCCGCCGCGGCCGGGCCGGGCCGCGGCCCAGGCCGCCGCCGAAGCCGAAGCCGACCCTGGCGACCGGGATGACGGTTACCCCCTCGCCGACCACCGGATCGCCGTACGCGGCCCGGACCGACGCCTTACCGCCGAGCTGATCGGCCAGGTGACCGAGCAGGCTCGCCGCCGCCCCGGGCGCGCCGCTCGGCTCCGGCCCGGTCTCGGTCACGGCGCCGGTCTCGGCGCTGGTCCTGGCCCTCGGTGCGGTGCCGGGCTTGGCTCCGGCGCCCGCCTTGGTTCCGGTGCCGGACTTGGTCCCGGTGCTGGTCCCGGTAACGCTCATCTCGCTGTCTCCCCCGCTCGACGTTCCCCGTGTCGTCCTGCGCGCCGTCCTGCGCGCCGTCCTGCGCGCGCTCTTAGTTATGCCCGTTCCGGCCGACGATCGCCGGTCCCCGGCCCGCCCCGGCGAAATCCGGTTGCGGACCGGCCCGCCGCCGGGCGACGCTGCGGGCGTGACCATGCACGCCGACCAGTTGCCCGTGCCCGCCGAGACGGTCCGGGCACTGGTAGCCGACCAGTTCCCGCGGTGGCGGGGACTGCCGGTTCGGCGGGTCGCGGCGGACGGGACGGTCAACGCGATCTTCCGGATCGGCGATCGGCTGGCCACCCGGTTCCCGCTGCGCCGGCAGGACCCCGCGGACTCCCGGCGCTGGCTGGAGTCGGAGGCGGCGGCGGCCCGCGAACTGGCCGGCCGCACCCGGTTCCGCACGCCGGAGCCGGTCGCGATCGGCGAGCCGGGGGCCGGGTACCCGTTGTACTGGTCGGTGCAGACCTGGGTGCCGGGCGTCGCCGCCACGCAGGACGATCCGGGCGAGTCCGCCGCGTTCGCGCACGACCTGGCGGAGCTGATCAGCGGGCTGCGAGCCGTTGACGCCCATGGTCGGGTGTTCACCGGGACCGGCCGGGGCGGTGATCTGCGATCGCACGACGCCTGGCTGGAGACCTGCTTTGCCCGCAGCGAGCAGATCCTGGACGTGCCCAGGCTGCGCCGGCTCTGGGCGGTGCTGCGGGACCTGCCGCGCGCTGGCCCGGACGTGATGTCGCACGGGGACCTGATTCCCGGCAACGTGCTGGTGTCCGGCGGCCGGCTGACCGGGATCATCGATGTCGGCGGGTTCGGGCCTGCTGACCCGGCGCTGGACCTGGTGAGCGGCTGGCATCTGCTGGAAGCCGGGCCCCGGCGGGCGCTCCGGGAGGCGCTGCGCTGCGCGGACATCGAGTGGGAGCGCGGCCGGGCCTGGGCGTTCCAGCAATCGATAGGGCTGGTCTGGTACTACGCGGACAGCAACCCGGCGATGAGCGCGCTCGGTCGGCGGACGCTGCGGCGGATTCTGGCGGCCACGGAGCCCGCCTGATCCCGGCCGCCGCCGGTTACCAGCGCCGCAGCAGGACCTCGGCGCTGCCGGCGATCTCGGCGATGACGTCCCCGGCCGGGCGCTCCCCGGCGAGCGATCCGGCCGCCTGGCCCGCGTACACGAAGGCCGTCTCGAAGTCACCGCGCCGCCTGGCCTCGGCCAGCGCCCGGCGGGCCCCGTCGCTGGCCGATAGAACGGCCTCACGGCCGTGCCAGCGGCCGGTGAAGTCGTTGGCCAGCGCCCGGCCCGGATAGCCCGGCGGCCACGGGATCTCCTGAGCGATGTCGAAGACCCTTGTGGCGACGGTGTCGAGTTCGCTCGCCTCGATCAGGCGGCGGCGGGCGCCCGGCGAGGTCAGCGCCTCGGTGCAGGCCAGCAGCGCGGTGCCGATCCACGCCCCGGCCGCGCCGGCGGCGAGCACCGCGGCAAGCCCGCGCCCGGTGGCGATGCCGCCCGCCGCCAGCACGATGGCCCGGTCGCCGACCGCGTCGAGCACGCCCTGCAGCAGCGGGAGTGTCGCCACCCGGTCGTCGCCGTGGCCGCCGCCCTCGCCGCCGCGGGCGACGATCAGGTCGATGCCGTCCTCGGCCGCCCGCCGCGCACTGGCCACGTCACCGACCTGGGTCGCGACCGGTATCCCCGCGCGGCGCAACGGCCCGAGCGCCGGACCGTAGTCGCCGAAGCTGACCGAGATCAGCGCCGGGCCCGCGGCGATCGCGGCGTCGAGCTGGTCCGGCCGGCGCGGGATGTTCCAGGCCATCAGGCCGATGCCGAAGCGATCCGCCGCGCCCCGCGCCTCGGCGGCCGCTGCGGTGATCCAGTCCGGGTCCGCGGCGGCGCCGACGCCGATCATCCCCAGTCCCCCGGCCCGGGACACCGCCGCTGCCAGCGCGGCCCCGCCCGCCCCGGCCATCGGCGCGCCGACGACCGGGACCCGCAGCGCGAACCGGTCCGTGAGCAGCGTGCGCAGCATGACTGCAACCCTAGCCACCGGCCCGACGGCGACCGCCAGGTCCGGCAGGGGCCGCGCACCGGCCCCCCGTCATGGCA
>JAJYTW010000361.1 GCA_021792855.1 Actinomycetes bacterium
CGCCGATCAGCGAGACGATGTAGCCGAAGATCAGCGGCGCGCTCAGCGGCAGCGCCAGGCTCTGCACCTGGTCCTGGCGTTCGGCGGTCGAGCCCGCGGCGGCGTACACCCAGCTGTAGAACGCGTATCCGAGGATCATCCAGACCAGGGTGGACGCCACCACGAGCGCGGTAGCGCCGTGCACCAGGCTCGACCCGACCACGGCCGACAGGATCAGCGCGAACGCGACCAGCGCGACCGCCTGGGCAAGAGCGACGACGCCGATCCCGAGCACCTTGCCGGCCAGCAGCTGGATCGGCCGCACCGTGGCGAGCAGCACCTCCACGACCCGGCTGGACTTCTCCTCCATCACCCCCATGAGCGTCCAGCTGAGGTACTGGGTGAGCACGACGAAGATCAGGATGACGCCGATCAGCGCCGTCGATTCCGCTGTCGTGCGGTGCTTCTTTCCCGGCGTGAGGCTCTCGACCGGCAGCGGCCTGGCCCGGGCGACCGTCGCGACTTGCCGCGGGGTCAGGCCTGCCTGGGCGAAGGCGCGCTGCGCGCCGAGAGCCGCGGCCACGTCCCGCACGTACCGGGCGCCGGCCGAGGTGTCCGACGCCGAGATCGGCTGGTTCACCAGCAGCCTGCCGGTGCCGTCCACCACCAGGCTGAGCCGGCCCGCCGCGAGCGCGGCGCGCGCCTGGGGCAGGCCGGGCTCGCTGACGACCGTCACGGATAGGCCGGACCCGGCGGCCAGGGCGCGCAGTTCGGCCGTGAGCGACGCCGACCCGGCTACCACGCCGACCCGCTGGCTGGTCGTCTTCCCGCTGTGCAGGGTGGGGATGATCACGGCTGCCGCGACCGCGGCGAACAGGATGAGCGTCACGATCCGGAACACCCGGCCGCGCAGCCGTTCCCGGATCTCGCGCCCGGCCACCAGGCCGGTGTGGCCGAGCAGGCCGCCGCCCGGGAGGCGCAGGCCCGACAGGGCTGCCCACGGCGACGCGGCCCCGTGGTCGCCCCCGTGCTCGCCTCCGCCCGCGCCGCCGGCCCGGCTCCGGCGGCGCAGGCCGATCCGGATGGCCGCCACGATCACCGCCGCGCCGAGGACGATGTAGAACTTCACCGGAGCACCGCCTCCCGGAACACTTCGGACAGGCGCCGCCGCTCGAACACGAATTTGGTGACCCGGCCGGCGGCGCGCGCGGCGTCCAGCACCGCGTCGGTGCCGGCGCCGCTGTCCAGGACGAGCCGCACCTCGCCGCCATCGATCTCGGACACGGCGACGCCGGGCAGGGCGCGCGCCCACTGGCCCTGGCGGTCGCCTTCCACCCGCACCGCGAGCCGCCGCTCCCCGCTGGCTGCGAGCTGATCGACGGTCCCGCTAGCCACCAGCCTGCCGTGGTCGATGATGGCCACCGACTCGCACAGGTCCTCGACCAGATCAAGCTGGTGGCTGGAGAACAGCACGCAGCGCCCCGAGTGGGCGAGTTCGAGCAGCACCTCGCCGATCGCGTCGATGCCGGTCGGGTCCAGCCCGGCCAGCGGCTCGTCGAGCACCAGTGCCACCGGGTCGTGCACCAGTGCGGCCGCCAGTTGCACCCGCTGCTGGTTGCCATGCGACAACTCCGCGATCTTGCTCTTCGCCCGGTCGGCTATCGCCAGTCGTTCCAGCCAGTGCCCGGTGGCCGCCGCGGCGGCGGCCGCGTCCATCCCGTGCAGGCGGCCCAGGTAGGCGACCTGCTCGGCCACCAGCATGTTCGGGTACAGGCCGCGCTCCTCCGGCATGTACCCGAACATGCGCCGCTCGGCCGCTCCGACCGGCGCGCCGTCCCACCGGACCGAGCCGGCGTCCAGGTCGGTCAGGCCGAAGATGGCCCGCATTGTAGTGGTCTTGCCCGCGCCGTTCGGGCCGAGGAAACCGACCACCTGACCGGCCGGGACGCTGAAGCTCAGGTCGTCCAGGGCCGTCACGTCGCCGAAACGACGGCTCAGGTTCGTCAGCTCAAGCAGACCGGCCATGGTCGGGGTCCTCCGGCCGTTGATGTCACTGCCCGGGTGGTCGCCGATCCCTTGCTACCAGATGCGCACCCGGTCCGCGGGGTCGAGCCAGGACGCGTCGTCCGGGCCGACCCCGAAGGCGTCGTAGAACTCATCCAGGTTCCGCACGATCTGGTTGCACCGGAACTCGTTCGGCGAGTGCGGGTCGATCGCGAGCAGCCTGATGACTTCCTCGTCCCGGCTCTTCTGCCGCCAGCCTCGGGCCCACGACATGAAGAACCGCTGCGCGCCGGTCAGGCCGTCGATCACCGGCGGTTCCTGCCCGCCCAGCGACACCTGGTAGGCCTTCCAGGCGATGCCCAGGCCGCCGAGGTCGCCGATGTTCTCCCCGATCGTGAGCGCGCCGTTGACGTGCTGGTCCGGGGTCTGCCTCGGGGCGAGCGCGTTGTACTGCTCGATCAGGGTCCGGGTCCGCGCCTCGAACGCCTGCCGGTCCGCCGCGGTCCACCAGTCGGTGAGCTTGCCGTCACCGTCGTACTTCGAACCCTGGTCGTCGAAGCCGTGGCCGATCTCGTGCCCGATCACCGCGCCGATCGCCCCGTAGTTGGCGGCGTCATCCCGGCCGGGGACGAAGAATGGGTCCTGCAGGATGGCCGCGGGGAACACGATCTCGTTCATGCCGGGGTTGTAGTACGCATTGACGGTCTGCGGCGTCATGAGCCACTCGTCCCGGTCGATCGGCCTGCCGATCTTGCCCATCTGCCGGTCGAACTCGAAGGCGTGCGCCGCGCGCACGTTGGCCATCAGGTCCGCCGGGTCGACCTCCAGGCGGGAGTAGTCCCGCCAGCGGACCGGGTAGCCGATCTTCGG
>JAJYTW010000362.1 GCA_021792855.1 Actinomycetes bacterium
CGGTTTCCGCATGGCGGCACCTCCGCGCATCCAGGCACAACAGAGCGGGCTGTCCGGGGCCTTCACAGATCAGGAAATACTGACAGGCGTGCTCGTGGCAACAGTGCAAGACACTTCACGAAGGCCCGCGGCCAGGCTAAGGGACGGACTGCACGCCCAAGCGGCCACCGGCGTCCCAGCGCGATCTGGTCCGTCAGCCGACCGCCCGCCGTCATCACGCCATTGTCCGTCATGTGACGTGATCTTGCCGGCTATCTAGTCCTGGGAGGCCGAGGACGCGGTCATCAGCGCCGGCCCTGGGGCCTGTTCGCCGGGCTGCCCGCACCGGTACAGATCCGCAACCAGGCCCGGGTGCACCTGTGGTACGAGCAGAAATTCGGCGTTCCCTGCCCGCCGCACGAGTCCGCCGAGGCGGCGATCGACACGTTCGAGGCAACCACCGCCTGCCTCGGGGTGCGCGCCGAACCGGACGGACGCTGGCGCGTCTACGCCCCGCATGGCCTGGCCGACGTGTTCAACCTCGTCGTCCGGCCCAACCCGGTGCTCGCGCCCCGCCAGGTCTATGAAGCCAAGACCGCCCGCTGGCAACGGCAATGGCCCACCCTGACGACACTGCCCTGGCCCGCCGCGACGCCGGAGAGATAGAAGGATCAGGCCGAGTCCCGGCGCGACCTCTGCCTCTGCCCCCCCGGGCCGCCCGGCCAGCGCATACCGGCCGACTTAGGCGCGGGCACCTCCGGCCACCTCGGCTCAGGAGGACGAGCACGTAACGGCGGCGATGGATGCGCTTGGCGGTCAGCAACCCACCTGCGTTGCGTGACCGGAATCGCGGTCCCTATACGGGCTGGACCCTGGCCGGGATCCCGCGAGCCTGAAGCAGCATCCGGATGTCACCGGGATCGCTTGTCAAGACGAGGTCGGCTGGTCCGGTCAGCAGCGCCACATGTGCGTCAACCACGTCAGCGGAACCTGCTTCGGCGAGAAGCTCGCCGATGCGCTTGCCGTCGTCCGTACCAAGTGCCTCGACGCCGACGCCGGCCAGGACCCGCGCGAGATTAGCCTGCCTGCGCACGTCCCGCCAGACCTGGCCGACCACCGCGGCGCTTACCCGGACAGGTGTTCCCTGACGCTGGAGCACCCTCAGCTGGGCACCGACCACCCGGTCCCGGCGATCGACCGCCACGAGGGCGCCAGCGTCCAGGACCGCTTTCACGCCACATCCCGCCGCGGCGCCAGTCCCAGCCGGGACGCCGCCTCGTCCAGCTCGGCCTCAGTGAACGGGCCGTCCTCCGCTTCCCATTGATCCAGGGCGGCGCCGAGGAGCTCATTGCGCAGCTTGTCGGCCGCGGCCTCGGTGAGCCACGTCGACACGCTGGTGCCCTGCCGGGCAGCCGCCTGCCGGACGCCCTCCCCGAGGTCGGGCGGCATTGTCACGGAGAACCTGTCCACCTGTGCCATGCATACGATCATATCACATACAGGCGTATGCACTCCTCATAGTCGACACGCTGAGACCCCGGCCACCGGCATGACATCAAGGCGACTCCGCCTGACGCTACCGGGCCGCGCTGGCTGAGTGCGTCCGGATCACCCGTTTCGGGCGCAGCCCCGGCCGCAGCCATGACGAACAACTCGCCGATCATAACGGCGGATATCGCGCACGCACCACGGTCTAGCTGGTCACGGATCGTGATCGGGGCGTCAGTCCGCATGGCGCCCTGCCGAATCTTGGCTCACTGAACTTCGATGCCTCCCATGGTCCAGGTACCACCCGCGGCGCCTGCACGACGAGGGCGCCCACGACATGCCTCTTGTCCAAGACATCCGCAGCGTCACGGTCCCAGGCTGGGTGAACGGGCCTGGCGGCCCTGCGCGCGCGCCGCCCGGCCCGCCGACGCGCCCTCCTATCAGGGATGGGCACCTGGACCAGCCCATTGCTCATACCGTGGTAGTATAGTTAGGTCATGCCTCGTGGGAACCCGTCGCCGAAGCTCGCCATCACCGTCGATCCTGAGGTGTACTCCCAGGTGATCGCTGCCGCGGAAGCCGACGGCTTGAGCGTGTCCGCCTGGATGACGGCGGCTGCCCGGCGCGAACTGCGACTGCGGGACGGACTGGCCGCTGTGGCGGAATGGGAAGCCGAGCACGGCGCGCTGACCGAGGAAGAACTCACGGCAGCACGGCGGCGGCAGAGCGCGCCGCACAGCGAGTGCAGGTCGGCATGACCCCCGTCGTCTACGACGCGGGAGTCCTGGTCGCCGCCGACCGCAATGCCCGGGAAATCTGGGCCGACCACCGGGTCCGCCTGGACGCCGGCGTCGTCCCCGTCGTGCCCGCCCCTGTCGTCGCACAGGTCAGCCGCTCCCCGCAGCAGGCGCAACTGCGCCGGCTGCTGCGCGGCTGCCAGGTGACGGCCCTGCTGGAAGACGGCGCGCACGCCGCCGGGAACCTCCTCGGCCGCGCCGACTCCCGCGATGTCGTCGACGCCGTGGTCGCGCACACCGCCACCGTGCTCCGCGCCGACATCGTCACCGCAGACCCCGCCGACATCCGCCGCCTCCTCGACGCGGCCGGATCACCCTCCCAGATCATCACCATCTGATCAGGCATCGCGCGGATCGCCGGGCGTCGGCAAAGCTTCAACGCTGGGCCGCTGACCAGCGATCGCCTCCTGGCAACAGCGCCACAGGCGCCGGGCACCACGGGTGATTCGGGCTGCGGTCCGGTCCCCGCCGCCACAAAGGCAAGTCCCCCCGCGAGGAGGCCACAAGCCGACAGCCCCGCGAACTCACGACCTCTTGCGCCGTGCCAAGACACTGCACGGTCAGCGGCGTGCCCGGGTCGTGGGCG
>JAJYTW010000363.1 GCA_021792855.1 Actinomycetes bacterium
TAAATCACGTTATGGTGGCTTCTCCTCTCAAGAAGGAGATCACGTGACAAGACTGGGTTTTGCCCGACCCGCGATTGTTGTTACCGCCGCCGTCGCGGCGGCGGTCACGGCCCCCGCCCCGATGGCCTTCGCGCAGGGCCGGGTGTCGGCGATCGGGTCCGGGATGCCCATTCACATCCTGGCGCCGGGAGCGATCGCTATCACGCCGAACGGGCGGAGCGCCTACGTCGCGCAGGAAGGGCCCGGCACAGTGACGCCGATCACCCTGGCCACCGGCAAGACCAGGCGCCCGATCATGGTCGGGCACCCGTCGGCGATCGCGATCACGCCCAACGGGGCCAGCGCCTATGTGACCAACGCAGGCCACTCAGGCACCGGCGACACGGTCACGCCGATCACCCTGGCCACCGGCAGGACCAGGCGCCCGATCAGGGTCGGCCTGGACCCGATCGCCATCGCGATCACCCCGAACGGCAAGACCGCCTATGTGGCCAACTATCTGAGCAACTCCCTCACGCCGATCACGCTGGCCACCGGCAAGACCGGTCCCGCCATCAGGGTCAGGGAACCCAGCGCCATCGCGATCACCCCGAACGGGCGCACCGCCTACGTCATCAACTACAGCGCAGGCACGGTCACCCCGATCACCCTGGCCACCCGCAAGCTCGGACGGCCCATCAAGGTCGGCGCGGAACCGTGGGGGATCGCGATCACCCCGAACGGGCGCACCGCCTTCGTCACCAACCACGGCTATCCCGGCACGGGCGACACGGTCACCCCGATCAACCTCGCCACCGGCAGTACCGCCCGGGCCATCAAGGTCGGCAGGGGCCCCGGCGCGATCGCGATCACCCCGAACGGCAAGATCGCCTACGTCGCCGACGAGGGCAGCAACTACAGCGGCAACACGGTCACTCCGATCAACGTCATCACCCGCCGGGCCGGCCGGGCCATCCGGGTCGGGTCTGTCCCGGACGCGATCGCGATCACCCCGAACGGGCGCACCGCCTACGTCTGCAACGGCCTAGGCAACACGGTCACGACATTCAGGATCAGCTAGCCCGGTCCCAGTCGTGGCACGCCACACTGGCTCAATCAGGCAGGTGATCGCGGTGCGGGCATCCGAGGTGTGGGTGCCCGCACCGCCACCTGAGCCCGTCATGCCCGGCCGGGGAAGAGCGCGCGGGTGTGATGGATGCCACCAGGAAGCGCGGGCGTCCGGTGCGGCCGGGCCAGAAATCCGGGAACGTACCTGTTCAGGGCCCGTCGGCCGATCGCCGCGACTACGGCGCCGCTGACCGGGGCCTCCGCCCGGGCTATGACTCACCGCGCATCCACCGGAGGAACCCATGGCGACCGCGACCAGGCTGCACATGCTCGACTGCGGCGCGTTCGGCTGCGACCTGACCTGGCTGCTGCTGAAGGCGGGGCGCACGCTCCGGTCCCAGGCCGACCGGGACAGGCCCGTGGAGTGGTACTCGTGCACCACCCACGCCGTCCTGGTGGAGACCGCCGAGGGCACGCTGCTCTGGGACACCAGTTGCCCGCGCGACTGGGAGACCCGGTGGGCGCCGACCGGCCTGCACGAGTATTTCCCCTACGACCAGGTGAGTGAGGAGCAGTACTTCGATTCCAGGCTGTCCCAGCTCGGCCTCGCCCCGGGCGACCTGGACTACGTCGTGCTGTCCCACCTGCACGTGGACCACGCCGGAAACGTGCGCGAGTTCGCCGGGGCCGGCCCGCGCCTGGTGGTGAACGACAAGGAGAAGGAGTGGGCGTTCGGCTTCGACGGCGCGTTCAACGGGGCGCATCTCAAGGCCGACTACGAGGGGATCGAGTTCGAGACGGTCTCGGGCGACGTCGAGTTCCTGCCGGGCGTGAGCCTGATCGAGGCGCCGGGCCACACTCCGGGCACCATGGCCATGCGGGTGGATCTGCCCGATTCCGGGACGATGCTGTTCACCTCCGACGCGGTGTACATGGGTGACTCCTACGGCCCGCCCGCGGCCCCGGCCGCCATCGTGAACGACCTGTCCGCCTGGTACGCCTCGGTCGAGAAGATCCGGCGGATCGCCGAGGAGTCGGACGCCACCGTCGTGTTCGGCCACGAATGCGAGCAGCTTCGCTCGATGCGGCTCGCACCGGAGCGGTTCTACTCCTGACAACGGTCAGCAGTCCGGGGGTGAGTTACCGATGCCGATCTACCAGTTGCGCTGCCCGGCCGGGCACGGGTACGAGGTGATCCAGTCCTTCGCCGCGGCACTGCCACCATGCCGGGAATGCGGGCAGCCGACCAGCAAGGTGCCGTCGGTGTTCGGCCTGGCCGGGCAGGCGGAGCGCTCGCTCCCGCCGGCGCCGGAGGCGATGCCGCAGACCTGGCGCGGCACGTTCAACGGCGACCCGGAGTACGTCGGCAGCCTGCGCCGGACCGCCGAGCGCCGCCGCGACCTGGAGGAGCGGCACCCGGAACTGGCAGGCGACCGGCGGCCGGTGCTCGCCCACGAGGGACGGTACGAATCCGCACCGCTGCGCCGCGGGGACCCGGTGCCGCGCCGTTCTGCTGGAGACAGCGGTGTGAGTGGCCCATAACCGACGCTCCAGTGACCACTATGTGCCACACACACCACGCGGGACTGCCCCGCCGCCAGACCCGGCGCGCTGAGGTGGCGGCCGTCACCGTCCCGTGAGCGCGCCGGCCAGGCGCAGGGCGTGCCGGATGCCGTTCGTCGCCACGATCGCCTAGTTCGAATGCGTTAAACCCATCCGGCACGGACATGCGGCTCGTGATTACCGCCAGGTCGGGAAGTCCATGCCGATGATCTCGAACGGCAGAATCGGCTGGGTCGC
>JAJYTW010000083.1 GCA_021792855.1 Actinomycetes bacterium
GTGCCACCGGCTCGAACTCGGCCGCGACCTACCCGAGACCGGCCTCACCGTGCATCCCGCGGACCTGGTCCTCACCAAGCTCCAGATCGTGCAGATCGAGGATAAGGACCTGCGGGATGCCGCCGCGCTGCTCGCGGACCTGCCGCCAGGGCCGGGACCGGAACCGGGACCGCTAATCGACCCGGACAGGTTCGCCCGCACCCTGGCCGCCGACTGGGGTTTTTACCACACCGTCGAGCTCAACCTGCCGAAGGTAGTGGCATATGCGGCCGATCACCTCGACGAGCCTCGCGCCGCGTCCGTCGCCCGGACCGCGGCGTCGCTGAGCAAGGCGATGCAGGCTGCGCCGAAGTCAGTGAAATGGAAGGTGCGCGCGAAGGTCGGCGAAAAGGTGACCTGGTACGAACTACCGGAGGAGGTTTGATGCCACCGGATCCGGACGGCGCGGGGACAGCCGCGGCAACCGCCTCCTCCGCCCGGCCAGACCAGGGGCCAGATGACGCCGCGACAGTAGCACGGACAGCCGCCGCCCTGGTCGCCGCGTTCGGGCGGCACGACACGGCGGCCTACTTCCAGCACTTCGCCCCGGAGGCGACCTTCGTCTTCTACACCGTCGACCACGTGCTGACATCGAGGGCGGCCTACCAGAGCCTGTGGTCGACGTGGGAGCAGCAGGACGGCTTTCGGGTGCGCTCCTGCTCATCCTCCAACGTTGCCGTCACCGTTCTCGGCGACATCGCGGTAGTCACGCACGATGTGTCGACGACGGTATCCGGACGCGGCGGCACCACTGACCTGAGCGAGCGGGAGAGCATCGTCTTCCAGCGCCAGGGCACCCGGTGGCTCGCCATCCACGAGCACCTCTCCCCTCGCTCCGTCCTGCCACCGTGACCAGGCAGCTGCCCGGTGACACCGGGGCGGCGTGGGTCATAGGCCGATGATGGCCCCGTCGCCGGAGCGCGGGTCGGCCGCACCGGCCAGCATTCCGTCACTGGTCACCCGGATGGCCTGGGCGTGCCCGAAGGACTGGTCGCCTGGCTCGCTCTGACGCACCTGGTACCCCCGGCCGCGCAGGCCGGGTGCCCAGCCGGCCGGGGTGCCGTGCTCCAGGCGGACCAGCGGCGGCTCATCCTGCTGCCAGATGTCGAAGTCGGTCGTCGGCTCACGGCTGAGGATCCAGCGCGGCGCGCCGATGGCCTCGCCGGGAGGCTGGCCGAGCATGAGCATCCTGGTCAGCAACTGGAGCAGGATCTGCGGCTGGGCGTCTGCGCCCATGGTGCCGAGTACGGTGTCCAGCGCGCCATCCGCGGTGGTGACGACCATCGGCGTCAGCGTGTGCGGTGGCCGGCGGCCCGGCGCGTACTCGGCGGGATGGCCCGGCCGGAGCGAGAATCCCATGCCGCGGTTGTGCAGGAAGATCCCGGTGCCGGGGAGCACTAGGTGCGATCCGAAGTCGGCCGCGTTGGACATGATCAGCGAGACCGCGCGCCGGTCGGCGTCGACCGTGCACAGATAGGTGGTGTCTCCCTCGCGGTACACGTCCGCCAGGCCGCGGCTGGCCCGGTCCCGGACGGCCGCGGCCCGCGGTCCGAGCCGTTCGGACGCGAGCAGTGCCTCGCCGTCGGCGTGCTCGTGCAGCACCGCCGGCCGGTCGTAGGCCGCCTGCCGGGCCGCCTCGACCAGCAGGAACGCCCACAACTCGGCCGCCGGGTCAGACGGCAAGCCGGCCTGCGCCGCGATCCAGGCGCCGCTCAGCGCGAGGTAGCCCTGTGAGTTCGGTGGCATCGACCACAGGTCGTAGCCGAAGGCGCGCAGCCGCAGCGGCCGCACCCAGTCGGCCCCTGGGCTGGTCAGATCCGCCGCGCTGAACTCGCCCGCACCAAGGGTCAGCAGGTCGTCCCCGGCCTGGCCGAGATAGAAGCCGTCCCGGCCGCGAGCGGCGATCGCGGCGAGCGTGTCGGCGACCCTGGGCAGCACGAGACGGCTCCCGGCAGCGAGCGGAGCGGACCCGCCGAACGCCGCCGAACGCTCGGCGGCGCTCAGGTCGGCGCTGGACTCGGCGAGCGTGGGCGACACCGGGAAGCCGTGGGCGGCGAGCAGTCGCGCTGGCTCGAGCAACTCGGCCAGCGGCCGGGACCCGAAGCGCGCGTGCAGCGCCGTCAGGCCGTCCACGAAGCCGGGCAGCGTGACGCTGCGGATGTCGCCCTGGAACGGCATCCGGGTCGCGCCCGCGGCACGCAACCGGGCCGCGTCCGCGCCGGAGCCCGCCCGGCCGGAGCCGTTCAGCGCGGCTGGCTCCTCCCCCGGGCTCGCGACCAGCGCGAACATGTCGCCGCCGAGCCCGCACATGTGCGGCGCCGTGACCGCCATCGCGGCGGCCGTCGCGACCGCCGCGTCGGCGGCGTTGCCGCCCCGCTCCAGGATCCTGGCGCCGGCCATGGCGGCGAGATGGTTGGCGGCCGCGACGGCCCCGTTCGGCGCGTAGCGCGTCAGTGTCATATCAGTGCAGCACCTTCGACAGGAATGCCCGGGTCCGCTCGTGCACCGGGTTGCCGAGCACGGCCTCCGGCGAGCCGGATTCTATGATGTGGCCCTGGTCCATCATCAGCACGCGGTCGCCCACCCCGCGCGCGAACCCCATCTCGTGGGACACCACGATCATGGTCATGCCCGCCTCGGCGAGTTCCCGCATCACCTCGAGCACCTCGCCCACCATCTCCGGGTCGAGCGCGCTGGTCGGCTCGTCGAACAGCATCAGCCTGGGACGCATCGCCAGCGCACGGGCGATAGCGACGCGCTGCTGCTGGCCGCCGGAAAGCTGGCGGGGGTAGACGTCGGACTTCTCCTCGATGCCAACCCGGGCGAGCAACTGCCGCGCCTCGTCCAGTGCCTGCCGCTTCGGCACCTTGCGGACCCGGATCGGCGCGAGCGCGACGTTCTGGATCGCGGTCAGGTGCGGGAACAGGTTGAACTGCTGGAACACGAACCCGATCTCCTGGCGCTGCCGGGCGATCTCCGCCTCGGACTCATCGACGAGCCGGCCCCTGGCATCCTCCCGGTAGCCGATCGGGTGGCCGTTGACCAGCAGCCGTCCCTGGTCGATCCGCTCCAGGTGGTTCATGCACCGGAGCAGGGTGGTCTTGCCCGAGCCGGACGGCCCGATGATCACCACGACCTCGCCGTTGCGGACCTCGAAGGAGACGTCATCCAGCACGTGGACCTTGCGGAACCACTTGTGGATGCCCTCGCCGAGCACGACCACATCCGCGCCGGACGCGGCGGACCCTGCCATCGCCTCGGTCGCCTCCGGGGTCACCGGGCACCCCGCAACTGGCCGGCGACGACCAGGCTGCCGCCGCCGAACAGGCGCTCCCGCAGCGTGATCCGCTCCACGGCGTTGCCGCCCCGGGATTGCAGCCGCCGCTCGATCGCACTCTGCGCGAACGACCAGGCCGTCGTCATCATGATGTAGTAGATGGCCGCGACCAGGAAGATCTCGAACGTCCGGAACGTCACCGAGTTGTAGTCCTGGGCCGCGAGGAACAGTTCCTGCAACCCGATGACGCTCAGCAGCGAGGTCACCTTCAGCATGTTGTTGAACTCGTTGCCGAGCGGCGGGATCACCACCCGCATCGCCTGCGGCAGCACCACGTGCCGCATCGCCTGACGACGCCGCATCCCGAGCGACCCGGCCGCCTCGCCCTGGCCCCTGTCGACCGAGTCGATCGCGGCCCGCATGATCTCCGCCATGTAGGCGCCCTCGTTGATGGTCAGCGTCACGATGCCCGCCTGGACGACGCCGGACACCGAGAGCGGACCGATAGTCAGGGTGCCGAACGAGTACAGCCCGAGCGCGGACAGGCCGTCATACACCAGCACCGCCTGGACCAGCAGCGGGGTGCCGCGGATCAGCCAGATATAGCCGCTGGCGAAGACCCGCAGCGGCATATGCCTGCTGCGGCGGAACAGCGCCAGGAACAACCCGACGACCACGCCGAGGGCCTGCGCGATGACCGCTAGGTAGATCGTCCGGATGGCGCCCTGCACGAACGTCGACGGCGGGTGGAACAGCAGGTGCTGGAAGAAGGACCAGTCGAAGTGCACGGTGGCCGCCCTACTTCAGGATGTCCAGGCGCAGGCCCCACTTGGTCATGATCTTCTGGTAGGTCCCGTTCTTCTGCAGGATCGCGAAGGCCTGCGCGATCGCGTGGGTCAGCGCCGTGTTGGGCTTGTTCACCGCGATCCCGGTCAGGATCTGGCCGAACGGCTGCCCGGCGAACTGGAAGGTGTTCGGCGTCTTGGACATGTCGTAGGAGGCGGTCTCCACGGTCGTGCCGTAGGCCTGGACGTGACCGAGCGCGAGTTGCTGGAGCGCGTCGGAGTCCCGCAGGAACGTCTGCACCTTGATCGGCTGCTTGCCGGCCTTGGTGCACGCCTTGCTCTGCTGCGCCAGGTACTCGGTCACGGTCGTGCCGGTCTCCGCGGCCACCGTGAGCCCGCACAGGTCGGTGATGCCGGTGACATGGTGCGGGTTTCCATGAGCGACGAGGACGGCCTCGCTGGAGTACATGTAGTTGACGAAGTTCACGACCAGCCGCCGGGACGGCTTGTTAAAAAGCTGGGAGATGATCGCGTCGCAGTGACCGGCCTGCAGCGCGGGGATGATGCCGGCGAACGCCGTGTTGACCCAGACCGGCTTGACCCCGAGTTCCGCCGCGATCGCGTTCCCGAGGTCGATGTCGGAGCCGGTCGGAGTGGTCCCGTTGGAGTAGAACTCCAGCGGCGGGGATGAGATGTCCGAGCAGAACCTGATCTCGCCCGGCTGCCCGAGCGCGCCGGCCGGCACCTTCACCGCCGCCGTAGCGGGCTTGGTGGCCGCCGAACCCGAGCCACCCGAACTGCTCGAGCAGCCGGCGGCGGCGAGGGCGAGCAGGGCAGCGCCTGCCGAAACCAGAGTCATGGAAGACCGTCGACGGAGCATCGATTCTGCCTCTCAGGCCGCTGGCACCGCCGGGAGGAACTCGGTGCCAAATCCTATGCCAAATCCTTTTGGCAGGAGGCTAGAACCGGCCACTACTCGTGTCAAGAGTGATTAATCGGTCGGTCTGCCGCCGGTCGAGGCACGCATCCGCAGCGTGGCTGACACGTGCCGTGGCGCCGGCGACGGCGTCCCGTCGATCAGCCCGAGCAGCATCTCCACGGCGGCCGCGGCCTGCAGTTCCGGATGCAGGTCAAGCGCGGTTACCGGCGGGTCGCCGTCCCTGGCGTCGGCGCAATCGACACCCGCGGCGATCAGCACGTCGCCGGGGACCCGGCACCCGGCGATCCTGGCCGCGCGCAGCGTGCCGCGGACGAACCGGGCGGCCAGCGGCAGCACGGCATCCGGCGGGTCACTGGCGAGCAGTCGGGTGGTGGCGTCGTACGCGCTCTGCTCCCCCGGCCGCATCGCCACCGGCACGATAAGCTCCGGCAGGCCGCGCTCGGCGGTCCAGGACCGGTACGCCCCGACCGACTCCGTCACCCATCCCCAGTCCGACAGCGGCGCGAGCAGCGCGATCCGGCGCGCGCCGCGGGCCGCCAGGTGGTCCAGGATGATCCGGGTGTTCGCCTCGGCGTGGGTAGCCACGTAGCTCGCGTCACCGGGCCGGCCGAGGTCGCGTTCCACCGTGACGACCGGCAGATCGAGGTCGCGCAGCAGGCTGACCCGGGGATCCAGCGGCGACGGGTCGACGACGATGCCGCCATCCACCGCGAGTCCGCGCAGCCCTGTGGTGGTGATCGTCGGCGGCAGCAGCATCAGCGCCTGCTCGCGGGCGAACGCCGTGGCGGCCGCCACGCTCGCGATCTTGAGGTAGAAGTCCAGGCTGAGCACCTCGTCGGTGCTCGCGTCCAGGCCGAGGGGCAGCAGCAGCGCGATCGACCCCGACCGCCCGGAGCGCAGCCCGCGGGCATGCCGGTTCGCCCGGTAGCCCAGCCTGGCCACGACCTGGGCGATCCGCTCCCGGGTCTCCGGGTCCACCCGGCCCTTGTCGTTCAGCGCGTGGGACACGGTTGTCACCGAGACACCCGCCGCCCTCGCGACGTCGGCAATCGTTGGATGAGTCGTCATCGGTCCCGTCACGAAGGTAGCCGCACAGGTCGAAGGATACGGCCAGGCCCGCGCGCGGGCGCGGACCCGGCCCGGGCGGCGACGGGCCCGCCCCGGCGCCCGGACAGACCGGGCCGGGCCGGGACGGGCCCTGATTCAGCCGGTGATGCTTGGCCGGCCATCCTCCAGGTGACCGACATAGCGCCGGGACCAGGACGCGTCGCCATCGATGCTGACCGACACGTCGTACCAGCCGTGGCTCGCCTCGATCCCCTCCACCACGTGGGTCTGACTCTCGTGCGGCCGCACCTGGTAGCTCCGGGCCCCGGCCCGGGAGTAGTAGTTCGGCCGCACCGTGAACCGCACCGTCTCGCCGCCGCCGTTGGACAGCTTGAGCACCAGCCCCGGCCGGCCGGCGAAGCCGCCCTGGTAGTAGCTGGCGGTGACCTGGGCGGCCGCGCCCGCGGCCGCCACGTCACCGGTGAAGTGCCGCAGGAACCGGTTCGGTCCCACCACGGTCAGGTCGTACTTGCCGTTACCGGCGCCCGCGCCGATCTCGACCGACTCGCCGACGGTCTTGTTCCAGACCGAGTTCGACGGGTCGATGGTGTACTGGCCGGGGAACTTCGCCGGGTAGTCGGCGATGTTCTGGTCCGGCGCCGCGTTGTTGTAGACCGAGAAATGCGCGGCCTTGCGCACGTGCGGGCCGTTGTTGCTGAACGACAGGTTCGCCAGAACCGAGCCGGCGGCGCCAGTGGTGAAGCCGTCGAGGTTCGCGTTGGGCTGGTAGGGCAGCGGCCGGGCCCGCTTGGTCCCCGACTCCTGGACCGGCATCGTGTTGTCGGCCGGCACCGGGTTGTACGCCTGCGGCTCACCGATCGGCTGGCCCAGGGCCGGCAGCGACGGCAGGCCGTAGACCGGGTGCTCGAGGTCGAGCGCGCCGGTCAGGTCGCCGCACACGCTGCGGCGCCAGGCGCTGATGTTCGGGCAGATGGCCGGCTTGCCCAGCGCGGTGGTCCACTGCTCAAGGAACTGGAGCACCGAGGTGTGGTCGAACACCTCCGAGGTCACCCACCCGCCACGGGTCCACGGCGAGATCAGCACCAGCGGCACCCGGAAGCCCAGGCCGACCGGCAGCGGCGCCGGGGCCAGGGATGACTCGAGGTAGAACTCGTCCGTGGTGCCGGCCGGCGGGACCGGCGGCGGCACATGGTCGAACCGGCCGTCGTTCTCGTCGTAGTTCAGGATCACCAGCGTGGAGTTGAGCACGTCGGGGCTGGCGTTGAGCGCCTGGAGCACCGCGTTGACGAAGTACGCGCCGTCGTGCGGGGCCCCATCGGGATGCTCGGAGAACTGCTGGTTGGTAACCACCCAGGAGACCTGCGGCAGCGTCCCGGCCAGCACGTCGTTCCTGATCGCCAGCGCCAGGTTGTCGGCGTTCCCCGACTCGACCGGGTAGGGCTCGGGCACGGCTGCGACCCCGTTGTCGTACCAGACCACGCCGGGCGCCGGCGTCCCGCCCTGAGACGGGTCGTACTGGGCGAACTTCGCGTAGTACTCGGCGCCATTGTCGCCGTAGTTGTCGCTGCCCTGGTAGATCTTCCAGGTGACCCCGGCTGCCTGGAGCGCCTCGGGGTAGCTCTGCCAGGGCAGGAAGTGGCCGAGTTCATCGCCGCCGTTGTAGGCGACGTAGCTGCCGTGCTCCTGATCGGCGTTGATCGTCCCGCCCCACAGGTAGGTGCGGTTCGGGCCGGTAGCGCTGAGCACCGAGCAGTGGTACGCGTCGCCGATCGTGTAGGCGTCGGCCAGCGCGTAGTGATACGGGATGTCCTGGCGGGTCAGGTAGCCCAGGCAGGCGCTGCCGCCCTTTGCCGAGTACCAGGCGTTCATCAGGCCGCCGAGCCAGGCGCCGTGCTGGGACTCCCAGCTATGGTCGGTGCCGTTCGCGTTCTGCGCCCCGATCTCCGGGGTCGGCGGCTGCGGCCCGACGAACGTGCCCTTGCTGATCTGCCACGGGTACTGCGTGCCGGTGACCGGCTGACCGGGCGCCGTCGTGGGCTGCTGCCACACCGAGTAGCCGCCGGGCAGCGTGATGGTCGAGCGGTCGCCGAAGCCGCGCACGCCGCGGAGCGATCCGAAGTAGTGGTCGAAGCTGCGGTTCTCCTGCATCAGGATCATGACGTGCTTGATGTCGCGGAGATCGCCGCGCCGACGCCGCTGGTCGGTCGTCCCAGCGAGCACGCCAACGGAAGCCACTACCGCAGCCCCGGCCACGACTGCGGCGCCGAGAATAAGGCTGCGACGGGAGATATCGGCCATCGAGATGGAACCTACAGGATGCCGGCAAATGGGAGCACGCCGAACCTACGAGCGCGAGGCGATGCCCACGCCACGGCCGAACAGACGGTTGCCAATTCCGAGGGGAAAGAGAAGGGAAAGAGCTGTGCACCCGGCTCACGCGGGCGGCCACTCGCGCCGGAATTCGCCAACACATCCGCGCACCCACGGTTCACCTGCGCGACCCCGGGCGGGAGAATGGAACTACGCCGGGAGCGCGCCGGGCCGTCGCCGTTGATAAGGGCCGCGTGAGTGTGATGTTCGCCAGAATCCTGGTCGCCATCCATGACTTCGACAACTGCCAGACCGTCGTGGACCTCGTGAACTCGGTCGCCACCGACGGCATCACCACCGTGCGGGCACTGCACCTGCGCGAGCGGGAGCTATCCGGCGGAACCTGGTTCGCGCGGGAGAGCACCGGCCAGGCCTCGTTCGTCGCCGAGGGCACGGCGTTCGAGCTCCGGATGGCCGGGCTCGCCGCGGGCGGCGTGGTCCGGCACGCGATCGTGGACCGCGTCGCCGAGGCGATCCTCGCCGAGGCCGGGCTGTTCGGCGCCGACCTGATCGTGCTCGGGCATCCGCACCGCGGCGAGCTTGCCGCGCGCCTGTTCGGCAGCGTCACCCAGCGGGTGGTGCACCGGTCCCGGTGCCCGGTCATGGTCGCCGGGCCGCCGACGGCGGGTCCGCGGTCGGCGGCCGGGTCGGACCTGTCCGCGCCCGGCCGCCGCTAGCCCGCCGCTACTGGGCCGCCGCTACTGGGCGGTCATCCCGCCGTCAGCCGAGACCACGCTGCCGGTCATGAAGCTGGCCTCGTCGCTGGCCAGGAAGAGCACGACGTTGGCGATCTCGCGCGGCTCGCCCGGACGGCCGATCGGCTGGAAGCTGTCGATCGTGTCGTAGACGTGCTGCAGGCCGCCGAGCATCTCCGCGTGCGCGTAGTTGATCGGCGTGTCCACCCAGCCCGGGCAGACCACGTTGCAGCGGATGCCCTGCTTGGCATAATCCAGGGCAACTCCCTTGGTGAGCATGACGCTGGCGCCCTTGGACGCCGAGTAGATCGCCAGGAACGGCTCGCTGACGATCCCGTTCACGCTGGCGACGTTCACGATCGATCCGCCGCCGCGGGCGAGCATCACCGGGATCACCGCGCGGCAGCCGTAGATCTGTCCCTTGACGTTCACATCCAGGGTCCGGTCGATCACCTCGTTCGGCACCTCGTGCAGCACGCCGGGGATGTTGACGCCCGCGTTGTTCACCAGGACGTCCACCCCGCCCCAGCGCTCGACCGCGGCGCCGATCATCGCGTCGACCGCGGCCGGGTCGGCCACGTCGACGACGCGGTCCACGGCGTCACCGCCAGCCGCCCGGATCTGCCGCACGGTGTCCGCGACGCCGTCGGCGTTGACGTCGGCGCACAGCACCGCGCCGCCCTCCTCGGCCAGTCGGATGGCGACGGCCCGGCCGATGCCCGATCCCGCGCCGGTCACGACGCAGACCTTCCCGCTGACCCGCCCGCCGCTGCCGCCGGGCCGCTCGGATGCTGACATCTGCGTTCCTCCCCCGGCCGCCGGCGCCCGCCGGGCGGCCCGTTCCGCACTCGCGCCTGCCATCCGGCAGGACGGCAGACTTCCGCCCATTATGGACGGTCCAGCCGCGCAGGTCACCGGGACGGGCGGCCATTCCTGGCGGGTGGGATAGTGGCATGGTGAGCCGAAAGATCGCGACGAACACCACGGTGTCCAGGGACGAACTGCTCGACTTCATCCGGCCGCGGCACAACGCCGTGCTGCTGACGACCCGCGCCAACGGCACGCCGCAGGCCTCGCCGGTCACCTGCGGCGTGGACCAGGCCGGGCGGGTCGTGATCGCCACCTACCCGTCCCGGGCCAAGACCCGCAACGCCCGCCGGAACCCGCGGGCCAGCGTGCTGTTCCTGTCCGACGACTTCGGCGGCCCCTGGGTCCAGGTCGACGGCACGGCCGAGGTGATCGATCTGCCCGCCGCGGTCGAGCCACTGGTCGAGTACTACCGGTCGATCGCCGGGGAGCACCCGGACTGGGCCGAGTACCGGGCGGCCATGGTCGCCCAGGGCAAGTCCCTGCTCCGGGTCACGCCGGAGCGCTGGGGCCCGGTCGCCACCGGCGGTTTCCCGCCCGAGCTCGCCTGACCCAGGGGGTCAGCCCAGCAGGGCAGCGGCGGCCAGCAGGGTGACCAGGGCCAGGCTGGTGGTGACCATGACCGCGCGACTGGCCAGATCCTCGGCGATGCCGTACTCCTGGGCGAAGATGAACGTGTTCTGCGCGGTCGGCAGTCCGGCGCAGACCACGACCGCGAGCAACTGCGGGGTCGTCAGGTGCAGCAGCAGTCCGGTCAGGTAGCCCAGCGCGGGCTGGGCGAACAGCTTCAGCACGGTGATCACGCCCAGTTCGGTCCGGCCAACCGCGACCCGCCGCGGCGTGTACAGCGAGGCGCCGAGCGCGACCAGTGCGGTCGGAACGGCCGCGAGCGCCAGCATGTTCAGGCTCGTCACGGCAACCGCCGGCGGGTGCCAGCGCGCGGCCGAGCAGGCCACCCCGGCGACGGAGCCGATGATGACCGGGTTCCGCACCGGCAGGCTGGCGATCCGGCGCAACCGCACCGGCCCGCCGCCGCCGTGCCGGTCCAGGGCCACCAGGATGATCGGGGTCAGCACGAGCACCTGGAACAAGATGATCTCGGCCAGGAACGACAGGCTGCCGAGCACCTGGCGGGCGACCGGGATGCCGAGATTGGCGGAGTTCACGTACCCGGCGGCCATCGCCCAGATCGGCCGGTCCCCGCGCTTGCGCCCGCACCACCGACTGAAGCCGAGCCAGGCGGCGGCCAGCACGGCGAGGCCGCTCACCCCGAACGCGATCAGCGGCCGGCCGGTGAATCCGGACAGCGGCATCACGGACAGGTCGAGGAACAGCGCCGCGGGCATCGCGAAGTAGAACACGAACCTGGCGAGCACGATCGCGGCCGTTTCGCCGAGCACGTTCCACCGCCGCGCCGCATAGCCGACCGCCGCGAGAAACCAGATCGGAACGAAGGCGTCAACGAGGCGCACGGGGCCAGGCTCTCCTCACTGACGCGCGACCGGCCCGGCGGAACTCCCGCCGACAGGCTTCCGCCTACCTTCAGCGTAGCTTTTAGGTTATTCGGTCCGATTCTTGGCACCACGTCCTCGCCAGTGCTATTTCGCCCGCGATGACACGCCCGTGGTCCGGGGACGCCTTCTGCCCGGAC
The DNA here is from genome assembly GCA_021792855.1 of Actinomycetes bacterium. GTDB lineage: Bacteria > Actinomycetota > Actinomycetes > Streptosporangiales > Streptosporangiaceae > Chersky-822. Next base: position 11,693 of record JAJYTW010000083.1, read on the forward strand.
GGCGCGCCGGCCGGGACGGCGCCATGACCGGAGTGGCCACCGCGCTGCCCCGCCTATGCTGGATACACGTGGAACCACGGCAGCGGAAGATCTCCGAGCAGGGACGCCGCCTCGCCGGGCGGGCCAGGGACCGGCTATTCGGGCCGGCCGAGTACGCCGAGGCCGATCCGGTCCGGCTTCCCGAGCCCGAGGAACGAGCCGTTTACCGGATCCTGAACTTTGCCCTCCGGGCCGGGAACATCATGCTCAGCAGCGGCGCGGGCACGATCGAGGTCGAGTCGACCATCCTGGCCCTCACCGCCGCCTGCGGGCTGCGGCACTGCGAGGTCGACGTCACCTTCACCTCGATGACCGCCTCCTACATCCGCGGCGACGATGTGGAGCCGATCACCACGCTGCAGGTGGTGCGGCGGCGCCGGGTCGACTACAGCCGCCTGGCCGGGGTGCACGCCCTGCGCGCCGACCTGGTGAGCGGCCGGATCACCCCGGACGAGGCGTTCCGCAGGCTGGACGACCTGGCGGGCGCCCCCGAGCGCCGGCGCCAGTTCGTCGTACTGAGCTGGGCGGGCATGGCCGCGGCCTTCACGGTCCTGCTGGGCGGCGGGTGGCTGGTCGCGGTGGTCGCCTTCGCCTCCACCGCGGCGGTGTACTCGATGAACCGGGCGCTGGCCCGGCGCGGCATCCCGGACTTCTTCCTGTCCGCGCTCGGCGCGGCGGTGGCCACGGCGTTCGCGATGCTGCTGGTCGCCTTCGACGCGCCGGCCATGCCCTCGCTGGTGGTAGCCGGCGGGATCATGGTGCTGGTTCCCGGCTACGCCCTGGTCGCGAGCGTGCAGGACGCGCTGACCGGATTCCCGATCAGCGCGGGCGCCCGGGGCCTTGAGGTGCTGCTGGCCGCCATGGGCATCATCACCGGCGTCGCCGCGGTGCTGTACGCGTCGGTGTCCCTCGGCGTGGTCATCTCCCTTGGCTCGGTCACCGCCACGCCATTCGTCTACCTGCCGCTCCAGGTCGCCGCGGCGGGAGTAGCCGCCGCCCTGTACGGGGCGGCCACCGCGGTGCCGCGCCGGTCGCTGCTGGCGGCCGGTGTCGTCGGCGCGCTGGGCTGGGCCGCCTTCCTGTTCCTGCGGCACGGCGGGCTGTCGCTGATCGCGGCCACCGCGGTCGCCGCCGTCGTGGTCGGCGTGTCCGGGAACGTGCTGGCCGGGCGGCACCGGACCCACCCGTTCCTGTACGTGGTTCCCGGGATCATGCCGCTGGTGCCCGGCCTTGCCCTCTATCAGGCGATGCTTGACCTGTTCACCACGCAGCAGGGCGGCAAGGCACTGCTCCAGGCCTTCGGCATCGGACTCGCGATCGCCGCGGGCGTGACGCTCGGGAACATCATCGTCCGGCCGCTGCGCCGGCCAGTCACCCGGTAACCCGGGCGAGGATCGCGCTAACTGCCCGCCGTGCTGGCCACGTCCCCGGGCGGCCCCGGTGCTGCGCTCGGCTCCGCATCCCCGGCAGGCCCGGCCGCTATCAGCACAGCGGCCGGGCGACCCGGGTCGGACCGGCGCGGCTCTCTCGGGCGCCGGAACGTGAGCAGCCGCTCGCGGTTCCGCTCTTCCTCCAACTGGCGTTGCCGCGCCTTGAGCAGATCGAACTCGGTCAGGATGCCGAGCAGCCGTCCCTGGTCACGCGTGACGACGGGCAGCGCGCCGACCCAGTTGTCGGCCATCCGGTCCGCGGCGGCACGCAGTATCTCGTCCGGGTGGGCGACCAGCGCGTGGGGTTCGGCGATGTCGGCCGCGCGGGCGCCGCACCCGGCATCCCCGGCAGCCGCCGCGGCACCCGCAGCCGCGGCCGCCGCGAGCAGCCCGGAGGGAGTGATGACGCCGACGAGCACGTTGTCGTCGCCGATCACCGGCCAGATGCGCTGCTGCCTGGCCCGCCCGGCGGGCAACTCGGCCGCCAGTTCGGCCACGGGCTGTTGCGGCGCCACGGTCACCACGTCCACCTGCATGGCTTCCCGCACGAACAGGGCCTCCATCGCTTCCACCTGATACTCGCGCATCACGTGGAAGCCGCGCCGCGCCACCTTCTCGGTGAGGATCGACCGCTTGAGCACCACGGTGGAGATGAAGTGCGCGATCGTGCAGGTGACCAGCAACGGCAGCAGCGACCCGGTGTCGTGGGTGAGTTCGAACGCGAAAACGATGGAGGTGAAGGGCGACCTGGTCACGCCGGCCAGGGCGCCGGCCATGCCAAGCAGCGCCCAGGTCGCGCTGCTCCCGCCCGGCAGGACGGGCGCCATGATCCCGCCGAGCGCGGCGCCCATCAGCAGCAACGGCGCGAGGATGCCGCCGCTGGTGCCCGAGCCGAGTCCGATAGACCAGATGACGAGCTTGACGATCAGCAGCGTGATCAGCCCGCTGACGGCGATCTTGCCGGCCAGTTCGGCGGCGATCACCGCGTACCCGACTCCCAGCGCCCTCGGCTCGATCAGGCCCCCGACCCCGATCACGAGTCCCCCGATGGCCGGCCACCAGGCCCAGTGCACGGGCAGCTTCCTGAACAGATCCTCGGCGCCGTAGACAGCGCCGGTGAGCAGCCAGGCCAGGAGCCCGCAGGCGATCCCGACCGCCGCGGCGGCGACAGCGCTCACCGCGGAGAACGCGCCATGCGGCGGCACCGGAAACAGCGGCGCGGCCAGCAGCAGGCCGTGCGCGGCCAGCACGTTCCTGAGGATGTCCGCGACGCCGACTGCAATGCCGATCGGCACCATGGACCGCGGTTTCCACTCGAAGACCAGCAGTTCGATGCCGAATAGCGTGGCGGCGACCGGCGTGCCGAACACGGCTGCCATCCCGGCGCAGGCGCCGGCCACCAGAAGTGTGCGCCGCTGACTGGCCGACAGCCTGAAGAACTGGGCGATCACCGACCCGAACGCGCCGCCGGTCAGGATGATCGGGCCCTCCGCGCCGAACGGCCCGCCCGTGCCGATGCTGACGGCGCTGGAGATCGGCTTCAGGACCGAGAGCCGCGGCTCGATCTTGCTGCCGCCGACCAGAATTGTCTCCATCGCCTCCGGGATCCCGTGGCCGCGAATGCGTTCCGACCCCCAGAAGGCCATCGCGCCGATGATCAGGCCGCCGACTACCGGGATGAAAATGGTGAGCCAGCCAAAGCGGTCCAGGCTGGGCTGAACCAGTCGCCAGCCGAACGTGCCGTCATAGGCCAGGTGCGTGATCACGCCGATCATGTCCAGCAGGGCCAGCGCGACACCTGCGGCGATCGCGCCAACGACCACCGACAGTCCGAGCACCGGCCAGATCGCCCGGAGGTCGATCGTGAAGTCGCTGAGCGCCCGCTCCGCCTTCGTCAGCACGCGGCCGCCCGCCTGGCCGTCAACTCCCCCGGCTATCCCGGTGAGCACGCGCCGTCCCGCGTGATCATTTGCCGCGTTGCTGTCGGCGCCTCGGCCCGATCCTGCGTTCTCCCCGGTCTCGTCGCGTGCGCTGGATACCTGGAAGAAGCGCATGCCATACCTCTCTGATGCGGATTAGATCGTGCCACGATATTTCTACAGAATATCGTGGCACGATGCAAACCGAACTCGGCGGACCGCGACGCGGCGCTACGCCGCACCCGCGCACCCGCGGGCCACCGGCCAGCGGCCAGCGGCCAGCGGCCAGCGGCCAGCGCACCGACCATGTGCCCGACCGCACCCAAGTGACGGCGTGAACGGCACATATTGGACGCTCTCTAGTGATCGTTATGGGCCATCTACACCACTGGCGGGCCTCGCGCAGGCCACTCGCCGCCTGAGTCCCGGCGCGGCGGGGCAGTGCCGCTCGCGTCACATATCCGGTCCTGATCTATTTTGAGCGTTCTTTGCTAATGTGGGGTCTTTGCCATTACAGTTAGCCTCCACTCCGATCCCGCGCCTCGTGACACGACGACCGGCACGGAACTCAGCGGGTGTTCAGCACGACGTTCCGGCCGCCATAGCGGTAACCGCGGCATGGGAAAGGTCTGCGTGCGGAGAACGGCATGGCGGCAATGGGCCGCGATGATGACCATCGCGGCGGGGGTCGCTGCCGCGGCCCTGGCGGCGGGCCCGGCAGCACCGGCCGCACCGGCCCGCGCGGCAGACCGCCCCGCAGCCGACCGTGACCGGCCAGATCCGCGGCTACCAGAACCACAGCGCCACCGACACCGGCTACTCGAACAAGCCAGGGACCTCCGTCACCATCAGTCCCTGCAGCGCGCTCCTGCGCGAGAAGTGGACCATCGGCGCGCATGGCGAACTGACCATCCACGGACTTTGCCTCACCGACCCCGGCAATGGCCTCTGGCGCACCAAGGTCAGCCTCCAGCCCTGCCAGGGCCAGGCCAATCAGAAATGGGCCCACAAGGCTAACGGCGAATACACCGTCGCCGTCCACGGCCTGTGCCTCACCGACCCACGCTGGTCCACCACCACCGGCACCCAGCTCATCATCCAGAGCTGCCGCGGCTGGACCAACCAGCGCTGGACCCAGCCCTAACCACCGCGGGCGTCAGCCCGCCGCCCAACGGGGCCCGGCCCGGGACACCACCCGGGCCGGGCCCCGCGCATGCCCCGGGGCCGCAGGGGTGTGAATGGCACACAACCGACCCTCCAGTGGCCAATATGTGCCACTCACACCACCGGGCCCACGCCAAATCGGGCGGCGGCGAGGCGATCGGGCCCGCGGGGCGCGCGGCCCCGGGCTCCGGACGCGCGGTCACCTGATCCGCTGCGGAACCCCGGCGGTGCACAGCCACACCTCATCCGATTCGGCGGCAATCCGCGCGTTGAGCCTGCCGAGTTCGTCGCGGAACAGCCGGCCGGCCGCGGTCCCTGGCACGACGCCGGATCCGACCTCGCCGCTGACCGCAACCACCCGGCGGCCGCTCTCGCGCCACGCCAGCAGCAACTCGTCGACGCGCTCAGCCAAACCGGCGCCGCTGGCGGCCGGGTCCGCCCCGGCGGTGCGTTCATCCAGCACCCGGTCCAGCCAGCCGGACAGGCTGTCCACCAGTACCGCTGCCGGATCCGCCGACCGCAGCACCCGCACCAGGTCGAGCGTTCGCGTACGGCGCCAGCCCGGCCGTTGCGGCGGCGGCCCGCCCGCCGGGTCCGCTCCGGCCGCCTTACCCGCACCCGACTCACCGGCACCCGGCACCGCGCCGGGGGCCACGACCTGCACCCGCTCGCAGCCCGCCAGCAGGGATCCGGCGGTCGCGGACTTGCCGGACCGGGCGCCGCCAAGCACCAGCGCCCGGCGAGGCGGACCGGCGGCCGGCACGCACCACAGCCGGGACCGCTCGGCGTCGGCGGCGACCGCGGCGTCGACGTCCGGCCGGCCGGTGCAGGCCAGGACCAGCCAGGCGCCGTCCAGGTCGGCGGCCCGGTAACCGCCAAGGCGAGCCGTGATCAGCCCAGCGGACGCCAGGTCGGCCAGCGCGGCGCTGAGTTCCGGCGCGACGACCCAGATGTCCGCCCCGGCCGCGCGCAGGCCGGTGACCACCCGCGCGGCCGCCGTACCGGCGCCGACCACGACGACCCGCCGCCCCGCCACGGGCAGGGTCAGCGGGAACGGCGGGAACGGCGGGCTGGACGAGCCGGCCGCCGTCCCGGACTCAGGTACGATCCCCCAGCACACGCCGTCAGTCCTTGGCCACGGAGACGCCGGCGCTGTCGAAGGTCGCGACATCCCGAAGCACCCGGGCCGCGGCCTGGAGCACCGGCAGGGCCAGAGCGGCCCCGGAACCCTCGCCAAGCCGCAGATCC
>JAJYTW010000364.1 GCA_021792855.1 Actinomycetes bacterium
GAACGCCGTGCAGCACGACCGCACGTTCGGCGGGCATCTGTATGTCACGAGCAAGCGGCTGATCTTCGTGCCGAACCCGTACGGCCAGTCCCGTGGCGCGGTGCGCTTCGAGACCAGGTTCAAGGAAGTCACGGAGATCGGCCTGGCGCCGCGCGGCCGGACGATCTGGGACGGCTCATGGCGGCGCAGGGTCCGGGTCACGACCCGCACCGGGCAGACCGCCTACTTCATCGCCTGGCGGCCCCGGCAGATGCTCGCCCTGATCGAGCGGGCTCGCTCAGGCGCTCAGCCGTCCTGACCGCGCCCCTTAGCCGCGCACCAGAACGACGGCGCTGAGCACCTCGAAGCCCTGCGCGACGCGGCTCATCGTGGCGGTAAACGTGCTCCCGGCCTCGGTCCCGGCCGAAGCCAGCGCGACCATCCCCATCGAGGAGGCCCCCGCCAGCCCGCGAGGAGGTTGTTCCCCGGGTGCAGCGGCGGCGATCCACCGCCGGCCCGGGCAGGCGTGGTTGCCGCCCGACGGCGCTAGATCGCGGTCAGGAAGTCGATCAGTCCGGGGAAGTAGTGACCGGGGTCATCGAACTGGGCCAGGTGGCTGCCGTCCGGGCAGTGCAGGTACCGGCCCTGCGGAAGCTGCTCGGACATCCAGCGCATGTGCGCCGGGTCCATCGTGTCGTGGGTCGCGCCGATCACCAGGGCCGGCACGTCGATGTCCTTCAGGTCGCCCGAGCGATCCCAGTTCTCCAGCGTCCCGCTCATGCCAAGCTCGCTCGGGCCCTGCATCGGCACGTAGATCGCCGGGTTGATGTGCCCGAGCGACCGGGTGACCGGGTCGGGCCAGTCCGCCAGCGGCATCCGGCAGACGTGCAGCACGTAGTGGTGCTCCATCAGCAACTGCTCGTACCGGGGGTCGTCGGTGCGCCCGGTGGCCTCCAGGTGCTGGATCTCGGCCAGCACGTCCTGGTCCATCGCGGGCATCAGGACCTCGCGGGCGTACCGGTTGTACTCCTGCGAACTGGACATCATGTTGGAGATCACCAGGCCCTTGAGGTGCTGCTGGTGATGCGCCGCGTACTCCATCGCGAGCAGGCCGCCCCAGGACTGGCCGAGCAGCACGAAGTTGCTCGCGTCCAGGCCGAGTGCCTGTCGGACCTGGTCCACCTCGTCCACGAACCGGCCCAGGTCCCACAGCGCCGGGTCGTCAGGCTGGTCGCTGCGGAACGAGCCAAGCTGGTCGTAGTAGTAGTACTCGATCCCGGCCCGCGGGAACCAGGTGTCGAACGACTCGTACAACTCGCTGGTGGCGCCCGGCCCGCCGTGCAGCAGCAGCACCTTCAGGCCGGGGTTGGTGCCGACCCGCTTGGTCCAGACCCGGTACTCCCCGCCCGGCGTGCTGACCGGGATCATCCGCGCACCACCGGAGATCACATCGCGGGGGTCCCAGGACGAGGTATCGAAGTACGACGCAGCCGGAGCATTCATGGCGTCAAGCTAACCCATGCCGGTGCCGGGCCGCGCGCCGGTCCGGCGTCGAGCGGGGGAGATCCGCCGGGTCCGGGTCCCGGGCCGCTAGCGTTGGTGCTCATGAAGATCAGATTCGCGTGCCCGCCGTCCGCCGTAGCGGCGGCCGGCCTGGTCGGAGGCTTCCTGGTGGCGCAGAAGACCGGACGCCGCGAGGTCGGCGGCGCACTGTTCGCCGCGGCCGGCATCTGGTGCGCCCGGGACTGGTACCGCTCCTCCGGAGCGGCCGCCGCCGCGGGCCTGGGCGCCCTGTACGTCGCGGCGATGGGCGGCTCGCACCCGCTGGCGAAGAAGATCGGCACCTGGCCGTCGGTCCTGGCGGTCACCGCGACCACCGCCGGGGCGAGCGAGCTGGTGACCCGGCTGGGCCGGCGGCATCCGGCAGACGCGGCCTAGCCGCGCGCTGCCAGGAGCCGCCCGTGCTGGCGGCCCCGGATTGCGTCGGCCCCGGACTGTTGTCGGCAGGCTGGCCTACTGTGGGGGGAACACCGGATCAGGACAGGAATCTGGAGGTTCCCATGACGACCCTGCCCGACCGACCGCACACCGCCCTGCTCGTCATCGACGTCCAGAAGGGCGTCGTGGCCAGTGCCCACGACCGCGACGGCGTGATCGCCAACATCGGCACGCTGATCGAGCGTGCCCGGGCCGAGAACGTGCCGGTCATCTGGGTGCAGCACTCCGACGAGGAGCTTCAGCGCGGCAGCGAGAGCTGGGAGTACGTGCCCGAGCTAGTCCGCCGCGATGACGAGCCGCTGGTGCACAAGACCTACGGCGACTCGTTCGAGGACACCGATCTGGAGGCCAGGCTCGCCGAGCGCGGCGTCGGCCGCCTGGTCGTGACCGGTGCCCAGACCGACGCGTGCATCCGCTCCACCCTGCACGGCGCCATCGTCCGCGGCTACGACGCGACGCTTGTCGGGGACGCGCACACCACCGAGGACCTCTCCGCCTACGGGGCGCCGCCGCCCGAGCAGGTGATCGCGCACACCAACCTGTACTGGAAGTGGCAGAGCGCGCCTGGCCGCAGCGGCGGAACGGTGGACACCAAGGAGGTCAGCTTCGCCGCGGGCCAGTAGGCCGGTCCGCGGCGCCGCAATTTGCCTTGCCCGGTGACGGATAGCCGCGCACAGTCACGGTCGGCGGCGGCGGAGTGCTCGCGGGGGGTTGCTGCCGCAGCGCGCAGGCTGGTCGCGACCGAGTGCTGGCCACCCGTCAGTCGCGCCAGGTCCGCTGCGCTCGCGGGGATTCCCGCTGTCGGTGCCGCGTCCTAGCATGGGCAAATGGAAGCTCTGACA
>JAJYTW010000084.1 GCA_021792855.1 Actinomycetes bacterium
CCTTAGCCAGGGCGTAGCCGTGCTTCGGCCCGTCGGCCAGGCTGGTCAGCACCAGCACGGCCGGTTCGGTGAACTCCACCCGGCGCTCCCTCCATCGGCCCGGCGCCGCGGATCGGGTCGAACCGCGGCTACTACGCGCCACGTTATTACGGATCGCGTTACTACGTCAACCGTAGTAGTCGGCCGCCACTCCCGGACCGGTTACGACAACCCGTGCCGAGAGGACATCCAAAGAATTCTTTGCAAAATCTTCTTTGCAAAGCTATCTTTTCATCATGCCTAACGAGCCCAGCACGCCAGTCCCGCACCCCGACGCCGATGATCGCGGGACGCCCGACCAGCCCGCCGCGAGCGGGCCGGAGCGGTCCGTCCAGCGGGTCACCGATCCGGTGACCCTCCGCGCACTCGCGCATCCCACCCGTCTTGGCCTGCTCGGCCTGCTGCGGAGCCGCGGGCCGCTGACCGCGACCCAGGCCGCCGGCCTGATCGGCGAGAGCTCCGCGAGCTGCTCGTTCCACCTGCGCCAGCTTGCCAAGTACGGGCTGGTCGAGGAGGCGGGCACCGGACGGGGCCGGGAGCGCCCGTGGCGGGCGGTCGCCATGTTCACCGACGTGCCCGAGTTGGCCGAGGACCCCGATCTTGCCGAGGCCGCCGGGCAGTTCCGTGCCGTCATCGTCGAGCGCTATTTCGCTCAACTCCGGCGCTGGCTGGAGGTCAGGGCCGACGAGCCGGCCGAGTGGCAGCAGGCCGCCCAACTCGGTGACACCCTGCTCTACCTCACCGCCGCCGAACTCACCGAGCTTGGCGATCAGGTGCGCGCCCTGACCGACCGGTACATCGGCCGCCTGACCGACCCAGGTAGCCGCCCGCCCGACGCCCGCCTGGTCGGCTATCTGCACCTGGCTTTCCCGCTCGCCGGTGACCAGCCCGGGGACACGCGATGAGGGCGGCGCTGGCGGCACGGGTACCCGCGCTGCTCCACGAGCCGATGTTCCGCCGGTACTGGAGCGGCCAGACGATCTCCATGTTCGGGGATCAGATCTCCACCATCGCACTGCCCCTGGTCGCCGTGCTCACGCTGCACGCGGGACCGGCCCAGATGGGAATCCTGGCGGCCCTGCTCTGGCTGCCCAGCCTGCTGTTCGGGGTGCACGCCGGCGCCTGGGTGGACCGGCACGGGCACCGGCGGGCCACGATGATCACGGCGGACATCGGCCGGGCCGTGCTGCTGGCGAGCATCCCGGCCGGGTTCGCGCTTGGCCTGCTCACCCTGTGGCAGCTGTACGTGGTCGCGTTCCTCACCGGCACCCTGAGCATCGCGTTCACGGTCGCCAACCCGACGCTGTTCGTGAGCCTGGTGCCCGAGCCTGAGTACGTCAGCGGCAACTCGCTGATCTACGGCAGCCGGGCACTGTCCTTCGTCGGCGGCCCGAGCATCGGCGGGCTGCTCGTCCAGGTGCTGACCGCGCCGTTCGCGGTGGTCGCGGACGCGCTCTCGTTCCTCGGCTCGGCGTTCTTCCTCGGCCGGATCCGGCCGGCCGAGCCGCCGGTGGCCGAGCCAGGCACCGGATCGATCGGGGCCGGCCTGCGGTTCATCAGGACCTCGGCGATCGTGCGGCCGTCGCTGCTCGCCGCTTCCATGATCAACTTCTTCAACTTCGTGTTCTTCGCGCTGTTCGTGCTGTACGCGACGCGCACGCTCGGGGTGGCCCCCGGACTGCTCGGCCTGGTTCTCGGCATCGGCGCGCTAGGTGGCGTGCTCGGCGCCGTGGTCACCAATCGGCTGGCCGGCCGGTTCGGGTCCGGGCTGGTCCTCACCGCCGGCTGCCTGATGTTCACCGCGCCGCTGATGCTCGTTCCGCTGGCAGCCGGGTCGCGGCCGGTGGTGCTGGTCATGCTCGGCGCGGCCGAGTTCGGCTCGGGCTTCGGCGTGATGGTCCTGGACATCACGATCGGCGCCATCTTCGCCGTGGTGATTCCCGACCCGCTCAGGTCCCGGGTAAACGGCGCGTTCCAGGCGGTCAACTACGGAACCCGACCGCTTGGCGCGCTGGTCGGCGGGTTCCTGGGCACCGCGATCGGACTGCGGCCCACGCTCTGGGTCGCGGCGATCGGCGGCATGACCGGGGTGCTCTGGCTACTGCCGTCGCCGGTGCCGAGGTTCCGGATGCCGTCGGAGTCACGGCAGGCCCGCCCCGCCGACGGCACCGCCGAAGCCAGCCCCGGCGAATCAGGAGTTGTGGGTCCCGACGCCGCTGAGCCGGCGGCCTGACGCCCGGCCGACGCGGACTAGCGGGTCGACCGGCGCCGGATGGCCAACCCGTTAGCCCGCGGTGTCCAGCCAGCGCCGCCTGGCCGCGTCCAGCGCGGCCGGCGTGAGTTCGCCGAGGATCCGCAACCGGGACAGGCCGCCGTCGGGGAACACGTCAAGCCGGACCCGGTCCACGCCGGCCTGGCCACCCGGGCCGGTGTCCGGCACAGCGAACCGGTGCCTGGTGTCCGGCTGCAACCGGGTGCGCGGCAGGACCTCCGGCCACCCGCGCGCCCGGCCCGCGCTGTCGCTGCCCCGGCCGGCGTCGCTGCCCCGGCCGGCGCCGTCGCCCGGACCGGCGCCGTCGCCCGGACCGACCGCGGACAGCGCGCACCAGCCTGGCGCATTGCCCACGAAACAGGTGGTGTCCACCGTGACGTGCCGGATCCGGCCCGGCCCGGCCAGGGCGACCAGCACGTAGTCGTTCCCCGGCCCGCGGCGGCGCGCGTTCTCCCAGCCGTCGCTCATGACCTTCGCGATCCCCGGCATGAGCAGGTTCCCCGGCGCGGAGTAGAACGCGTCCGAGCAGTCCAGCACCCGCCCGCCGTTCTCCGCCGCGGCCAGGTCGATGGTCCCGGCCAGGAACGCCGGATCGGGCACCACCTCACCGTAGGCGCGGAACCGCGCGACCCCGCCGTCCGGGTAGATCGACAGCCGCAGGTGCGTCCAGCGATGCCGGTCGGCGACCTGGTAGGCGTTCTGGCTGTCGCCGTGCGCGGGCACCCGCGGCACCAGGGTCGTCCAGGTCAGCGCGGCGAGTTCGGCCGGGGACGGGTAGCCGTCGGCGCGCACCGCCTGCACCGAGATCTCCGGCGGGTAGTTGCCGCGGAAGTACGCGGTGTCGACGACCACCTGGTGCACGATGCCCGGGCAGCCGAGCCGCACGATCGCGTGGTCATGGCCAGGCTCCCGGCGGCGCCGGGTCTCCCAGCCGTCGTAGATCTTGCCCCGCGGCCCGAACGTGTCCGGCGCGAACTCCGGCGGACCCGGCGTGATCAGGTTCTCCTTCGCAGCGAACAGTTCGTCGCTGGCGAACAGCACCGACCCGCCGAGCGCCCGGGATGCCAGGTCGAGCAGACCGGCGCCCACCGGCTCACCAGCCGGCTGCCCTGGCTTCGGCCCGCCCGTCGCAGCCTCACTCACCGCCCGCTCCCCTCGCCGCTCACCCGGCCGCCAGCAGCCGGCCTGCGCGATGATCCTGGTCGACCGGCCGGCCGCGCAGCCAGGTTCGCCGGACCGCGCCGGACAGCCTGGTCCCCGCGTACGGGGTCAGCTTGTGCCTGGTGGCCAGCCGGTCGGTGGTCACCACGAACGGCTCGTCCGGCGCGAACGCGACCAGGTCGGCGTCCCGGCCAGGGGCGATCGCGCCCTTGGCGGCCAGGCCGGCCAGCGCGGCCGGGCCGGCCGACATCCAGCGCGCTACGTCGGCCAGGTCGTGCCCCCGCTGCCTGGCCTGGGTCCATACCACCGGCAGGCCAAGCTGCACCGACGCGATGCCGCCCCAGGCCGCGCCGAAATCGCCGCCACCGGCCTGCTTCAGTTCGGGCGGGCACGGCGAGTGGTCGGAGACCACGCAGCCGATCACGCCGTCGGCCAGCGCGGCCCAGAGCAGGTCCTGGTTGGCCGCGTCCCTGATCGGCGGACAGCACTTGAACTCGGTCCGTCCCGGCGCGACCTGGCCGGCGGTCAGCGCAAGGTAATGCGGGCAGGTCTCGGCGCTCACCGGCACCCCGTCGGCCAGGGCGGCCGCGATGACCGGCACCGCCTGGGCGCTGGACAGGTGCAGGATGTGCACCCGCGCCCCGGTCCGCCTGGCCAGGTCGATCAGCCTGGTCACCGCGACCACCTCGGCACTGGCGGGCCTGGACGTCAGGAAGTCCCGGTAGCCGGGCCCGGATGGCGGCCCGGCGGCAGCGATCTGGGCCGCGTCCTCGGCGTGCACGATCAGCGTCGTGCCAAGCTCGGCCACCTGCCGGGCGGCGACCGCCAGGCCGTCGTCGTCCAGTGGCGGGAACTCGGGCACGCCGGAGTCGACCGTGAAGCACTTGAAGCCGAAGACGCCGGCCGCGTGCAAGCCGGGCCGGTCCGCCTCGTTGCCGGGGACCGCCCCGCCCCAGAATCCGACGTCGACCGCGCACCGGCCGTCCGCCGCCCGCCGCTTGGTCGCCAGCGCATCGACGGTGGTGGTCGGCGGGATCGAGTTCAGCGGCATGTCGATGATCGTGGTGACGCCGCCGGCCGCGGCGGCCGCGGTCGCGGTGGCGAAGCCCTCCCAGTGCGTCCGGCCCGGCTCGTTCACGTGCACGTGCGTGTCGACCAGGCCGGGCAGCAGCACCTCGTCGGCCGCCAACTCGACCAGCCGGCCACCCTCGGCCCGCCCGTCTCGTTCGCCCCCGGGCTCCGGCCGCCCGTTCAGCGGGGTGATCGCGGTGATCCGGCCGTCGCTGATCCCGACCTCGGCCGGGATGATCCCGTCCGGCGTCACCACCCGGTCGGCCCGGATGGTGAGGTCCGCCACCGCGCTCACGTGCCCGCCCGGCCGGGCACGAAGCCGCCGCGCCGGATCCGGACAAGCTCGGCGCGGCCGAACCCGGCTGCGGCGCGGACCTCGTCCTCGCCGAACGCGCCGCACTCCAGTCCGCGGAGCAGATAGCCGGCCAGGGCGCGGGCGGTGGCGGGTTCTTCCAGCCCCGCGGCGGCCCGCGCGGCATAACCGCCGAGCCGCTCGGCCGCCGCCGGCAGTCCCTGGAGGTAGAACGCGAAGGTGGCCGCGTACCGGCTGACCAGTTGCGCCGGATGCAGGTCCCAGCCCTGGTAGAACCCGCGTTCCAGGGACCGCAGGACCAGGCCGGCGTGCAGCCGCCAGGCCGCCGCCACCGCGTCCGGCCCGCCGATCGGCAGCACGTTGGACGATCCGTCGGAGAGCCTGATCCCGGTCCCCGCGGCCGCGGCCTGCATCACCGCCCGGGCGTGATCCGCCGCTGGGTGGGCGAGGCTCTGCTGCGCGGCCGCGATTCCCACCGCGGCGCTGTAGTCGTAGGTGCCGTAGTGCAGGCCGATCAGGCGGTCCGCCGCGGCGTGCACGCACCGGGCGACCGTGGCCGTGCCGTCCGCCCCGACGATCAGCTGCGGAGTCTCGACCTGCACCTCGAACATCAGCCGCCCGGGCGGCAGGCCGTGCGCGGCCTCCAGTCGCTCGCACGCCACCGCCATGGCCCGGACCTGGGCGACCGAGGTCACCTTCGGCAGGGTGAGCACGAATCCGTCCGGCAGCGGCCGCCCCGCCCCGGTCAGCGTGCCGATGAAGGCGTCCAGGGTGGCGATCGCCCGCCGCCGCCCGGCGGGTTCCAGGCTCTTGCACCGCAGCCCGCAGAACGGCGGCGCGCCAGGCGCGGCGCAGATCGTCGCGAGTGCCCGGGCCGCCGCCCGGGCGTGCGCGTCCTCGGTGTCATCACCGCGGATCCCGTAGCCGTCCTCGAAGTCGATCCGGAGGTCCTCGACCGGCTCGCTGGCCAGTTTCGCCACGACCAAGGGGCGCACCCGCTCCGCCAGGCCGGCGGCGAGACCGGTCGCGCCGGCGAACGCGGCCGGGTCCGGCGCGATCTCGGCGAGCACCGCCAGCGCCTGCGCTCCCCACTGCCGGACGCTGTCCGGGCCGAACCGGTCGGCGGGCAGGTAGGCCGTGTGCACCGGCTGCCGGCCGGGCCGCTCGCCTGGGTAGCCCGCGGCCCGCTCGGCGTCGTCCTCGGCCAGCAGTCCGTCCAGTTCGGCCGCGATCGCCGCGGCACCGCCAGGCTCGGTCACGCCGGCCCCGCGATGTGCTCGGGCCGGACCGGAACCCTGGCGAGGTCCCGTCCGGTCGCCGCCCGGATGGCGGCGACCACGGCGGGCCCGGAGGAGATCGTCGGCGGCTCCCCGACGCCGCGGACCCCGTACGGCGCGTGCGGGTCGGGGTACTCGAGGACGTCGATCCGCATCGGCGGGACGTCCAGGATGGTGGGGATCAGGTAGTCGGTGAACGACGGGTTCGCGATCAGCCCGTCCCGCACCTGGATCTCCTCCATCACCGCCAGTCCCAGGCCCTGCGCGGAGCCGCCCTGAATCTGGCCGACGACCGCCTGCGGGTTCAGCGCCCGGCCGACGTCCTGGGCGCAGTCCAGGGCGACGACCTTGACCAGGCCAAGCTCGGTGTCGACGTCGACCACCGCCCGGTGCGCGGCGAACGCGTACTGCACGTGCGCGAAACCCTGACCGGTCTCCGGGTCGATCGGCTGGGTCGGCCGGTGCCGCCACTGCACGGTCTCCTCGATCGGCCCGGCGTCGAGGAACTCGCCGATCGCGCCGACCGGCCCGGCCCCGTCGGCGAGCACCAGGCCGTCCGCCAGGCGCAGTCCGGCTAGCTCCCGCTCGCCCCGTTCCCTGACCCGCGCGAGCAGTCGCTCACGGACCGCCTCGCAGGCAGCCTTGACCGCGCCGCCGGTCACGTAGGTCTGCCGGGACGCCGAGGTGGAGCCGGCGGAGCCGACCGAGGTGTCCTTGGGCACCACGACCACGGTGCCGACGCCGAGTTCGGTCCGGCAGATCTGCTGCTCGATGGTGACCAGTCCCTGCCCGACCTCGGCGGCGGCGGTGTGCACGGTCACCACCGGCTCACCGCCGGTCAGTTCCAGCCGGACCCGTGCGGTGGAGTAGTCGTCGAAGCCCTCGGAGAAGCCGACGTTCTTGTACCCGACGGCGTAGCCGATCCCGCGGACGATGCCCTCGCCGTGCGTGGTGTTGCCAACTCCCCCGGGCAGCGAGCGCAGGTCCGCGGACCCCGACTCCGGCAGCGGCATCCGCTGCACCCGCCGGAGCAGTTCGGCGACCGGGGCCGGGCTGTCCAGCACCTGCCCGGTCGGCCCCTCGCTGCCCATCCGCATCGCGTTCTTGCACCGGAACTCGACCGGGTCCATGCCGAGCGCGGCCGCGAGCTTGTCCATCTGGGCCTCGTAGCCGAAGGCGGCCTGCACCGAGCCGAAGCCGCGCATCGCCCCGCACGGCGGGTTGTTGGTGTAGACGCCGTAGGCATCGATCCGGACGTTGGGAACGACATACGGTCCCGCGCCCATCGTGCCCGCGTTGCCCACCACGGCCGGCGTGCTCGACGCGTACGCCCCGCCGTCCAGGTGCATCGTCGCCGTGACGTAGACCAGCGTGCCGTCGGAACTGGCGCCGTGCTCGTAGTCGATCCAGACCGGGTGCCTGTGCACGTGCCCGAAGAACGATTCCTCGCGGCTGTAGACCATCTTGACCGGCTTGCCGGTGTGCAGCGCGAGCAGGCAGGCGTGCACGTGCATGGACAGGTCCTCGCGCCCGCCGAACGCGCCGCCGACCCCGGCCAGCACCAGCCGGACCCGTTCGGCCGGCAGGCCGAGCGCGGCGCAGATCTGCCGCTGGTCCACGTGCAGCCACTGGGTGGAGACGAACAACTCGACGCCGCCGGCCCCGTCCGGGACGGCCAGCCCGGCCTCCGGACCCAGGAAGGCCTGGTCCTGCATGCCGATCTGATAGCTGCCGGCCACGACCACGTCCGCCGTCGGTTCCGGGTCGCCCTTGCGGATCTTCAGGTGCCTGACCAGGTTGCCGCCCGGATGCAGGGCCGGGGCGTCCGGCGCGAGCGCGGCCACCGGGTCGGTGACCGGCGGCAGCACCTCGTAGTCGACCATGATCCGGCTGGCGGCCAGCCTGGCGGTCTCCGGGTGGTCGGCCGCCACCAGGGCCACCGGCTCGCCGGCGTACCTGACCAGGTCGGCGGCGAGCACGGGCTGGTCGGCGTGCTCCAGCCCGTAGGCGTTCTGACCGGGCACGTCAGCGCTGGTGAGCACGGCGTGCACGCCCGTGGTGGCGAGCGCCTCGCCGATCTGGACGGACCGGATCCTGGCGTGCGGATGCGGGCTGCGCAGGGTCACCCCCCAGAGCATGCCGTCCATCCACAGGTCGCTGCCGTAGGCGAACTCGCCGGTCACCTTGAGCCGGCCGTCCGGACGGCGGACGCTCGTCCCGATGCCCGCGGTCTCCCCCGCACCGGGCCGGTCGGCCTCGGCGGGCACCCCGTCCGGCGCCCGGCGCGGCCGGGACGGCGCACGTCCGGCGGGCGCCAGCAGGCCGGACTGCCCCGGTTCGCGGCCCGGTTCGCGCCCCGACGTGGTCATCTCCGCACGCTCCCCACAGTCCGTCCCTCCGGTTTCCGGCCGCGAGCCCACCGGAACGCTATCCCGGTGGCCCGGCCCATCCGATAGTGCCCGCAATCGCGGCGATGCCGCCAGTGGCGGCTCACGCTACCGCCCGACCCTGGCCGGGACGATCCGGACCAGGGCCGATCCGGTCGGGACCCAGATCGACCCCGGCGTCGCGTAGATCTGGCTGCACGCCGCCAGGCACGCACCGGGCGGGATCCCGGGGACGCCACCGGCCTGCCGTCCGGTCACGGCGCTGACCCGGAGCACGCCGCTGAACGGGTAGCCGTCGTCGAGGAACCACAGCGACCGGTCGCTGACGGCGAAGAAGTCCAGGCCGCCCGCCTGAGCCGGGTCGTAGCTGCGATAGCTGAAGGAGCGGGTCACCCGTCCGGTCGCCGGGTCGATCTCGGCGACGTTCTCGTCGCTGTTCAGCACCCAGACGGCGCCGTCGGCATAGGTCAGCGCGCGGGTGTAGGCGAAGTTCACCGGGTCGTGCTGCCGGTAGACGGTGACCCGCCTGACCCCGCCGCGTGCCGTGCGGACCAGTCCGTAGATGCCCGAGTAGCCGACGTCGTACCAGACGCTCCGCGGCCCGGCCGCGACCGCGAAGATCCGGCTTGAGGTCGGGCTAGCCCGCCAGCTCACGTGCCCGGTGACCGGGTCGACCCTGAGGAACACGACCCCGGGCGCGCCGGGCGCGTAGCACTGCGCGATCAGCCGACCAGCCACCAGCGTCACCGACGTGCACGGCCCGGCCGGCAGATGCAGGACGCCGGCCGACCTCCCGGTGACCGGGTTGAACCGCTCGATCTGGCCGGCCGCCTCGCTGCGGCCGGTGGTCAGCCAGACTCCGCTGGCGCCCGCGGTGATCGAGTCCGGCAGGTGCCGCCCGAGGTCGCGGCGCCAGGCGACCCGGCCGGTCCCGACGTCGATGCGGGCAAGCTGATACGAGGTCGGCCCGGAGGCCGGCGGCAGGGCCCGGATCACCCAGATCGCGGTGCGGTCCCCGGCCAGCGCGAGTACGCCGCCAATCGGGATATGCGCGGCAACGGCACCAGGGTAGAGCCGAGGCTGGCCGGCCGGCCCGCCGGCGGCGGCTGCCGGGCCCGGTGCCCCGCCGGGCCCGCTGGCCAGCGCGGCCTGGTGCGGGGCGGTGAGCCGAACCGCGGCGACCGCGGCCGCCGCCACGGCCAGCACGGCGGCGGCAGCGCCACCGACTCGCCTGCGCCGCCGCCGCCGTCCGGCCAGGTACCCGGCCCGCAGTCCGGCGAGTTCGGCCCAGGCTCGCTCGGTGTCCGGCTCGGCGGGCCCGCCCGGCTCGGCGGGCACGGCGGCGCGGACCGTCCGACCGGCTCCGGCCGGGCGGTCCCTTGCCAGCCGGAGCACCGCGCGCCGCAGTTCGTCCCCGAGCAGGGCGCCGGAGTCCGCGCCAGCCGCCGCCCGGCGGCGTCCCGGCCGGTCCAGGTCCCGCCACAACCGCAGGCAGGCCTGCCGGACAATCCGCTCGGCGGCCGCCTGGTCGCCGGTGACCTGCCACGCGACCCGCACCAGGTCGGCGTGGCCGGCCAGGAACAGCGCCCGCATGACCTCGCTGGCGCTCCGCCCGGTCCGGCCGGGCCCGCCGCGCGGCGATCCGAATGTGACGATGTCGTCCGGCACTCTCCCAGGATGCGCCGCGGCGGCGGGGATCGCACGCCTGCCAGCCATCCCCGATGCCCGGCGCCGGGCAGGCCGCCGGATCTAGCCGCGCAGGGCGGCCGCCGCGCGGACCGCAGCCGCGGTCGCGGCCCGCTCGTCGACGGTCACCACCTGGTCGCGTTCAACCACCACCTCGCCGTTCACGACCAGCAGGTCGAGCGGCGGGCGCGGGCCAAGCACCAGCGCGGCCACCGGATCGGCGATGTCGGCGCTGGCAAGCTCGTTCAGCCGCCAGACCGCGAGGTCGGCTAGCTTCCCGGGCTCCAGCGAGCCGATCTCATCAGAGCGGCCGACCAGGGCGGCCCCGCCGAGGGTGGCAAGCTCCAGCGACTGCCGCACGGTCAGCGCCCGCGGCCCGCCGGCCGCACGCGCCATCAGCACCGCCTGCCGGACCTCGCCGATCAGCGACGCCTCCTCGTTCGACGCCGCACCGTCCACGCCGAGGCCGACCGGCACGCCCGCCGCGAGCAGCGCGGACGTACGGGCGATCCCGGCGCCGAGCCGGGCGTTGGACGACGGGCAGTGCGCCACCCCGGTGCCGGTCGCGGCCAGCCTGCCGATCGCGGCATCGTCCAGGTGCACGCCGTGCGCCAGCCAGACGTCATCGGCGAGCCAGCCAAGCGAGTCCAGGTACTCGGCCGGCCGGCAGCCGAACCGCTCAGCGCAGAAGTCGTCCTCGTCGGTCGTCTCCGCGAGATGGGTGTGCAGCCGCAGCCCGTGCTTCCTGGCGAGGGCGGCCGAGGCGGCCATCAGCTCGCCGGTCACCGAGAACGGGGAGCACGGGGCGACCCCGAGCCGCACCATCGACCCGGGCGCGGGGTCGTGGAAGGCGGCGATCGCGTGCTCGGTCCCGGCCAGGATCGCGTCAATGTCCTCGACCACGTCGTCGGGCGGCAGGCCGCCGGCCGACGCGCCGAGATCCATCGAGCCGCGGGTCGGGTGGAAGCGCACGCCGACGGCCCGGGCAGCGCCGATCGTCGCGCCGAGCACGTCGCCGCCGCCGCGCGGGAACACGTAGTGATGGTCGGTGCTCGTGGTGCACCCGGTCCGGGCGAGCCAGGCCAGGGCCGCGGTCGCGGCGTCCGCCACGACGGCCGCGTCGATCCTGGCCCAGACCGGATAGAGCTCGGTCAGCCACTGGAACAGCGTCGAGTCCACCGCCCGGCCGCGGGTCGCCCACTGATACAGGTGATGGTGAGTGTTCACCAGCCCCGGGGTGACCAGGCAGCCGGAGGCGTCGATGACCTGGGCGTGGTCGAACTCCCCGGGGACCGGCCCCGGTCCCACGGCGGCGATCTGGTTGCCGCGCACCGCCACGTAGCCGCTGGCGTACTCGGCCCGCTCGCCGTTCATGGTCACGACGTAGCACCCGGCCAGGACGAACATGGTCACGCGCCGTCTCCCCCGGGTCCGGCAGCCAGCCTGGCGGCGGCCAGGCGGACGGCGTCGAGGATCTTCTCGTACCCCGTGCACCGGCACAGGTTCCCGGCCAGGGCCTCCCGCACGTCCGCCTCCGACGGACTGGGGTCGCGGGCCAGCAGGTCGTGCGCGGCGACCAGCAGTCCGGGCGTGCAGAAGCCGCACTGCACCGCCCCGGCATCGATGAACGCCTGCTGCACCGGATGCAGCGCCCCGCCGGCCGCGAGTCCCTCGACGGTGACGATCTGCCTGCCGTCCGCCTGGCCGGCCGCGACCAGGCAGGCGCAGACCGGCACGCCGTCCAGGTACACCGTGCAGGAGCCGCACTCGCCCTGCTCGCAGGCGTTCTTCGAGCCGGGCAGGCCCATCCGCTCCCGGAGCACGAACAGCAGGCTCTCGCCCGGCCAGACGTCGTCGGCCTGGTGCGTGGTGCCGTTGACCGTCGCAGTTATCCGCATGAGTTCATCAGCCTCTCCCCGCCTGCTGGCCGGCGGCCCGGTAGTCCCGCCAGGCCCAGCCCAGCGTCCGGCTGGCGAGCACCGCCAGCGCCTGCTTCCGGTACCCGGCGGTGCCGCGCACGTCGTCGATCGGGCTGGCGGCGGCGCTCACCGCCTGGCCGAACTCGGTGACCACCTGCTCGGGCAGCGGGCCGCGGGACTCCCACAACCCGTCGCCCGCCAGCGCCCCGGCCAGCAGTCGCTCGGCCGCGACCGCCCGAACCGGCGTCGGCGCCGCCGACCCGATCCCGGTGCCGACCCGGCGCCGGACCGGGTCGAGGACGATCGCGAACGCCGCCACCGCGATCACCATCGCGTTCCTGGTACCGATCTTGGCGAACTGCTCAGGACCGCCGGGCGCCGGGACCAGCACCGCCGTGATCAGCTCATCGGGCGCGAGCGCGTTCCGCTTAACGCCGGTGAAGAAGTCGTCGATCGGCACCTGCCGCCGGCCGCGGACCGAGGCCGCCTCCACGCTCGCGCCGGAGGCGAGCAGCACCGGGTGGCAGTCACCGGCCGGCGAGGCCGAGCCGAGGTTCCCGCCGATCGTGCCCCGGTTGCGGATCTGCGGCGAGCCGACCGTCCTGGCCGCCATCGCCAGGCCGGGCAGCAGCCGACCAAGCGCCGTCTGCCCGCCGCTGGCCCGCTCGCCGGTCAGTTCCGCGTAGGTGACGCCGGCCCCGACCCGCACCGTCCCGCCGTCGGCGTGCCAGCCGGTCAGCTCGCCGACCCTGGTCAGGTCGAGCAGGGCGGCCGGCCGGCGCCGGGCGAAGTTCAGCTCGACCATCACGTCGGTCCCGCCGGCCAGCGGCACCGCCTCGGGATGGGCCGCCCTGGCGGCCAGCGCCTCGCCCAGGCTCTCCGGGCGCAGGAACTCCATGCACACCTCCGACGAACGCCGACCGGCACCGGCCGGCGGGGGTCTGGCCGACGGGGTCCGGCCCTCAGCAGAAGGTACCCGGCCCGGCCCAGGCCGGGCCGGCCGGCGGGGCGCCGTCCCGGCCGACCGCGCACTGGATCAGACCGTACGGCCGGTCCGCGGCGTAGAACACCTCGCCGGGATTGTCCAGGCCGAACGGCGTCAGGTCCACCAGGAAATGGTGCTTGTTCGGCGCCGACAGCCGGATCTCCGCGATGTCCTCCCTGGCGGCGAGGACGGCCGAGCCCATCTCCCACAGGCTCTGCTGCAGCGCCTTGCTGTGCAGCACCGCGAACCTTTCCAGCAGGATCTGCCGGATCTGGGCGAACGCGTCGTCCCAGGCCACGTCGGTGCCGGCGTACCGCCAGCGGGCGGTCAGCGAGGTCGCCAGGATCCGGTCGTCGGTCTCGGCGAGCGTGGTGTACCTGTCGGTCAGGAACCCGGCGAACTCCGAGCCGGTCGATTTCAGCACGATCAGGTCCCGCAGGCCGGAGATCACCCACCGGCCGCCGGCCTCCCCGGCTTCCCCGGCTTCCCCGGCCTCGACCGTGACCGTCGTCGTCCGCACCTCGTGACCGGCCCGGACGAACGTGTGCGCGTGCGGCACGCCGTGCACCGCGACCCGCTCCCAGCGGTACTCGTCCACGGCGACCTGGGCGGCCGTGACCGGCTCGATGTCCTGCGTGAAGTGATCGGCCAGGGTCAGCGCGTAATCCTCGATCGCGCCGACGCCGTGCGACCTGGCGTAGGCGAAGCAGGTGTTCTTCTGGCTGTCGGTCGGCAGCACGTTCGCCTGGTCGCCGGCCAGGTAGGCGGCGGCGAAGGCGCCGCGCAGCGCGGTCGAGACGTTCAGGTCGCGGATCTCGTGCCGGTCGGTGTCCCGGTAGATCCTGACCACCCTGGTCTCGGCCTTGCCGTACTGATCGTCGCCCAGGACGATGCCCATCGCCTCAGCTCCCTCGGTAGGTGGTGTAGGAGTACGGCCCGAGCAGCAGCGGAACGTGATATCGCGGCCGCTGCCCGTCCACGGCGAAGGTGACCGCGACCTCGGGGTAGAACGGCTCGCCGCCGCCGGCCCTGGCGTGGGTAGCGGCCAGGTATGGCCCGGTCTCGAAGACCAGCCGGTAGGTCCCGGCCGGAACGGCGCCGACGCCGAAGCCGGAGATCCGGCCGTCCGCGCTGGTGCTAGCGCGGCCGATCTCGCCGCCCCCGGACCGCTCGAGCCGGACCACGACCCCGCTGGCCGGGGTTCCGGTAACCGCGTCGAGCACGTGGGTGCTGATCTCCGAGCCGACCGAGCCGACCGGGCCAACCGGGCCGACCGAGCCGACCGGGACGGCCCCGGACGGGCGGGAGTCGACCAGGGCGCGCAGCCGGATCTGGTTGATCTTGGCCAGTTCGCCGGCCACCACCCGCCATTCGGTGTCCGGATCGTTGGCCAGGCGCTGCCGCAGGAAGGCGAGCAGGCTGGCCGCGTCCCGGCCGGTGGCACAGGCCAGGTAGATGTGCCCGAACCTGCGCTCGTACTCGGCGTTCCCGGCGGCCAGGCGGTCGGCCAGATCCGGATCGGCGGCGCTGACTCCCGCCTGCTCCCTGGCCGACGGGCCGGTCAGAGCCCGGTCGCCGATTCGCGGATGGCCGGCCAGCGCCTCGGCGAGGTCGGCCTGGCTGAGCGCGGCCACCGCCCGGTCGGACGCGGCGAGCAGGTCCTCGGCCGAGGTGTAGGGACGCCCCGAGGCCACCGCATCCGCCCAGGTGGCCGCGTTACAGCAGGCGAGGAGTTCGCGCCGCGCCGCCGAGTCGGTCAGGTCGTTGAACTCCGCCAGCCCGGTCACCCGGTCAGGTTCTCTCGATAACCGGACTCAAGGCAAGTGCCTGGCCCAAACTCCATGATCGTGGCGGATTCTCAGCCGCATTCGCCGAGATACCACCACGCTCTGAATATCAGCCGGGCTAGCTGACCGGCTCCGGGGTCGCCGCGCCATCCCGGCGGACCGACCGGCCGGCCAGCGCCCAGTACACCGCCCCGCCGACGAACAGCCCGATGAAGACGCTGAAGTCGGACCCGAGAGGCCCGCCGTACCGGCCGGCGAAGTATCCGACGTACGGGGAGTACGCGTTCAGCCAGAGCGCCGCCGCGCCCATCCCGAGGAACTGGGCGATCAGCGCGGGCCAGTGGAACCCGCCGTTCCGGTAGTACCGGCCGCCGCTGACGTTCAGCAGCGACTCGGAGTCGTACCGGTTCTTCCGCAGCCAGGAGTCGATCAGGTAGATCGCGCACCACGGCCCCAGCCACAAGATGATGAACAGCAGGAAGTCCGACAGCAGGCTGTAGAACCTGGACGAGAAGATCGCGTAGGCCGCGACGCCGAAGCAGATCACGGTGTCGATGGCCACGCAGGCGATCCGGTGCAGCCTGGGCACCAGCGACTGCAGGGTGACGCCCGAGGAGTACAGGTCCAGCGTGTTGATCGCGAACAACTGGACGATCGCGAAGATCAGGTAGGGCACCACGAACCAGCCGGGGAACCCGGACGTCAGCCCGGTCACGGTGGTCTCGGCGGACTTCGGCAGTTCGCTGCCGAGGGCGGCGCCGAGGACCTCGAGCAGCACCGACGGGATCCCGGTGCCCAGCGCGACCGCGAGCACGATCGACTTCTTGCTGGTCGACGGCGGCAGGTAGCGGGAGTAGTCGTTGCCGTTCTCGGTCCAGCCCAGGCCGCCGGCCGAGATCACCAGGGCCAGGAAGATCGTCATCGCCCCCCAGCTAGCCCCGGCGGCGGCCGTGGAGTGATAGCGATGCGCCACGAAGGTGGCCATGATGGCGAACAGCACCACGAATGGCAGCGCCAGGATCCGCAGCACCTTCAGCACGGCGGCGTGCCCGAGCAATGGCAGGACGGCCTGGATGGCGACAGCGACCACCAGGAACACGACCTTGAGCCAGGTCGGGACCGTCTTCATCCCGCCCTCGTTCGCCAGCGCGATACCCGCGAACACGATCAGCGCGATGCCCTCGATCTCGAAACCGACCTGGGTGATCCAGTTGAAGAAGGACGGCACCCGGTTGCCGTTCGGGCCGAAGGCGGCCCGGCTGACCCCGAAGCAGGTGGTCCCCGCCCGCGGACCCTGCAGGCTGGCCAGGCCGGTCAGCACGTAGGTGAGGTTGCCGAGCACGATGATCACGACAGCCTGGGTGAACGACAGCCCGAAGATCACCACCCCGAGCACGCCGTAGACGAGGAACTCGACGTTCCAGACGGCGCCTGCCCACATCCAGAACAGGTTGGCCGGTTTACCCCACCGCTCGCTGCGCGGGATGTACTCGATGCCGCGATGCTCGACCGCGGTGATCGAGGGCGCGGAACCGGCGGGTTGCACTGCGTCGGTCGCCCGGGTCATTGGCTGGCCTTCCTGCTAGCTGACCTGCATGGCCGCCCGGCCGGGCTCGCCGCCGTGACCGGGGTCGCGCGAGGTGGACATTACTAGAAATGTCGCTAGCGAAACAGTGTTTCGGCGGCCGGCGCGACGGTGTCGTCGCTGGTCGGCGGCCGGCCCGCGGTGGCGTTACACCTCGGGCAGGCGCCAGCCTCGCGGCGGGCGCGGCGGGCGCGGCGCCGGGCCCTGCTGCCCGGCGTCGGCGGCGACAGCCCGGGAACGCTCGTCGCTCCGGGCCGAGTTGTCCCGCAGCCACGTGATCAGCGAGTAGTAGACGACCGGGATGAACGCGAGTCCGGGCACGATCCACAGCACGACGGCCGCGATCTCCTGGTCCGCGATCATTCCCATGCCGTGGCCGGTCGCCTGGGCGAACGAGGTGAACCAGACGGCACGGGAGAAGCCCATGATGTAAGCGGTGATCCAGATGGCCCACATCGGGAAGGCTGCGAGCGCGGCCCGCTGCGGCCGGGTGGTGCGCGGGCGCAGCGGCGAGGAGGGCACGATCTCCAGCCACAGCGCGCACCCCGCGCCGATCAGCGTGATGGCCTCGACGACCACCAGCAGCGGAGACCGAACCAGCGCGTTGACCGTGACAGGAAGCCGCCAGAACAGCGCGATGGCGATGAACGCGATCAGCGGGATCAGCGCCCGGGCCGCCCCGGGCCGCCGGTCCCTGGCCGCCAGCAACCGACTGGTGCCCCGCTCGCCGAGCAGCCGCCAGGGCCCGCCGAGCACGAGCAGAGCAGGCACGACGACGGCCAGCACCAGGAACTGGATCGCCTCGGCATAGACGTAGTGCCGGGCGGCGGTGCCGCCGGGAGGCAGCAGCGCGGCGGCGGCCAGGATAACCGCGATCGGCGTGAGCGCCCAACGCAGCGCCTGAAATC
>JAJYTW010000365.1 GCA_021792855.1 Actinomycetes bacterium
CGGCAGGCTGGCGGTATCTCGGGCGGCATGCCAGTACCGTCGCAACCCGGGCCCACCCGGCCAACCGCGTCCCTCGTGCCGGTGGATAACTGTCACCCGGTCGCCTGATCCTGTGGACGGCGGCCCGTTGATGTCGCCCTGCGCGATTAGCGTGGAGAGTTTGGTCAGGCATCGTGACCGAACTCTCCGTGATCATGAACCGGCACCAGCCGCACCCCACTCAGGCACAGCCGCACTCAGGCACAGCCGCACTCAGGCGCACCTGGGCGGCGAGTCGGTCACCCGGTCACCTCGCCACCCGGTCACCTCGCCACCCCGGCACCCCGTCACCCCGCCCCGGCACCCCGCCCCGACACCCCGCCCCCGGGATTGTTTTTACAATCTTAGTCATTTAAACTAGCAACGATGGTTCCAGTGCAACAAGAACCTGGGGAGGAGAGGCATGAGATGACCTATGTGATCGCTGAGCCGTGCGTAGATGTGCTGGACCGGGCGTGTGTTCAGGAGTGCCCGGTCGACTGCATCTACGAGGGCGACCGGATGCTGTACATCCAGCCCGACGAGTGCGTGGACTGCGGAGCGTGCGAGCCGGCCTGCCCGGTGGAGGCCATCTATTACGAGGATGACCTGCCGGACGCGTGGCAGGGCTACCGGGAGGAGAACGCGGCCTTCTTCGCCGCGCCGCTGCCCGGGCGCGGCGAGCCGATCGGATCGCCGGGCGGCGCTGCCAGGCTCGGCGCGACCGGTGCCGACACCCCGCTCGTGGCCGCCCTTCCGCCGCGGCACTAGCGGTCAGGACAAGTCCTGGCCTGAGCGCGGCGCGGGCCCGGCGACTAGACCGGTCCCGCGCCGCTGACCTTGGAGGAGGTCGTGATGAACGTGATCGTCTACGGGGACTTCAACTGCCCGTACTCCTATCTGGCCAGCCAGCGAGCCGACCGGCTGATTAGGTCCGGGATCGCCGTGGACTGGCGGGCCGTCGAGCATGACCGGGAACTCCCGGCCACCGGCCTCCGGCTGGCGGCTAGCCCAGTCGACTGGGACCGCGAGATCGCGGAGGTCACGGCACTCGCGCTGACGGCGGAACGCGCCCCGGCCGGCCCGCCAACCGTGGTCAGCAACACGATGGCGGCGACCGCCGCCTACGCCGAGGCGATCAGCGACGGGGTGGCCGATCAACTGCGGCGGGCCGTGTTCCGCGCGATCTGGGTGGACGGCGCGAACCTGAGCAGCGGCTACGAGGTGCGCCGCCTGGTCACGGCGGCGATGTGGCCGCCGGAGGACGTCACCGACCAGCTAGCGAGCCCGGACATCCCCAGCAGACTGATCCAGGATCCGGATCTCACCCGGATCACCCGCCGGTCGGGTGGGACGATTCAGGCGGACGGCGGGCCGCTCAGCACGGACGGCTGGCAGCGGATCCGGCGGTGGCGGCACGACTGGCTGGCCCTGCCCGGCCCGATCGTGCCGACGGTCATCGGCCCGGACCTGGTCGCCCGGCCCGGCCTGGACGGGCTCCGCTACCTGGCCGAACTCGCCGGCGCGGGAAGCACGCGGGCCCGGCTGACGGCCGCTGCCTGAGCCGGGAAGCACGCGGGCCCGGCTGACGGCCGCTGCCTGAGCCGGGAAGCACGCGGGCCCGGCTGACGGCCGCTGCCTGAGCCGGGCAGCGCCGGGTCGCCCCGGCGGGCGCGCCGCGCCGGATACCGGCGATGCCGCTAATTTCTACTACCGTCATTGATATAAAATGAGCCCATGGACGCAGAGCAGCTCCTGGCACCCGAGGACACGTCTCCCCTCGGTCGCAGCCGGGCCGACGTACTCGACATGCTGCGCACGGCAGACGGCCCGCTCGGCGTCCGCGACATCGCGCAGCGGATGGGGCTGCACCCCAACACGGCGCGGTTCCACCTCGAGGCGCTGGTCGAGGCCGGCCTCGCCACCCGGGAGACCGAGGAGCGCGAGACCCCTGGCAGGCCCCGGATCGGCTACCGCGCCGTCGCGGACGGGCCCGCCGGGCCGCGGCGTTACCGGCTCCTGGCCGAGATGCTGACCAGCCTGATCGCAGGCACCATGCCGGACCCGGCCAGGGGCTCGGAGGAGGCCGGCCGCGAGTGGGGCGCCTACCTCACCGACCAGCCGCCGCCGTACCAGCGGCAGACCGCCGCCGGCGCGGTCGACAGGCTCGTCGGGATCCTGGCGGACCTGGGGTTCTCGCCGCAGGCCGCGTCCGGGCCGGAGGCCGGCCAGTTTCAGGTGCACCTGCGCCAGTGCCCGTTCCGTGAGGTGGCCGAACGGCACAGTGAGGTGATCTGCTCGCTGCACCTCGGGCTGATGCGCGGGGCACTGGACCGGATGCGGGCGCCGGTCACCGCCGACCGACTTGAGCCGTTCGTCGAGCCCGCGCTGTGCATCGCCACCCTGACCGGCCACGGCGACGGCACCTGGCCCGGCGACGCCGCCGAGCCAGCCGACAGCGCTACCCGAGGCGGCCGGACCGAATCCGGCAGTCAGACCGGATCCGGCACCCAGGCCGGGCATGGCGAGCAGCCCGGCCGGTAGCCGTCAGGCGCCCGGACCGGGCGCGCCCCGGCTACGGCTTCTCGCGCAGCAGTTCGGCGAGCACGGCGGCCTGGCTCAGCTCAAGGTCCTTGCTCGCGGTGAGCAGCGTCACCGGGTGCTCCGCAGCCGCGGCCCGCAACCGGGCGACCGCCTCCGCCGCGGCGGGCCGGGAAAGCTCGGCAACATACCGGCGCCGGAACTCCTCGAACTTGGCCGGGTCGTGCCCGTACCAGGTG
>JAJYTW010000366.1 GCA_021792855.1 Actinomycetes bacterium
AGAACGCGCGCTCGCCGGCCGCCCACAGCACCACCGCGCGGACCCCGGGATCGGCGCCAACCTCGGTGCAGTACCGGTCGAGCAGCACCAGCGTGGCAGTGTCCAGCGCGTTCATCGCCGCCGGGCGGTTCAGGCAGATCTCGGCTACCTGATCCTCGCCTCGCCGCACGACGACACTGCGCTCACCGCTCATGGTCTTAAAGGCTAGTCGGCACCCGATTGATCGCGTCGGTATGGGGAAGCCAGGACCCGGCATTACCGGCACCCAGGGGCGAGGCAGGCAACGTGGCAGCAAGGGCTGAGGTAGAACTGTGGCCGGGCGGGCCCTATCCGCTGGGCGCCAGCTACGACGGCGCGGGTACCAACTTCGCGCTTTTCTCCGAGGTCGCCGACCAGGTTGAGCTGTGCCTGTTCGACGACGGCGGCGGCGGCGAGACCCGGGTGCCATTGCCCGAAGTCGACGCGCTGGTCTGGCACGGCTACCTGCCGGGCGTCGGGCCGGGTCAGCGCTACGGCTACCGGGTGCACGGCCGGTACGATCCGGCGGCCGGGCACCGGTGCAACCCGGCCAAGCTGCTGATCGATCCGTATGCGAAGGCGATCGACGGCCCGGTCCGGTGGGACCCGGCCGTCTTCGGGTACCCGTTCGGCAGCCCGGACGAGCGCAACGACGCGGACTCCGCGCCGTTCGTGCCCCGCGGCGTGGTGGTCAACCCGTATTTCGACTGGGACATCGACCGCCCGCCGCGGGTCCCCTACGACGAGACCGTGATCTACGAGGCGCATGTGCGCGGCCTCACCCGGCTGCACCCTGACCTGCCGGAGTCCGATCGGGGCACCTACCGGGGGCTGGCGCACCCCGCGGTGATCAGCCACCTGCTGAGGCTGGGCGTCACCACCGTGGAACTGATGCCCGTGCACCAGTTCGTGAGCGACAGCGTGCTGGCGGATCGCGGGCTGTCGAACCACTGGGGGTACAACACCATCGGCTTCTTCGCGCCGCACCACGGGTACGCGGCGAACGGCACCGCCGGTGAGCAGGTGCCGGAGTTCAAGGCGATGGTCCGGGCCCTGCACGAGGCGGGCATCGAGGTGATCCTCGACGTCGTCTACAACCACACCGCGGAGGGCAACCATCTCGGCCCGACGCTGAGCTTCCGCGGCATCGACAACTCCGCCTACTACCGCCTCGCCGACGACGACCCGCGCTACTACCTGGACACCACGGGCACCGGCAACAGCCTGCTGATGCGGCACCCGCACGTGCTCCAGATGATCATGGACTCGCTGCGGTACTGGGTGCTCGAGATGCACGTCGACGGCTTCCGCTTCGACCTGGCCGCCTCGCTCGCCCGGCAGTTCCACGAGGTAGACCGGCTGTCGGCGTTCTTCGACATGGTGCAGCAGGACCCGGTGGTCTCCCAGGTCAAGCTGATCGCCGAGCCGTGGGACGTGGGCGAGGGCGGCTATCACGTCGGCAACTTCCCGCCGCTATGGACCGAGTGGAACGGCAAGTACCGGGACACGGTCCGCGACTTCTGGCGCGGCCGGCCGGCCACCCTGCCCGAGTTCGCCTCCCGGCTGACCGGATCGAGCGACCTGTACGACGCCGACGGGCGCCGGCCCGTGGCCTCGGTGAACTTCGTGACCGCGCACGACGGCTTCACCCTGGCCGACCTCGTCTCCTACGACCGCAAGCACAACGAGGCGAACGGGGAGGATAACCGGGACGGCACCGACGACAACCGGTCCTGGAACTGCGGCGCCGAAGGGGAGACCGGCGACCCGGACGTGACCGCGCTCCGGCGCCGGCAGCGGCGCAACTTCCTCGCCACCCTGCTGCTCTCCCAGGGCATCCCGATGCTGCTGGCCGGCGACGAGCTTGGGCACACCCAGCGGGGCAACAACAACGCCTACTGCCAGGACAACGAGATCTCCTGGCTGCGCTGGCCCGGCAGGCAGGCCGGTGACCCGGACACCGGCGGGCGGGCCGGCGACCCGGACACCGGTGACCCGGACGCCGGCGACCTGACGGCGTTCACCAGCGCCCTGATCCGCCTGCGGGCCGGCCACCCGGTGCTCCGGCGGCGCCGGTTCTTCCGCGGCACGTCGATCAGGGGCGTGCGCTCCCGCCTCGGGGACATCGCCTGGTTCACTCCGGCCGGCGAGGAGATGACCGACGAGGACTGGGACGTCGGCTTCGCCAAGTCGCTCACGGTGTTCCTGAACGGGGACGCGATCACCGAGCCGGACCGTCGGGGCCAGCGGATCAGGGACGACTCGTTCCTGCTGCTGCTGCACGCCAGCGAGAGCGACCTGGACTTCGTCGTCCCGCCCGCTTTGTACGGCGAGGAGTGGCTGCGAGTACTCGACACTGCCGGTCCGGACGGTCTGGCCGATGACCAACCTGCCGTCAAGCCGGGCGACGCGATCAGCATGGTCAGCCGCTCGGTCCAGGTGCTGCGCCGTGCCTGACGCCGCCCACAGGGTCCCGGTGTCCACCTACCGCCTGCAACTGCACGCCGGCTTCGGCTTCGCCGCGGCCGGCGGCGTGGCTGACTACCTGGCCACGATCGGCGTGACGGACGTCTACCTGTCGCCGGTGCTGCAGGCCGTCCCTGGCTCGCGGCACGGCTACGACGTGGTCGACCACTCCCGGCTATCGGACGATCTGGGCGGGCGAGCGGCCTTTACCGACATGGTGCGGCGCTTCCGCGCCCACGGCCTCGGCGTGATCGTCGATGTAGTCCCCAACCACATGGCGGTGCCCGCGCCCGAGTGGCTGAACCGCCAGC
>JAJYTW010000367.1 GCA_021792855.1 Actinomycetes bacterium
ATGTCATTGTCCCGCCGATCACGCCGATTGCCAGTTCGACCCAGATATATCCATCTTCGGCGGGTCAGTCCAGGCATCTGGCCCATGCGGGCCAGAGCATCGTACGGGTCAGGCGGTGCCGAGCGATCCGGGGTCTGGCGGGACGTCGATCGCGTGCTCGCGGAGTATCTCCAGCGGAACGACGTCGAGGGCGCGCTCGTGCGTGGACGCGAGCACCACGTAGGCGGCCGCGCCGTCGAAATGCGCGCGCAGCCAGTTCGCCGCGGTCACGCACCAGCGGTCCCCGGGCACCAGGCCGGGGAACTCATAGCGCGGCATCGGCGTGCTGAGGTCGTTCCCGATCCGACGCTGATGCTCAAGGAACTCGGCGGTCACCACGGCGCAGATCGTGTGGCTGCCGGCGTCCTCCGGCCCGGTTGCGCAGCATCCGTCGCGGTAGAAGCCGGTCACCGGGTCGTCTCCGCACGGCTCCAGCGGGCCGCCGAGCACGTTGCGGTCGCTCATGGGGCCAGTATCGCGCACCGGTGATCGGCCTGCGGGCGACCGGCCAGCCCCGGGCCGATCACGGAAGCTGTCCCGGCTCGGGACCCCTCGTTAGACTGTGGGCGGCGAGCCGGAAGGCCAGGTCAGCAGGGATGTGACGGGCGCTCGCGCGGGAGATGGGAGCCGTGGGAGCAGGCATGCCGGTCGCGATCGCGGTGCCCGCGTTCATCCTCGGGACCGTCGTCAGCCTCGCCACTAGCTGGGTGCTCGTGACCCGACTGGAGCGAATCGGCGCCCGCGTCGGCCTGTCCGAGGCCCTGCTCGGCGTGGTGGCCGCGCTCGCGGCCGACGCTCCGGAGATCACCTCCGCCGTGACCGCGATCGCCGGCGGCCAGCAGCGACTCGGCGCCGGCGTGGTGATCGGCTCCAACGTCTTCAACCTGGCCGCGCTGCTCGGTCTTGGCGCGGCGGTGGCGAGCGTGATCCGACTGCACCGCAAGGTCGTGCTGCTCGGCGGCGCCGTCGCGGTCAGCGTCGGGGTGGTGACTCTCGCCGCGGTCGTCCGGGCCATCCCCGAACTGGCGGGCTGCGCCATCGCGGTCGCGATCCTGGTCGGCTACGGGTTCCTGATCGGCGCGGGCCCGCGGGCACTCGGCCGCCTCCCGGTGCCGGTGGCCTGGCTGGACTGGCTGGAACTGGCCGTCGCCGAGGAAGAGGTGGAACTCGAGGAGTCCATCCACCCGAGCCGCGGCGGTCGGCGGGACGTGCTCATCGGCGCGCTGGCCCTGGTGATAGTGGTCCTGGCCAGCGTCACGATGGAGCGGTCCGCCTCCGCGCTGGGTACGAGGTTCGCGGTTCCGGAGATCGTGGTCGGCGGCCTGGTGCTCGCGGCGGTCACCAGCCTGCCCAACGCGGTCGCCGCCGTCTACCTGGCCCGGCGCGGGCGCGGGGCGGCCACCCTGAGCACGGCGCTGAACAGCAACACGCTGAACGCGGCTATCGGCCTGCTGGTGCCCGCCGCCATCGTCGGCCTGGGCCCGCCTACCGCCGAGGCGACCCTGGTGACGGCGTGGTACGTCGGACTGACGGTCGTTGCGCTGGCTTTCGCCTACCGCGACCGGGGCGTGACCCGGCAGGTCGGCGTGCTGATCATCGGGGCCTACGCGATCTTCGCGGCGTCGGTGATCGTTCCGCCCTCGCGGCTCGGCATCCAGATCGGGCTGGCGGTGGCCACCGCGGCCGGGTTCGCGGTCATCGGTCTGGCCGGGGCGAGCGTGACCCGCCTCCGGGCGGCCCGGGCCGCGACCCGGCGCCCCGGATAGGCTCGGCCCGATCGCCCGTGCGCGGTGGTCAATCAGCCGGAGCAGAGGTGGGGTAGCGCGAGCAATGAGCCTGGTGCTGTTCCTGACCCGGCGGGTGCTCGCGATCGTGGTGCTCGCCTGGGCGGTCACCCTGGCCGCGTTTGCCCTGTTCCGGATCGGGCTGAAGAGCCCGGCCATGTCGGCGCAGATCAGTGCGCAACTCGGCGCTGGACGGCCCGCGCTCGCGCAGTACCTGAGCTACCTGGGACGACTGCTGCACGGCAACCTGGGCCAGACGCTCACCGTGGGGGTCTCGGTTACCAGCCTGCTCCGGGCGGCGCTGCCGCCGACCGTGTCGCTGGTGGCGGGCGGCCTGGTGCTATGGCTGGTCCTCGGGACTTTGGTCGGCGCGATCGGCGCGCTGCGACCGGGGACGTGGGCCGACTGGGGGATCAGCGCGGCCGCACTGGCCGGACTGGCCCTGCCGACGTTCCTGACGGCGCTGTTCCTGCTCCAGATCTCATCGGCGATCGACAGCACCCCGAACTCATGGTTGCAGCCGGGTTATGTGCCCTTCACCGAGAGCCCGGCACAGTGGCTTGGCCGGCTGATCCTGCCCTGGATCGCGATCGCCGCGACCCAGGTCGGCGTGACGGCCAGGCTGGCCAGGGGAAGCATGCTCGAGGTACTCGGCGAGGACTACGTCAGGACCGCGCGCGCCAACGGCGTGCCCGCGCGCCGGGTGTTCTGGCATCACGTGCTGCGGCCCGCGATCACGCCGGTGATCTCGAAC
Organism: Actinomycetes bacterium; assembly: GCA_021792855.1. Lineage (GTDB taxonomy): Bacteria > Actinomycetota > Actinomycetes > Streptosporangiales > Streptosporangiaceae > Chersky-822. The sequence goes on from JAJYTW010000367.1 coordinate 2,578, forward strand.
ATCACCGTCGGGTTCGGCATGCTGCTCGGCTCGGCCGCCATCGTCGATCAGGTGTTCGCGCTCGGCGGGATCGGCCAGGCACTGCTGGTGGCCGTCAAGTCCGGGGACCTGATGGTCATCATGGGCACCGCGCTGCTGACATTCCTGCTGATCTCGGTGGTCAGCCTGATCGTGGACATCTGCCAGGCACTGCTCGACCCGCGCGTGCGCATCGCA
>JAJYTW010000368.1 GCA_021792855.1 Actinomycetes bacterium
CGACGGCACGGACATGGGCACCCCTCATCTGGTTATGGATCACATAACCAGAGTCCCATCATAACCTGCCCGAACGCGGGAGCCCTACGATCGTGTCGCACACCCGCGGCCCGGTCGACGGAGCGGAAGTGTCGGCGGCGCGGGTTACCGTGGTCTACCACGACCGCTAAGTGAGGCAGCCGCCCAGATGTCTGGCTCCACTCCCGCTGGCCCCGCTCCGGCTGGCGCCGCTCCCGCCGCCGCGGTGACGCGTAGCCCGGAGGCGCCCGGCCCCCAGTTCCGGGCCGAGTCCGGGCCGGACGGTACGGGGTTCGTCGGCCGGACGCGCGAGCTAGCGGAATTGCGCGGGCTGCTGCCATCCGCCCGGGCGCTCACGCTGTGCGGCGCCGGCGGGATCGGCAAGACCCGGCTCGCCCTGCGACTGGCAGCCGACGCGGCCGGCGCGCGGCTGGGCGCTACCGCGCTGGTCAGCCTCGGCGACCTGAGCCGACCCGACCTGGTCGTGGCCCGCGCGGCCGCGGCGATCGGCGTCACCGAGGAGCCCGGGCGGCCGCTAGCCCAGACCCTGCTCGGGGCGCTCCGCTCCCGGGACGTGCTCATCGTGCTGGACAACTGCGAGCACCTGATCGATGCGGCCGCCCGGCTCTGCCAGCAGATCCTGGCCGCCTGCCCGGAGGTGCGGATCATCGCCACCAGCCGCGAGCCGCTCCGGGTGGCTGCCGAGACGATCTGGCAGGTGCCGCCACTGGCGCTGCCCGCCGCCGATGACGCATCGCCGCGCGAGCTACTGCGGTCCGACGCCGTGCGGCTGTTCGCCGAGCGCGCGGCCGCCGCCGCGCCGGGCTTCACGGTCACCGCGGCGAACCGGGCCGCGGTCACCGCGATCTGCCGGGCGCTCGACGGCCTGCCGCTCGCGATCGAGCTAGCCGCGGCCTGGGCCGGGGTGCTCTCGGCGGACCAGATCGCCGCGCTGCTCGCCGACCGGTTCCGGCTGCTCACCACCGACGGGCTAACCAGGCCTCGGCGGCAGCGGACGCTCCGCGCGGCCATCGACTGGAGCTATGAGCTGCTATCGCAGCCGGAGAAGGTGCTGCTGCGCCGGCTCTCGGTGCTCGCGGGCTGGCATCTGGAGATGGCCGAGCAGGTGTGCGCCGACCCAGGTGGCCTGACCGGGCCGGGCGGCCTGGCGGCGTCCGCGATCCTGGACCTGCTCACCGGCCTTGCGGACAAGTCCCTGGTCGTCACCGAGACCGCCCGGCCGGGCCGGGTCAGGTACAAGATGCTGGACAGCATCCGGCAGTACGCCGCGGAGCGGCTGGCCGAGGCGGGCGAGCGCACCGAGGTGGCCGGCCGGCTGCGTGACTACACGCTGGCCGAGGTCGAGCGGCTGCACCGGCTCGGGATGGCCAGGGTTGCCGCCCCCTGGTCCGACCGGGTCGACGTGTTCCGCCTGTTCGACGAGGAAGGCGGGAACCTGCGTCAGGTGCTGGACTGGTGCCTGGCCGGCCGGGACGCCGCGACCGGCCTGCGGATCTGCGTTGCCGCCGGGCCATGCTGGATCGTGCAGGGCTCCTACGCCGAGGCAGCGGCCTGGATGGACTCCTTCCTCGGGCTAGCCGTGGCCGGGCCAGCCGTGGCCGGGCCAGCCGCGGCCGGGCCGCCCGGAGCCGCGACCGCAGCGGCCGGCCCGGCGCCGGATCTGCCCGCGGCCGTCCTCGGCCCGGCCCTGGTCACCCGTGCCCAGCTCGCCGCGCCGACCAGCCCGGACCAGGCCGAGCGGTGGTCGCTGGCCGGCCTGCGGCTCTGCCAGCAGGCCGGCGATGAGTTCTGGGCTGCCTCCGCGCTGAACGTCGCTGCCCAGATCGCACTGCACGGCGGCGACGCGCAGGCCGCCACCGAGCGCGGCCGGGCGGCGCTGGACATCGCACGGCGCTCAGGCGACCGGTGGAACGAGGGCTACGCGCTGGGCACGCTCGCCACCGTGACCGCCATCGGCGGCGAGGTGCTCACGTCCCGGCGCCATGCCGAGACCGCGCTGGCCGTGATGCGCGCGATCGACCAGCAGTGGGGCGTAGCCAGGGCGCTGCTCGGGCTCGGCGACCTGGCCAGGATCACCGGTGACACCGCGATCGCCAGTCAGCGTTATGCCGAGGCCCTGGACATCCTGCGCGAGGTGAACGCCCGGCCCGAGATCGCCAGGTGCCTGGCCGGCCTGGGCCGGACCTGCACGGCCCAGGGCGAGTTCACGGCCGCGCGGCAGTACCTCGCCGAGAGCCTGGAACTGAGCGTCTCCACCGGCAGCCGGGTCGGCGTTGTCCGGGCCATCGAGGGCTTCGCGATGCTGGCGTCGGCCCAGGACGACCACGGGCACGCGATCCGGCTCGCATCCGCGGCGGCCGCGCTGCGCGCGGCGGACGGGCTGCCACCGTCAGCGGGCAGCCGGGCCCGGCGGATCCTGGACCGGGCTGCCCCGCTCGGCGCTAGCACCATCAAGGACCTGTGGGCGGCCGGCGCCGCGCTGACGGCGGAGGAGGCGACCAGGCTGGCTGTGGGATCCGCCCCGCCCGCCACCCGGCATCCCGGCCCGGCGGCCCGGTCCGGCTCGGCTCTGGCCGGCCCGGCACTGGCTGGCCCTGGCGGGTCCGGCCCGGGCGGGTCGGGTCAGCTCACTGCCCGGGAGCGAGAGGTCGTCGCGCTGCTGGTCCAGGGCGGCACCAACCGGCAGATCGCCGGGCGGCTATCGATCAGCGAGTCCACCGTCGCCAGGCACATCGCCAACATCACCGA
>JAJYTW010000369.1 GCA_021792855.1 Actinomycetes bacterium
CGGGCCGGGTCGTCCCCGCCCGTGGTCTAGTGCGGCGGCGAAGCCCGGTGGCGCGCTAACTCGGCCGTCCGGGCGATCGCCGCGGCGCACGACCACTTCACGCAGGCGCCGGGCAGATCGCGTGTCCTGCGGATGCAGAGCAGATGAAGCCGGTCGGCGGCCGACCCGGCCACCTGGTGGCCTCGCCTGGCCCGGCAGTCTCGCGCGCGACGTCCGACTCGGTCACCGTGCTCTCGCCCGGCTCTTCCCGGTCGCGGCGGTGACCGGCAGCGCGGCGCCGTCGTCGTCGGGGCCGAGGCCCCAGTCGCGGCGCTGCCGGGCGATCGCCTCGGCGGCCCGGCGCATCTGCTCGGCGACCAGGCGGCGCTGCGCCCACGCCACTTCGCGGTCGCGCAGCGCATGCTCGATCACGGCCAGTTCCGGCTCGTCCACGGGCAGGCCGAAGGCCACGCTCACCATCCGGGCCAGGTCGGCCCGGTAGTCGTGGCCGCGGGTGGTGAACACTCCCGGCGTGACCTGCATCGCGTTCTTGACGTCCACGCCGGTCAGCACGAACGTGGTCAGCGGCTGCCAGGTCGCCAGCGGCGAGATTCCCGGCGGCCGCCGGTCGGCAGGCCCGAGCCAGCCGGGCCGCTGTACGGCGAGTGCGGGCTCGAACCGGGTGATCGGGTCGGCGTGGTGCGACAGCAGCAGGTATCTGGCCCGATCCCGGTCGGCGGCCGACCGCTCCAGCCACTCGGAATACGAGGCGACCTCGGCCACCTCGCCGTCCGGGTCGGTCCGGCCGGGGTCCAGCCGCCACTGACTGGCCCACTTGCTGCCGGCCGGGGTGCCGAGGAACAGCGCCCGGTCCATGCCCACCCGGTGCAGGCCGGCCACCCCCTCGTGCAGGAACGCGTCCTGCATCGTGTGCGCTCCGAGCGACTCGCCGAACCCGACGAGCCGCGGCCGCCGGTCGACGGGCATCCCCCGCAGCCGCCACTCGATCGCGTGCAGCAGGGCCCGGTTCTGCTCCCGCCCCATCGCCACCCGGTCCAGGGAGAGGAACGACGGGCGCAACGAGTACTGCAGGGCGACCGTGGCGCAGTCACCGCGGGTCAGATACTCCAGGGTCTCGATCGCGACGTAGTTCACGTAGCCGCTGCCGGTGGGCGAGGCCACGCACAGCACCTGCCGGTCGAACGCGCCCAGCCTGGTCAGGTCCTCCATCACCAGGTCGACCCGCATGTCCACGGTGGGCGCCGAGGCCAGCCCGGCGAACGCCCGCACCGGGGCCCGGACGGCGGTCACCGGCACCCCGGTCACGTCCGCGATCTCCTGCCTGGACAGGGCCATGTTGACGAACCTGGTGCCCTCGCGGGACAGGGTCGGCCAGCCGATCGCCGACGCCGGGCCGCCGCTGACCGTGTCGGTGTCCGGCGGGCTGTCGTAGGCGGCCTCGATCGCCGAGCCGCCGGTCTCCGCCCGCCGGTCCACATACTCCATCGCGGCCGCCAGGCCCGCCACCATCGCCCCGAGCGCCACGGTGTGCCCGGTCAGGTCGGCCAGCGGGCCGGCCTCCGGGGCAGCCTGGCGGACCGCGGCGGCCAGGTTCCTGGCCAGGCCGGTCTCGCCCACGGCCAGCGCGTGCAAGCCGGTGCTCACCGCCCCGCCGATCAGCAGCGACCTGAGCAGCGGCGGGACCGACGGGGCGGGCCCGGAGCGCGCAGCGGCCCGGTACCGGTGGATCTCGGCCGCCGCGATCACCGACCCGGCCAGCAGGCCGCCGCTCGCCGCCAGCACCCGCAGGCCACGCCTGCGTCCCCCGGCCGCCGCGTCCAGCGCGGACACCGTGGACATCGCGGCGCCGACCAGGCCCACCCGGACCGCGCGGCGGCCAACCGTCCGCAGCAGCGCCCGCCGCACGGGCTCCCCCGGCCGCGGCGCGAGCAGGCGCTGCACCACCGCCCCGGTGCCCGCCACCCCGACGCCGATCGCAGCCTGGGCGGCCAGTTCTCGGATCGCCTCCCGCGGACCCGCCCCGGGGCGGGTGAACCGCCTGGCCAGGGCCGAATAGGCGGACTGCGACGTCATCACGAGCCCGTGCTGCATCACCGCGACGACGCCGGTGGCCAGCGCCTGATCCATGCCCCCCCTGGGCAGCAGGCCGGGGCCGAAGCTCGACCCGACCGTCACGATCGTCGCCAGCGTGGCCGTCTGCTCGGCGACATCCCGATTCGCGACCACGTCCCGCCCGCGCCGGACTACCTCGTTCAGCTCCATCTGTCCCCCCGCCCGCGTTCCCCCGCCGCGCGGCGCTTCCCCTTATCCCTAGTAGTCCCCGCTCAGCGCGCGGCTAGGCCACCAGCGCCCGGCCCGGTGGTCAGCGCGCGGCCAGGCCGTGCGCGATCCGCCCGGCGATCAGCGCGCCGTCGTTGATCGCGACGTGCGCGAGCACCGGGGCGAGCACGCTGCCCGATCGCAGCCGCAGCCAGCCGAACGCGGCCCCGGCCAGGCCGGTGACCAGCACGTTGCCGGCCACAAAGGCGGCCCGCCTCGCGCGGCGTCCGGCCAGGTGCGGGTGCAGCGCCGAATGGTGCATGGTGGCCAGCGTCGGCATGATGTGCGAGGCGCCGAAGATCAGGCTGGACCAGGCCAGCGGGCCGGCCGCGGACCGGCCGGGCAGCAGCAGACCGAGCAGGCCGGCCCGGTAGGTCAGTTCCTCGGCGGGCACCGCCAGCAGGGTGATCCTGGCCAGGTCGGCGGCCAGCCTGCCGGGTTCATCGCCGGGCCTGGCGCGCTCGT
>JAJYTW010000370.1 GCA_021792855.1 Actinomycetes bacterium
GCCCTGGGCTGCCGATCCCTTGCGCGGCACGCCGCGACCGCGACTGGCCGACAGCACCGCCGCGATCACCATGAACACCATGAAGGCGTAGAACGCGGAGTGCAGGCCGGTCGTGAACGCCGCCGCGACCACACCGTGCAGGCTGGTGGTGCCGACGAAGATCGCGAAGGCCAGCGCCTTCGGGATGGAGCGGGACGCGATCAGGATGGCCAGCGCGAACGAGAACACCATGCCGATGTTCGAGAAGGTCCGCAGCATGCCGGAGGAGATCCCGAACACCTGCGGCGGGCTGGCCTTCATCACCGCCGAACTGTTCGCGGGGAAGAACCCGCTGGCCCCGATGCCGTTGACGACGCTGGCCAGCACCACCAGCCACAGGCTGCTAGTCAGCGATAGCTGGGCGTACAGGAGCAGCGCGACGACCTGGATCCCCAGGCCGACGGTGGCCGGGATGACCGCGCCGACCTTGTCGGCCAGGCGGCCGGCGAACGGGCCGACCACCGAGCCGCCGACGTAACCGGGCACCAGCAGCAGCGAGGCGTGGATCGGCGACAGCCCGCGCGGGCCCTGCAGGTACATGATCACCAGGAACAGCACCGCGAAGTTGGCCAGGCCCTGGAAGAACGCGGCGAGCAGGGACGGCGTCATCGTCGGGATCCTGAAGATCGACAGATCAAGCATGGGCTCGGCCTGGCGGCGCTCGATCAGCACGAAGGCGCCGAGCAGCAGCAACCCGCCGGCCAGGTAGGACGTGACCGTGGCGTCGAAGGACGCGGTCGCCAGCCTGGTCATCGCCCAGAGCACGCCGAACAGCCCGAGGCCGAGGGTCAGCATGCCGAGCAGGTCCAGGCTGCGCCGGGAGCGCTGGCCGGTCTCCCTGAGCACCCGGGTCGCGACGAGCAGCGCGATCCCGCCGATCGGGACGTTGATCCAGAAGATCCAGCGCCAGGAAACGTAGGTCACGATCGCGCCGCCGAGCACGATGCCGAGCACCGCCCCGAGGCTCCAGCCGATCGAGTTGTAGCCGTAGGCGCGGCCGCGGCGTTCCTTCGGGAACAGGTCGGCGATCACCGCGCCGCTGTTCGCGGTGACGAAGGCGCCGCCGATGCCCTGCAGGATCCGGAATCCGATGATCGATCCCTCATTCCAGGCCAGCGCGCACGCGGCGGACCCGAGGATGAAGATGGCGAAGCCCATCTCATACATCCGGACCCGGCCGAACATGTCGCCGAGCCTGCCGACCTGGGTCGCCAGCAGCGTGATGACCAGCAGGTAGCCGATCACGATCCAGATCACCGAGGACAGCGCGACGTGCAGGGCGCGCTGGATCTCCGGCAGTGCGAGCACGACGATCGTGGTGTCGACCGCGGTGATCAGCACGCCGGTCATCACCACTACCATGGCCAGGCCGGTATGCGTGGCTATGCCGCTGCTGGGCGGCTCGGAGGACAGCACGGTGTCCGGCTTGCTCGTCATCGGCACGCGCCGTTCTGCTCCGCCATTGACACGTTCCTTTCCTGCGTTAACAGGCTCCCGGGGGCGACCGCCGTTACCAGCACGGTACCGCCGACCGGGCGGCGGCCTTATTCAGGCCGCGGGAACGGCGCCGTCCATCAGGTAGCGCACCACGTCAGCGGCCCCGAAGTCGGTGCCGTGCCCGTCCAGCAGATCGGGCAGGAACGCCAGGTCCTGGCCGAGGGTGACGATCGCAGGCTCCACGTAGCCGGTGGCCCGGTGCTGGCCCAGGCCGATCGTCGCGAGCAGGCCGTTGCACAGGCACCGGCGGCCGTCCGCCTCGCCGGCGGCGCCCGCCTTGCGCTCGTACTCCCCCTCCGGTTCGGCCGGGCAGCGGTAGCCGATGCCGTCTCCGGCCCGGTGGAACGGGACCCGCAGGTAGCCCAGGTCGCATAGCCGGGGCCGCTCGGCGTAGACGTCCTCGTCGGCGACGGTACCGGGCAGGTCGGCGACCTTGAACGGGAAGCCGGCCGGGGACGCCTGCGGGCTGTTCCGCACGGTCAGCTTCCCGGCGGCGGCCCGGTCGAGCAGTTCCTGCTTCAGGCCGGGCTCGATCCCGGATTCCCTGGCGAGCGCGAACGGGGTGCCGACCTGGACCCCGGCCGCCCCGGCGGCCAGCGCCGCACGCACCTTGCCGGGGGTGGAGTACCCGCCGGCTAGCCAGAACGGCAGCCCGGCGGCCATCACCTTGGCGGTGTCGATGACGTCCCGGTCGCCGTAGACCGGCTCACCGGCGTCGTCCAGCCGGAGCCGGCCGCGCGGCGGGGCGCTGTGGCCGCCGGCCACCGGTCCCTCCAGCACGAAGCCGTCCGGCCTGGAGGCGTCGGAGCGGTTCAGGTAGGTGGCGAGGACGGCGGAGGAGATGATCGCCAGGAACCTCGGCCGCGCGAGGGCAGCGCCGGGCTCGGGGAGGATGGTGGCCGGGTCGAACCGGATCATCGGCTGGCCGGCCGGATCGCCGTCGTCGGCCGATTCGGCGCCGTCCTCGGCGGGCGGGTTCTCCGGCTGGCCGGCGTCGGGGGCGGCCGGGGCGTCGGCGACCGCGGCCGGCATCGCCACGGCCCGGTGCGCGGCCAGGTCGTCCAGCATCCCCGCGACGCCGACCGGGATGCCAGCGCCGACCAGCACGTAGTCCACGCCCGCCAGCATCGCCCCGTAGACCGAGGCCGGCGTGGCCATCTGGACCTTCTCCATCAGGTTGATCCCGACCAGCCCGTCGTGTCCCTCCTTGGCCAGGAACACCTCGGCGAAGCTGGCCACCGCGAGCA
>JAJYTW010000085.1 GCA_021792855.1 Actinomycetes bacterium
ACTGCTCGGGCGAGACCGAGATCGCCAGGTGCTGCACCCCGCCGATGGTCTCCATCCAGTCCGGGTGATCGAATCCGGGAAAGTCGAAGAAGCCGAGCAGGTTGCTGTTGCCGATGTCGAAGAAGAAGTGGTTGGAGCCCCGGTAGTCCCTGTTCTCCACCAGTTCGACCAGCGGGAAGCCGAGGAACTCCTGGTAGAACTTGATCGTCTCCTCGGTGTCCTTGCAGATCAGCGCCAGGTGGTGCACGCCCTGCACGGTCGTCGCCGGACGCGATTCCCGTGGCCGCAGGTACTTCTCCCGCAACTCGGCCCGGCGGGCGCGAATCTGTTCAAGCTCCTGGCCTTCCGGCTGTGGCATAACCATCTCCTGGCTTGGCGTATCCGGCCCGGGAACCTCCGGGCAGCGAGACGATCCTCTCGCATCCAAGTCTCCCCTAACTTGTCAATGCCGGGCCGACCCGGCCACCGCCCGCCACCCTGCCAGCGTCACCGCGAGGGAATGTTGCGAGTTCAATTACTGTTGTGGCGGGCACGACGCAGACGGCCAGGCGCTCCGACCAGCGGCGGCGCCAGCCGAACGAGGAGGGTGCAAGCCATGCCAGCGGTCACCGTCGACGACATCCTGCTGCTGCCCCGGATCACTGAGCCGGACCCGGCGGCCGCCAGGGAGCGAGCGGTGCAGTCGGTGACGACGGCCCCGTCGGCGTTCGAGGGCGAGGGCTTCCCGGTCCGCCGTGCCTTCGCCGGCGTCGACCTGCGCGCACTCGACCCGTTCATCCACATGGATCAAATGGGCGAGGTCGACTACGCCCCGGGTGAGCCCCGCGGCACCGCGTGGCATCCGCACCGCGGGTTCGAGACCGTCACCTACATGATCGACGGGACGTTCCGGCATCAGGACTCCAATGGCGGCGGCGGACTGATCACCAACGGGGACACTCAGTGGATGACCGCCGGCGGCGGCATCCTGCACATCGAGGAGCCGCCGGAGGACCTGGTCATCAGCGGCGGCCTGTTCCACGGCTTCCAGCTCTGGGTCAACCTGCCCCGTACCCTGAAGATGACGGCGCCCAGGTACCAGGACATCCGGGCCGGCCAGGTGGCCCTGCTGAGCTCCGCAGACGGCGGAACGCTGGTCCGGGTCATCGCCGGCGAGGTGGCCGGCCACGCCGGCCCCGGCGTTACCCACACGCCGATCACCTTGCTGCACGCGACCCTCCAGCCCGGGGCACAGCTCAGGCTGCCGTGGCGGGCCGACTTCAACGCGCTCGGCTATGTGATGGCCGGCGCGGGCACCGTCGGCGCCGAGCACCGGCCGGTCCGCACCGGCCAGCTAGCGGTGTTCGGCCCGGGCGACGCGCTGACCTTCGGCGCGAGCCAGCGAGCCGACGGCCCGAGCGAGGGCCTCGAGGTGCTGGTGCTCGGCGGCCAGCCGATCAGGGAGCCGGTCGCCGCCTACGGTCCGTTCGTGATGAACACCAGGGCCGAGCTTGTCCAGGCGTTCGAGGACTACCAGGCTGGCCGGCTCGGCAGCATCCCGGCGACCAGGGCCGACATCCCGGAAGAGCCGCACCCCGGCCACGACGTGCTCTAACCGCGGCAGGCGGCGGCGTGACCCAGCAGCCATAGCACGGGTGCGGCAGCCCCGTGCTGCGGGTGCGCCAGCCCCGCCCGGCCGCGAGAGCCGGCAGCCCCGCCCCGACCGCGAAGGCCGAGCCTCGTGGTGAGGATGGCACATATTGGTCACTGGAGTGACCAATATGTGCCATCCTCACCACGCCAACGCGATGGAGGCCGCCAGCACCATGCCGCCGCGCCAAGCAGGCGATTTCGCGTCCCGGCACGGCTGATTCTCAGAGCGTGGTTGATTCTCAGTCCCGATCGCCGAAAATCAACCACGCTCTGAGAATCAATCCAATCGTGGACTTGACCACGCGGGAGCGGGCGAGCCGCGCGGACCTCCGACACGCGGCCGACTGGCGGACGGCGCGCGGCGGACGGCGCGCGGCGGACTGCGGACTGCCCCGCGGCCCGCCCCGGGGAGGACGGGGCTCAGCTTTCGGCCGGGGCATCCCGCAGCCGCGTCAGAGCCGCCCGCACGACCTGCGGATCGGTGGTCGTCCAGAACCGCGGCAACGAGGACCGGAGGAACCCCGCGTACCTGGCCGTGCTCAGCCGAGGGTCGAGCACGGCGACCACGCCCCGGTCAGTCATCGTGCGCAGCAGTCGCCCGGCGCCCTGCGCCAGCAGCAGCGCCGCCTGGGTAGCCGAGACCGACATGAACCCGTTCCCGCCACGCGCCGCGACGGCCCGCTGCCGTGCCGACGAGAGCGGGTCGTCCGGCCGGGGAAACGGGATCCGATCGATGATCACGAGCTGGAGCGACGATCCGGGCACGTCGACTCCCTGCCAGAGTGACAGCGTGCCGAATAGGCAAGCTTCCTCGTCCGCGGCGAACTGGGTGACTAGCTGGGCGGTCTGATCCTCACCCTGGCAGAGCAGCGGGTACCCGATCCGGTCGCGCAATTCGTCCGCTGCCTGCCGGGCCGCTCGCATCGAGGAGAACAGCCCGAGCGTGCGCCCCCCGGCCGCCGCGATCAACTCGGCGATCTCGTCCAGGTACGCGGTCGCCAGCCCGTCCCGTCCCGGCGGCGGCAGGTGCCTGGCGATGTACAAGATCCCGCTGCGCGGATGGTCGAACGGGGAGCCGACGTCCAGCGCCGTCCACGCCAGCGGGTGCGGCGCGGCCGAACTCCCGGCTTCGGGATCAGCCTGCACGCCCGGCGAGCCACCGGCGCCAGCGTCGGCGGACTGACCGGCCGCCCCGCTACTGCCCGCCGGAACACCGGATCCGGCGGCCGACTCGCCGCCGCGAGACCGGTCCGCGTCGTGCCCCGGCACACCTCGCTCCCCCGCCGGCAGACCACGCTCCCCCGCCAGACCACGCTCCCCCGCCGGCAGATCCCGGCCGCCGGCCGCGCCGAGTCCCCACTGCCTGGCCAGCGGCTCGAACGAGCCGCCAAGCGACAGGGTCGCCGAGGTCAGCACGACCGTCCTGCGCCCGAACAACCGGCTGGCCAGCAGACCGCCGACGGCCAGCGGCGCCACCCGGAGCGTGGCTGGGCGCCCGGATTCCTCCGGCGGCCGGTCCAGCCAGACGACGTCGGTCCGGTCCGCGATGCCGACGTCGAACGCGCGCACTATCCGGTCGGCGGCCTCGGCAAGCTCGTCCACCGCGACCAGCGCGGCCCGCCGGGCGGCCTGCCGGTCCGGCGTCTCCTCCACACCGGCGCGCGCGGTGGCCCGGAACTCGCCGCCGCACCGCGCGGCGGCGTCCCGCAGCACGATCAGGGCGGCCGCCAGCGCCTCGTCGAGCAGGTCCATCCGCCCCGCCGGGAACGGCGCGAGCACGCGCTCCAGCGCCTCGCCCGCCTCGCGCAGGCCGGCCACCTTGTCGTCCTCGATCATCCGGCCGCATCGCCGGGCGGCGGCCTCGGCGGCCACTGCCGACAGTTCGTCCGAGGCGACCGAGGTGACCCGGTCGACCAGATCGTGGGCCTCGTCGATGATCACGACATCGTGCTCGGGGAAGATCTCGAACTCTTCCAGCGCGTCGATCGCCAGCAGCGCGTGGTTGGTCACCACGATGTCGGCGTCACCGGCCCGCTCGCGGGCCAGTTCGGCGAAGCACTGGGTGCCGAACGGACAGCGCTGCACTCCCAGGCACTCCCTGGCGCTGACCGATACCTGGCGCCAGGCCTGGTCGCCGACGCCGGGGACCAGTTCGTCACGGTCGCCGGTCTTGGTGGTGGCAGCCCACTCGTGCAGCCGCTGGACCTGCCGGCCGATCACCGAGACCGCGCCGGGGTCGAACAGGGCGGCGCCCTCTTCCTCGCCCGGCCCGGTGTTCAGCCGCTGGAGGCACAGGTAGTTGCGGCGGCCCTTCAGGATCGCGTAGACGGGCTCCCGGCCGAGTTCAGCCCGCAGGGACGCGGCCAGCCTGGGTAGATCCCGGTCGATGAGCTGGCGCTGCAGCGCGATCGTGGCGGTGGAGACCACGACGGTCGCCCCCCGGCTCACCGCGTGCGCCGCGGCGGGCACCAGGTAGGCCAGCGACTTGCCGGTGCCGGTGCCCGCCTGCACGGCCAGGTGCTCGCCGGTCTCGATCGCCCGCTGCACGGCCGCCGCCATCCGTACCTGCCCGGGCCGCTCCGCGCCGCCGATCGCGGCGACCGCCGAGGACAGCAGCGCGGTGACCGCCGATCTGGGCGCGTCCTGGGCGCTCCCGGTCCGGTCCGGTCCGCTCTGCGCGCGCGGCGGCGCGCCGATGTCACCAGGGGGCATGGACCCAGACGCTACCGCTAGAAGCCGGCGATTCGGGACTCCCGCCGCCGGATCGAAGATGCCACGATAGGGATCATGACAGACGAGCACCCGTCCACCGCCGCCTTCCGCGCCGCGCGCGACCTGCTGCTGCGGCACCGCGAGGACTACGACGCAGCGGTAGCCGACTTCCGCTGGCCCCAGCTTGAGACCTTCAACTGGGCGCTGGACTGGTTCGACGTGATCGCCGCCGAGCATCCGGATCGGGACGCGCTGTGGATCGTGGCAGACGGACCCGCGGCCGCCAGGCTGAGCTACGGCGAGCTTTCGGCCCGGTCGAACCAGGTGGCGAACTGGCTGCGCGGGCTCGGCGCCCGGCGAGGTGACCGGCTGCTGCTGATGGTCAGCAACATCGCGCCGCTGTGGGAGGTCATCCTGGGCGCGATGAAGCTGGGCGTGGTGATCATCCCGGCCACCACCCTGCTCGGCCCGGCCGACCTCGCGGACCGCATCCCGCGCGGCAACGTCCGGCACGTGGTTACCGAGGCGGGCCAGACGGCGAAGTTCGAGCCGATCCCCGGCGACTGGACGCGCATCGCGGTCAGTCTCGGCGACGAGTCGACCCCGGACGGCTGGACGGCCTACGCCGACGCGTTCGGCGCCCCGGCCGAGTTCACGCCGGACGGCACTACCGCGGCCAGCGACCCGCTGCTGCTGTACTTCACCTCGGGCACCACCGCGCAGCCCAAGCTGGTCCAGCACACCCAGGTGTCCTACCCGGTCGGCCACCTGTCCACGATGTACTGGATCGGTCTGCAGCCCGGTGACGTGCACCTGAACATCTCCTCCCCCGGCTGGGCCAAGCACGCCTGGAGCAATGTCTTCGCGCCGTGGATCGCCGGGGCGACCGTGCTGATCCTGGGCTACGAGCGGTTCTCCGCGGACGCGCTGCTCCGGGTGCTCGGCGACTGCGGGGTGACCACGTTCTGCGCCCCGCCCACGGTGTGGCGGCTGCTGATCCAGGCCGACCTGGCGGCGGCGGACATCAGCGCGATCCGGGAGTGCGTGGCGGCGGGCGAGCCCCTGAACCCCGAGGTGATCGAGCAGGTCCGGCGGGCCTGGGGGATCACGGTTCGGGACGGTTACGGCCAGACCGAGACCACCGCCCAGGTCGGCAACACCCCCGGCCAGGAACTCAAGCTCGGATCGATGGGCCGCCCGCTGCCCGGCTACCCCGTGGTGCTGGTCGATCCGGTCACCGGCACGCCGGGCCGGGAGGGCGAGATCTGCCTGGACCTGGCCCGCCGGCCACTCGGCCTGATGACCGGCTACCGGGACGACCCGGAGCGGGACGCCGAGGCGATGGCCGGCGGTTACTACCACACCGGTGACGTCGCGACCATCGACGACGACGGCTACCTGACCTACGTGGGCCGGACCGACGACGTGTTCAAGGCCTCCGACTACCGGATCTCCCCGTTCGAGCTGGAGAGCGTGCTGATCGAGCACGAGGCCGTGGCGGAGGCGGCGGTGGTGCCTTCCCCGGACCCCCTCCGCCTCGCGGTCCCGAAGGCGTACGTGACGCTGGTCGCCGGATACGAGCCGTCGGCGGAGACCGCCCGGTCGATCATGGCCTACGCCCGGCAGCGGCTCGCGCCCTACAAGCGGATCAGGCGGCTGGAGTTCGCCGAACTGCCGAAGACCATTTCCGGCAAGATCCGCCGAGTGCAACTGCGCGGCGCCGAGGAAGATCGACACGGCACCGACGGCACCGGCGGGCCGAGGGGCACCATGGAGTTCTGGGAGGAGGACTTCCCCGGCCTGAAGGACTAACGGCTCCGGCCTTAACGGCTCCGGCCGGCGGCCCGATCGCTCAGGAGCTGATGTTCGCCCGCCGGATCCGCGCCACGGCCACGGCGCCGAAGATCACGGCATAGACCGCGAACGAGGCCAGCCCGTGCCAGATCTGCGTCCAGTCGATCGGGGTGCGGAGTAGTGCGTCGAAGGCGAGCCAGAAGTGCGTGGGCAGGTACGGATGAATGACGGCGACCTGCGAGACCGCGTCCAGGATCTGGCTCACCACCACGACGACCAGCATCGTGGCCATCACGGCGAGCGCGTGCTGGGTGAATGTGGACAGCGCGATGCCGATCGCCCCGAGTGCGGCCAGCGCCGTCGCCACGTAGATCACGATCATGGCCAGCCTGGCCAGGCCGTCGATCAGCGGCACGCTCGCGCCGGACAGCAGCGTCACCGGGCCGATCGGGAACAGCAGCGCGCCCATGATCAGCCCGACGATCGCGACCAGGGCCGACGCGACCAGGCTGAAGATCACGATCACCACGTACTTGGTCGCCAGCAGCCTGACCCGCCCGGCCGGCACGGTGAGCAGGGTGCGCAGCGTGCCGAGTCCGGCCTCGCCGGCCAGTGCGTCCCCGGACACCACGGCGATGGCCAGCGGCAGGATCAGCGTCATCAGCACGAAGATCGCCAGCAGCGCGAGGAACACGCCGTTCTCGGCGACCTGGCCGATCAGCGCGGCCGCGCCCGAATTGCCGCCCCCGGCGCCAGGCTGGGGCGTGTTCACCCACAGCGCGAAGCCGAGGAAGACCGGCGCCACGGCTAGCACCCCGAGCATGGCCAGGTTCCGCGGCCGGACGAAGACGATCCGCAGTTCGGAGCGGAGCAGCCGGAGCCAGTGCCGGACCGGGGCCGGCGCGGCGGTGACGGCCGGCCGGCCGGTCTGGACGGCGCTATCCGTTGACATCGAATCCCTCGCCGGTGAGCTGGACGAACAGGTCTTCCAGGCTGGGCCGAACGGTCGCCAGCCCGGCCACCGGAACGCCGGCCCGGACGAGTTCGGCGTTGATCGCCTCCGGCGCGTGCTCCCCGAGCACCGCGGTGACGTCCTGGCCGGCGACCCCGGCGCCCGCCAGGCCGAGATCGGCCAGCACCTTGGCCGCACGGTCCGGCTCGGCGGTGTGGATCGCGATCCGGCGCTCGCCGCGGCCGCGCAGGTCCGCCATCGTGCCCTGGAAGACCAGCCGACCGGTGCTCATGACCCCGACGTGCGAGCAGATCTGCTCGACCTCGGCGAGCAGATGCGAGGAGACGAAGACGGTCGTCCCGGCCGCGGCGATCTGCCTGATCAGGGTGCGGATCTCCCTGGTGCCCTGCGGGTCGAGCCCGTTGGTCGGCTCGTCCAGGATCATCAGGTCGCGCGGCCGGAGCAGCCCGGAGGCGATGCCGAGGCGCTGCTTCATGCCGAGCGAGTAGGCCCGGTAGCGCTTGTCGGCGGCCGCGAGCAGCCCGACCTGCTCCAGTGCGTGGTCGATCCTGGCCCGCGAGGTGCCCAGATCGGCGGTGCGATCGGCCGCGTCGCAGCGGGCCAGGTTCTGCCTGCCGGTCAGGAACGGATAGAACGCCGGGCCCTCGACCAGGGCGCCGACCCTGGGCAGGGCCGCGTCGATGCCGTCCGCTCCGCTGGCGCCGAGCACGGTGAAGCTTCCGCCGCTGGGATGAATGAGGCCGAGCAGCATCCGGATCGTGGTGGTCTTGCCCGACCCGTTCGGCCCGAGGAACCCGTAGACACTGCCGACCGGGACGGCCAGGTCGATGTGGTCCACCGCAAGCTGGCCGCCGCGGAACCGCTTGGCCAGGCCGGCGGTCGCGATGGCCAGGGACGGATCCGCGGCCGCCGGGCGGTCCGGCCCGGCGCCCGCGGATCGTGCGTCGATCAGCGTCACGGCACCTGGGCCGCGGCGGCGTACAGCACCTTCGGGGTGACCGCGCCGACCAGCACGGTGCCCTTGCTGGTAATCAGCACCGAGAACAGGCTGGTGCGCAGCAGCCGTCCGCTGCCCCACGAGCCGGACACCTTGGTCGCGGCCTTCAGCACGCTCTGGGCCAGCGCGCTGGCCTGCCCGGCCGCCTTGCCGGCCGGTCCGGAGATCGTCAGGCCGGACTGGTAGGCCGCCGAGCCGGATCCGGATGCCCCGGGCAGTCCCGTCCCGGGCAGTGCGGCTAGTGCCTGGCCCGCCGGGATGGCCGCGACACTCAGCCAGCCCTTGCCGAGCACCTTGGGCCCGGCGGCGGCGCCGGACGGCGTGCGGCCGGACGGCTTAGCGGGCAGGCTAGCGCCGAGCCGGACGGTCTTGACGTGCGCGCCGGGCGGCGGGGTGAACGCGAAGTTCGAGGTGGCCGGCCGGCTCAGGCTGAGCGATGTGAACCCGATCTGGAACGCCGGGCCGGACTGGCCCCGGGCGATGACCTGGACCTGCAGCGGCAGGTAGGTCTGGGCGTCGACCGCGATCAGGATCTGGCCGATCAGCGATCCGCTGGCGCGCGGGACGATCGATAGCTGGTAGGCGTTCCGGCCGGCCACCGTGGTCGTGCCCATGACGGTTACCTTCGTGGTCGGGCCGGCCAGTGCGAGCACCCGCCGGGAGGCCTGCACCGGGGTCAGGCCCGCCAGCGCTGACTTCGCCGGGACCGCGGCCGACCGTGGCTTCGGCGCCGCTCCTGGCCGGGCCGGCGGCCTGGCCGACGGCAGGTAGCGGGTGGCGGTCTGGGTGCGGCTGTTCCACTGCCACACCTGCCTGCCGTTGACCCGCAGGTCGGTCTCGCCGAAGGAGACCGGCGCGGCGACCCGGAGCCGGTTCGGCGCCGTGTACCACAGGTCGACCGTGTGGGTGCCGGTGATCAGCGCGGTGGCCGACAGCGAGGACGAGGACAGCCCGGGGATGTTCGGCAGGGCGGGGAAGCCGAGATTGGCGGTTTCGCTCACCACGGCCTGCATCGACGTCGGCAGCTTGGCGCCCCGCATCAGCGCCAGCAACTGGGCCGGGGTGCGATTGGCCAGCGCGGGCGACGCGGCGTTGGCGAAGACCGTCCCGGTCAGCACCGCGGCAACGGCGATCACCGCGGCTGCGGACGCCCACCGGATCTTGCGCCAGTACCGGCGCGGATTACTCATGGCACAACCCCCCCGGGCCACGCGCGAGGGCGAGGCCCTGCTGTTCGCAGCATACCCCGGCGGGCATGGGACCCCCGGCTGGCGATCAGCCGGCCGACCCGGTCCGGCCCGGCGGGCGCCGCGTTCCGGACACCGGCGGCTACAGCACCACCGGCGGCCAGAGGTTGTGCTGCGCGGCGATCGGATTCCCCGGCCACTCGTGCATGGCGGCCAGATTGTCCCTGGCCGGATGCTTCGCGGCGGCCGGGCCGTCGGCGAAGCCGTGCAGCACATTCACGGTCACTCGCCGGGTAAAACGACCGTCGGCCGGCACGAGTTCCGGCCCGTATGGCGGCGCCAGCGACTCGACCCACCGCATCGTGCCGGTGTTCAGCACCCCGGCGCCGCCCGGATGGGTGTAATAGGCCGAGTCCTGGTAGCTGTTCACGCCCCGGCAGGTCAGCGGGGAGTGGGCGAGGATCTCGATCGGCCGCTCCACCGGATACATCGGATTCACCCGGTCGTACTCGTCGCCAACCAGGCCGGTGAACCGCTGGCCCTTGCGCACCCCGGTGTTGGCGAACATCCAGGCGTCGGGGGTAGCCACCACGTAGTCGGCGGTGACCGGATTCGACTCATACAGCGTCCCGGTGAGCGAGGACTCCGGGTCCGGATGCGGCGGTTCCCGCCAGTCGCTGGTCACCAGGGCATTGTCCTTGCCGTACATCGGGTCAAGCTGGTAGCTGGTCTTGTAGCAGACGATCTCGCGGTCCGGGCCGAGCCGACTCGGCTGGAGCCTGGTCCGGCGGAACATCGCGTTGGCGCCGAGGAAGGCGATGTTGGTGCCGGCGTCCCTGGCCGCGGTGACGTTGGCGCGCTCGGACGGCGTCCAGTACTCGTCGTGACCGAGCGAGATCAGCGCGCTGGCGCCGTCCAGCAGGTGCGGGTCGTTGTTCAGGTCGATGCTGGTGACGTAGGCCAGCGGTAGGCCGAGTCGCTCGGCGATGTTGATCAGCTTGCGCTCGAAAGCCATGAACAGCAGCGCGCCGTTGCCGTCGTACGGCCGGTCCAGGCTGACCACGTAGGACCGGTCCGGATAGCCGCCCGGACCGGTGTACAGGTCGTAATTGCCCCAGGTGTTGTACGCCTGCCAGGTCTCCACGGCGTTCTTGAGGACGACCTTGCCCGCCGTGCTGGTCGACCGGACGGTCACCGGGACGTACCGCTGCTCACCGGTCTGCGCGTCCAGGCGCAGCAGGTAGCTGCCCTCCGGCCAGTCGGCTGTCGACATGGTCAGCGAGCGGCCCCAGTCGCAGCTCACCATCCTGGTCTGGGCCGTGAAGGCGGACGGCCGCTGCTGGTGGCCGCGAATCCACCCGGATCGCCACACCAGCCTGGCCAGCAGGCCGCCGTACCAGCCCATCCGGAGCACGCTGACCCGGAACTCGCGGGCCGTGGTCGACACGTACAGGTCGAGCGGCTCACCGCGCCGGACACTGGCCTGCCCGGTGTAGCCCATGATCGCGTCCGGCGCTCCGATGCGCTTGAGCCACCAGTGCCGCTCGCCGGGCAGCTTGTTCTCGGCGACCGTGCTCGGCGTGGTCCGGCGGGGCCGGGCGGTGTGATCAGCGGCGGGGCGCGCCGCCGGTGAGGATGTGCAGCCGGCCAGCGCTCCGGTCGCGACCACGCCAGCCGTTCCGGCCGCCGTGCCAAGGAACGCTCGCCGAGTCCGGATCGCGGGCTCGTCCATGCCCCCAAGAATGGCGCATCCGGTTCGGTGCCGGCGCCATCGGCACGAATGTGTCCCTGATCACGCCAGGCGGCGCGGTGGCGACCTGACCGGTCCGGGCCCAGCGGCCTAGAACCGGCCCCAGGGCAGCAGGGCGGTGATCGCCACGGCGACGAACAGCAGGCTCAGATAGGCGATCGACCGGTGGAACAGCCGCATCGAGACGACCGACGTGTCGCCGGCCCGGACCCGCCCGCTGAGCCGGTGCGCCTCGGCCAGGAACCAGCCGCCGAGCAGCACCGCGCAGCCACCGTAGATCCAGCCGGCCCACGGGATCAGGGCCAGCGAGGTGGCGACCATGAGCCAGCTATAGACGATGATCTTCCTGACCACGACGGCCGGGCCGGCCACGACCGGCAGCATCGGCACGCCGGCGGCCGCGTAATCGTCCCTGAATTTCATCGCCAGCGCCCAGAAGTGCGGCGGCGTCCAGAAGAAGACCACCCCGAACAGCACGACGGCGGCCCAGCCGACCCGGCCGGTGACCGCGGCCCACCCCACCAGGACCGGGAAGCATCCCGCGGCGCCGCCGATGACAATGTTCGAGGCACTGCGGCGCTTCAGGCCGAGAGTGTAGATGAACACGTAGAAGGCGATCGCGGCGTCGGCGAGCACGGCCGCGAGCCAGTTCGCGCCGAGGCCGAGCAGCAGCGTCGCGCCGGCCGCGAGCACGACCGCGGACGTCATCGCCTCCCATGGAAGCACCGCCGCCCGGCCGCCGTCCCTGGCGACCAGGGGCCGCCGCGACGTCCGCCGCATGACCGCGTCGATGTCCCGGTCGATCACGCAGTTGACCGTGTTCGCGCTGCCCGCCGCGAGCGCGCCGCCGACCAGCGTCACCACCATCAGCCAGACCGACGGCAGCCCCTGCCGGGCCAGCAGCATCACCGGCAGCGTCGTGATGAGCAGCAGTTCGATGATGCGCGGCTTCGTCAGCGCGAACAGCGACCGCAGGACCAGCCCCGCCGTTCGCCGTCCGGGCTCGGCCGCCACGGTGGCGGTCTGCGGCTCGGCCGCTGCATCCGACGGCTGCCCAGGCAGTGCGGAGGTCACCTGGGACACGCGTCGGCCTCCCTAGCTCTCGGGTTGCGCGGGCGGCCCTCGGCAGCGACCGCCTAACACACGGTACCGCTACTACAGAAGGTAGTGAGCCAGCCCCCCAGGGGGAGGAACGCGCTGCTCAGACGCCGATGGACGCCAGAGCGCACCGGAACATATCCTCCCAGTCGGCCAGCGACCTGGTCGGCGCGGCCGGCGGCACGGGCATCCGCTGCAAGCTGGCAAGGGCAGATCGCACCACCTCGGCGGGCTGCTTGGAGGTCACCGCCGCTCCGCCAAGGGCAAGCTCGTGCTGCAGGTTGTCCCGGCCGTGGCCCTGGATCAGGTCGAGCAGCAGCAGCGGCCTGCCGACCGTTCGAGCCTCCATGCAGGCCCCGCCCGGGCTGGTGATCACCAGGTCACAGGCCGCCATCAGTTCGGGAATCCGGTCGGTGAATCCGAACGGATGAACGCCGGAGTTCCGGTCGGCCACCGCGCGCAGCCTGCGCCCGAGCCTGGCGTTGTGCCCGGCTACCGCGAGCACCTGCAATCCGGCCTGAGCGAGTGCCGACGCGATCTCCGCCAGCGGGCCGATGCCCCGACTGCCGGCCATCAGCAGCACGCACCGGTCGGACTCGGCGATCCCGAGGCCGACCCTGGCCACGCGCCGACTGGGCGGGCGATAGAACTCCGGCCGGACCGGCGGCGGGATTACCCGCACCTGCGCCTCTGGTTCGAACCGCCGCACCGACGGCTCCGCCGAGACGGAGGTGACCAGGTACAGATCGACGTTGGGATGGATCCATAGCCGGTGCGGAAGCGCGTCGGTGCAGAACACGACGTGCCGCATGTCGGGGTATCCCCGGACCACCGTGCTGACCGCGGACGCGCCGGTCGGGCTGATCGACAGCACCAGGTCGGCCGGGTTGCGGTCAAGGACCTCACGAAGCCTGGGTGCCAGCCGCACCCGGGCGGCGGCGTCGGCGCGCGAGGCCAGCCTGCTGCCCGTGCGCAGCGCGGCGAAATGGAAGGCGTCGTACAGTCCGGGCACGGCCAGCATGACCCGGAACGAATCCTCGGCCGCCTGGCCCCAGCCCTGCCCCACCAGCCAGTCCGCATCGAGCACGCGCGTCGACCAGCCGAGGGCCTCCAGGGAGCTTGCGCAGGCAACGGCAGCAGGCTGGTGGCCGGTACCAGCCGAACCAGGCACGAGCAGAGCCCGCCGGCGTGACCACCCCACCGAACCCACCTTGTTCGCTCCTCCGCCCGGCTATTAGGAATAGCCCGCAGCTCATTCTTAGGACACGCCGATGAGAATGAGCGGTAGTCGCCGAGTTGAATTGACGTTTAGCTTAGACGGGCCCACCTGGGCCGACTCGGCTGGGCCTGGCCACCGGGAAGGCGGTAGCCTGCGCTCTCTTATCGGCAGATCAGATGGAATCTTTAAATTATCTTAATAAGTCATGGTCTGCGCATGTTCTGCGCCGCTCCCGGTCCACGCTACGAATCGTGCGACCTGGCCCGGATCGGCGCCTGCCTGGCTGGCGGGCGGCAATCCCGGTCAGGTTGAGAGCCGATCCTCAGGCAGCCTTCAGGTGGCGTCCAGGCTGCCGATGCTTACTTGAACTCGCACGCGGTCCGGGCGGAATTGGACCCGTGCGCCACGGTGCCCGAGCCGTCAGGCCAAGCCGCAGGCCGGACGGCTCGGGCGCGCTGGCATGCCACGCTGCCTAAATCGCCGCCATGGCAAGTAGGCTGGCCCCTGGGCGAAGGTGGAGGAGATGCACGAAGATCAGGGCAGCAGCGACGGCCGGTGGTCCGAGGCATCCGCGCCTGGTGATCCGGCCGATCCTGAGCAGCGGCAGAACGGCCAGGACCAGACCGGGCAGCCGCCCTCCGCACAGCCGCCTTCCGGCGCGACCTCACCGGGACATTCGGCCGAGCAGGCCGGGTCAGGCTGGCAGGCGCTGAGCCAGCAGTCCGAGTGGGCGTCCCCATCCGGGACGCCGGCCGGGTGGCAGTCCCCCTCCGGGCAGTCCCCCTCCGGGGCCAACTGGCAGTCCCCAGGTTGGACGCCGCAGGATGGACCTAGTGACGGCGGGGCCGCGGCCGCGCCCGACTTCATCCTGCCGTCCTACTCACCGCAGCCATCACACGCTCCGCAGCCAGGTTTCGGCCCGCCCGGCGGTCCCGGCTACGGCAATCCCAACTACGGCGGCTCCGGCTATAGCGGCCCCGGCTATAACGGCCCCGGCTACGGCACCCCGGGTTACGGCGGTTCTGGCTACGGCGGCTACCTGCCGCCGCCGGAGTCCGGCAGCCGACGCCGAAGGAACCTGCTCACCTACCTCACCGTGGCGGTCGTCGCCGCTGCGGCCGGCGCGGGGATCACCGGCTACCTGGTGAACAATTCGACCTCCTCACACTCGGCCGCGAGCGGGCTGCCGAATGGCGGTCTGGGCAACCTCGGCGGCAACCTGCCCGGCAGCGGCGGGACCGGCGCCCCTGCGGGCGGCGTCAGCGGCGCCACCGAGCAGTTCGTGGTCAGCAAGGTCCGCCCCGGACTGGTGGACATCTCAAGCAATCTCGGCTATCAGGGCGGTCAGGCCGCCGCGACCGGCATGGTCATCAGCAGCAACGGACTGGTGCTGACCAACAACCACGTGATCACCGACACCACCGGACTGTCCGCCACCGTCGTGACCACCGGCCAGCACTTCGCGGCGAAGTGGATCGGCTACAACGCCAAGGACGACGTCGCCGTGATCAAGCTGATCGGCGCGCATAACCTGCGGACCGTGCCGCTCGGCAACTCCTCGGCGGTCAAGATCGGTGATCATGTGATCGCGATGGGCAACGCCGAGGGCGCCGGCGGCGCGCCCGCCGTTGCCGGGGCCATCACCGGGATGAACCAGACCATCACCGCGAGCGACAGCGGCGCCGGGACCAGCGAGACGCTGCACAACATGCTGCAGACCAACGCCGGGATCGTGCAGGGCGACTCCGGCGGGGCCCTCGCCAGCACCGCCGGCCAGGTGATCGGGATGAACACGGCTGCGGCGACCGGCAATTTCGGCAGCACCGCGCAGAGCGTCGGATACGCGATCCCGATCAACACCGCGATCAGGATCGCCAGGCAGATCATCGCCGGAAGGCCGGGTCCGAATCTGCAGATCGGGTCTACCGGATTCATGGGCGTCCTGGTCCCCGCGGGCCGCGCCAGCAGGGTCAGCAACCCTGGCCAGCAGCGCAAGCTTCAGCTCAAGCAGGATGAGACGGGTACCAGTTTCCCGGTGCAGCCGTCGTCACCGGTCTGCCTGGCCAACGACCTGAACGCCGGCGTCCCGCGCGCCGTGGCACCGGTCAGATCAGGCGCGCTGATCATCGGCGAACTGTGCGGCACCCCGGCCAGCAAGGCAGGTATCGTTCCCGGCGACGTCATCACGTCGGTGGGCGGCAGGGCGGTCACCTCGCCCAGCGACCTGACGACGGTGATGACCGGCCTTCGGCCCGGCATGTCGATCCGGGTGGACTGGGTGGCGGTCAACGGCCAGCGGCATCAGACCACGATGGTGCTGGCGCAGGCGCCGCCGCACTGACCTAGCCGGCCAGCCAGGCCCGCATCCGACTGGCGCACTCCTCGATCGCCGTCACCGGCACGTGCTCGCCCCGGCTATGCGCGAGCAGGGGATCCCCCGGCCCGTAGTTGACGGCGGGAATGCCCAGCGCGTCGAACCTGGCGACGTCGGTCCAGCCCAGTTTCGCGCGGACCGCGCCGCCCATCGCGGCCACGAAGGAACTCGCCGCCGGATCGCCAAGGCCCGGCCGGGCGCCCCCGGCCACATCGACGATCTCGACCTCCCACCGGTCGAACAGCCCGCGCAGGTGGTCCGCTGCCTGATCGGCCGACCGGTCCGGTGCGAACCGGTAGTTGACCGTCACCACGCACTCGTCCGGGATCACGTTGCCGGCCACGCCACCGGCAATGCCGACCGCGTTGAGTCCCTCGTGGTAGACGAGTCCGTCCACCTCCGGTTCGCGCGGCTGATACTCGCGCAGCACCCGCAGGATCTCGGCCGCCTCGTGAATCGCGTTACGGCCCATCCAGGACCGGGCGCTGTGCGCCCGCTCGCCGGTCGCCCGGATCTGGGCGCGCATCGTTCCCTGGCAGCCGCCCTCCACCACCCCGTCGGTCGGCTCGAGCAGCACGGCGAAATCGCCCTGGAGCAGGTCCGGCCGCGCGCCGGATAGCCGGCCCAGGCCGTTGCGCTCGGACTCGACCTCCTCGCAGTCGTAGAACACGTAGCTGACGTCCAGCACCGGCGCGGTGACCGTGGCCGCGAGGCTGAGCAGGACGGCGACGCCCGCCTTCATGTCCGCGGTTCCGCAGCCGTAGAGTAGACCGCCGTCCAGCCTCGACGGGAGATTGCCCGCCACCGGAACCGTGTCGACGTGGCCGGCCAGCACCACCCGGCGCGGTCGGCCAAGCTCGGTGCGGGCTACCAGCGCGTTGCCGTCGCGATGCAGGCTCAGGTGGCCGCGGAGCCTGAGCGCGGCCTCGATCGCGTCGGCGAGCGGGCGCTCCGCGCCGCTGACCGACTCCACGTCCACGATGTGCGCGGTCAGTTCGCCGACCGGAGCATAGAGATCTAGGTCCACGGCGGCAGCTTAGCCGCGGCCGGTCCAGCGCCCGGGCTGAGCCGCTGGTGCCCGCCCGGCCGACTCGCCGGCGACGACTCGGGGGCGCGGCCGATGGCGGTCAGCCGCGGGCTTCGGCCGATCCGACCGCGGCCGCGCCGTCGGCCGATCCGGTGGCCCGGCCGGGTCCGAGGTCAACGATGAACGTGTCCTGCGGGCCGGTCGCCCCGGCCGGGTCCGAAAGAACCGGGGTGAGCCGGGGCCGTTTCGGCGCCATGCCATCACCGCTGGATACGCCGTGCAGCCGACGGCTCAGATACGGCAGGGCATGCTCGGTGAGCCATTCCGCGTCGGCCCGCCGCGCGGTGACCCAGTCGGCTGCCCCGGCCGCCAGGCCCGGCCTGGCCGGCACCGGCGGGA
>JAJYTW010000086.1 GCA_021792855.1 Actinomycetes bacterium
CTGACCCAGGTACCGACCGGCCCCCGGGCCGGACCGAGGCGATCAGCTCTCAGATTCCCCGGCCGCCCGCTCCGCCTGCCGCCGGGCCGTGGCCCTGGCCCTGGCCCGGGACCGTTTGACCCTCGGCACATAGGCCAGGCCGAACAGGCCGAGTCCGACGCCGACGGCGCAGGTCCAGATCCACCGTGTGCCCCAGGCCGGCAGGCTGGAGCGCGCGATCAGCAGCACGATGAGGGCGACCGCCCAGGCGACCGTGATCACGGCGGTGATCAGCATGTCGTTGCCCTCGAGCGGAGGCGGCACCGGGCGGTTCTGGCGGGCCATGGTCCTCAAGGCTAGTCGAGCGGCCTGCCCTGCGGCCGGTTCGGGTGGGCCGGCTCCTTCGCCCCGATCATTCCGGGTCCGGGCGCGGGAGTCCCCGTGTGGCGTACCTTGTTCCTGCCTGGCTCGCCGCCGGCCGCTGCGGGCGGCGAGAAATTTCACCGTCCAGCGAGCCGTGCGCCCCGGAATGTTTGCCGGGGGTATACGGTTAGCAAAAGTAATGAGCAGAGCTAACGATTATGACACCTCCGCAGTCTCGGTCGGACGCGGCTCTTGCGACGTCCCTGCGAATCTCGGTCAGCCGTCTCGCTCGCCGCTTGCGCGCCGAGCGGCGAGCGCGAGGGCTGCAGCCAGAACTCTCCGATACGCAGCTGGCCGCCCTGGCGCTGCTGGAGACGCATGCCGCGATGACGCCCGGCGAACTGGCCGACCACGAGAAGGTGCAGCCGCCCTCGATCACGCGAGTGATCTCGTCCCTGGAAGAACGGGGACTGATACACCGCATGCCGCATCCGAGCGACCGGCGGCAGGTGCTGCTGACCGTGACGGATCAGGGCCGGGACGTGGTCAGGAAGGTCCGGCAGCTTCGCGAGGCCTGGCTGGCCCAGCGACTGGCGGAGCTCAGCCCGGCGGAACGGGCCGTGCTCCGGGAGGCGCTGCCGATCCTGGAGAAGCTCAGCCAGTCCTGACCGGAACCGCGACCGACGGCGGTGATGACCGTCCCGCCCGGCGGCGCGGCCGGATGTTCAGCTCGCTGCGGGTGCGGAACTTCCGGCTGTTCGCCACGGCCCAGGTGGTCTCCAACACCGGAACCTGGATGCAGCGGGTCGCCCAGGACTGGCTGGTGCTCGAGTTGACCCACGGCAGCGGCACGGCCGTCGGGATCGCGACCGGCGCGCAGTTCCTGCCCCTGCTGCTGTTCAGCCTCTGGGGCGGGATGATCGCCGACCGCTATTCCAAGCGGAAGATCCTGATGGTCACCCAGAGCGTGATGGGCGCGCTGGCGCTGATCCTGGGTGTGCTCGACCTGACCGGGGCGGTCCGGCCCTGGCACATCTACCTGCTCGCGTTCGGTCTCGGCATGGCCGCGGTGGTCGACAACCCGACCAGGCAGTCATTCGTAGTGGAGATGGTGGGCCGGGACGACCTGCCCAACGCGATCGCGATGAACAGCGCCGTCTTCAACCTCGCCCGGATCGGCGGACCCGCGATCGCTGGCCTGGTGATCAGCCTGGTCGGCACCTCGACCGCGTTCTTCCTGAACGCCTTCTCGTTCATGGCCGTGCTGCTGAGCCTGCGGATGATGCGGGAATCGGAGATGTGGCCGGCCAAGACGGTGGCCAGGGCCCGCGGGCAGTTGCGGGAGGGACTGGCCTACGTCCGGTCCCGCAGTGACCTGATGCTGACCATGGCACTGATCTTCTTCATCTCGACGTTCGGGATGAACTTCCAGGTGACCACCGCGCTGATGTCCAGGAACGTGTTCCACACCGGCGCCGGGCGGTTCGGGCTGGCATCGGCCGTCTTCGCGGTGGGCGCCTTGGTCGGCGCGCTGCTCGCGGCGCGGCGCGGCAAGCCGGGCATGCGGCTGCTGATCGGCGTCGCACTCACCTTCGGCCTGCTGGCGATCGGAACCGGGCTGATGCCCACCTACTGGACGTTCCTGCTGCTGCTGATCCCGACCGGCCTGGCCGTCATCAGCTTCACCACGGCCGCGAACGCCTCGATCCAGCTCACCGTGCCTGCCGCGATGCGCGGCCGGGTGATGGGCATCTACATGCTGGTCTTCCTCGGCGGAACGCCGTTCGGCGCCCCGCTGGTCGGCTGGGTGGCGCAGCACTACGGCACCCGGATGAGCATCATCGGGGGCGGCCTGATCTCGCTGCTCGCCGCGGCGGGCGTGGGCGCGATCCTGTTCCGCCAGCGCGGCAGGACGGTCCGCAGCTACCTGCGGGACCTCCGGCCCGCCCGGGCCGCGGTCTGAGCCGGGCTCGGGCCCGCATTCCTCGCCTCGCGCTGCCCGGGTCTGATGGCCGTTCGGCGTCCCGGCTGGTAGCAAGGACGCATGCGACTCTTCGTGGCGTTCACGCCGCCGCCGGGCGCGCTAGCCGAGCTTGAAGCGGCCGTGGCGCGGCTGCGACCGGACTGGCCCGGGCTGCGCTGGACCGGTCCGGACCGGTGGCACGTGACGGTGGTCTTCCTGGGCGAGGTGGCGGAGTCGCGGCTCGGTCAGCTCACGCCGCGACTGGCGCGCGCGGCCGGGAGGCACGCACCGCACCAGGTGCGGATCGGCTCGGCCGGCGCGTTTCCCGCGGCGAGAAAGGCCCGCGTGCTGTGGGCCAGGATTGATGGCGGCCCGGACGCGATGGCCGGGCTGAGCGCGCTCGCGGACTCCGTCTCGGCCGGCGCCCGGCGGGCCGGGGCGCCGCCGCCCGATGAGGGCAGGCGTTACCGGCCGCACCTGACCCTGGCCAGGACCCGGCGGCCGGAGGACGTTGGGCCGCTGGTAGCAGAGCTAGCCGGCTTCAGCGGCTCGCCGTTCGCCGCCGACCGGATCGAGCTGATCGAGAGCCGACTCGGCGCCGACCAGGCCTATGCCACTATCGCGTCCTGGCCGCTGACCGGAACGCCGGCGGCGGAGCGGGCCCGCCGCCGGCGGCCGCCTCAGCGGTCGGCGTCCAGCACCTTCTCGGCACCCGGCACGTCCCGGATCGACCGGGCCGCCGGGCCGATGTAGCGGGCGCTCGGCCGGACCAGCCGGCCGGTCTGCTTCTGCTCCAGGATGTGCGCCGCCCAGCCGGCCGTGCGCGCGCAGGTGAACATCGAGGTGAACATGTGCGGTGGCACCTCGGCGAAGTCCAGCACGATGGCCGCCCAGAATTCGACGTTTGTGGCCAGCACCCGGTCCGGCCGACGCGCGTGCAGTTCGTCCAGCGCGGCCTTCTCCAGCGCGGCGGCTACCTCGTACCTGGGCGCTCCCAGGTCGCGCGCGGTCCGGCGGAGCACCCGGGCACGGGGATCCTCGGCCCGGTAGACCCGGTGGCCGAAGCCCATCAGGCGCTCGCCGCGATCCAGGACGCTCTTGACATAGGCGTCGGCGTCACCGGTCCGCTCGACCTCCTCGATCATGTGCAGCACGCGGGCCGGCGCCCCGCCGTGCAGCGGCCCAGACATCGCGCCCACCGCGCCGGACAGGGCGGCGGCGACGTCCGCGCCGGTCGAGGCGATCACCCGGGCGGTGAAGGTAGAGGCGTTCATGCCGTGCTCGGCGGCCGAGGTCCAGTAGGCGTCGATCGCCTTCACGTGCCGGGGATCCGGCTCGCCGCGCCACCGGATCATGAAGCGCTCGGTGATCGTCTTGGCCTCGTCCACCCGATGCTGCGGAACCATCGGCAGGCCGGGGCCGCGGGCCGACTGCGCGACGAACGACAGCGCCATCACCGAGGCTCTGGCCAGGTCGTCGCGGGCCTGCTCGTCGCTGATGTCCAGCAACTGCCGCATGCCCCAGGCCGGCGCCAGCATGGCCAGCGCGCTCTGCACGTCAACCCGGATGTCCCCGGAGTGCACCGGGATCGGGTACGGCTCGGCGGGCGGCAGTCCGGGCTCGAATGCGTTATCGACCAGAAGTCCCCAGGCGTTGCCGTAGGTGACGTGCCCGACGAGTTCCTCGATATCCACGCCGCGGTACCGCAGGGCACCGCCTTCCTTGTCGGGCTCGGCGATCTCGGTCTCGAACGCGATCACGCCTTCCAGGCCTGGCCTGAAGTCGGACATCCGGCAATCCCCCTTCTCTCGACCGGCCACTCTGCCCGGCGGTCGGCCAGCGGAAACGAGCGATCCACGTAAGGAGCCTGGCCGCACGCGACCGTACTGGCAACCCCAGCCGGTGGCAGCGTCGCAAGCCGGCCAAACGCCGCTTAGCTTACGACCGCGTCACGACGCTGCCATCGGGCCGGCTGCCGGTTCTGCTTCCGGCCTTCTGTGTGATGATCTGTACCCATGGGGGTAGCAAGCAACGCCGCGGACTGGCCCCGGCACGGAATTGGCAGGTCGATGCTCGCAGCCGATCCCGATGAGCAGTTCGAGCGGTGGATGGCCGACGCGGTGGCGGCTGGCGTGCCCGAGCCCACCGCGATGGTCCTGGCCACGACGTCGGCAGCGGGTCACCCGCGAGCCCGGATCGTGCTGCTCAAGGGCCACGACCAGGCAGGCTTCCGGTTCTTCACCAACCGCACCTCGCGGAAGGGAACCGATCTGGCCGAGGTGCCGCGGGCGTGCCTGCTCTTTCCCTGGCATCCGATCTTCCGCCAGGTGATCATCGAGGGCGCCGTCCGGCCGCTCTCGGAAGATGACAGCGCCGCCTATTTCGCCACCCGACCGCGGGCGTCGCAGCTAGGCGCCTGGGCGAGCCGGCAATCGACGGTGATCTCGTCCCGGGCCGAACTTGACGCCCGCTACGCGGAGATGGAGCGGCGCTGGCCGGACGGCGAACCGGTCCCGCTGCCCGAGTTCTGGGGCGGCTACCTGCTCATCCCGGAGACGTTCGAGTTCTGGCACGGTCGGGCGGACCGGATGCATGACCGGTTCAGGTACCGGCGCGAGGCCGGCGCCTGGGTCACGGAGCGACTGGCGCCCTGACGCCCCGGCCGCCGTGGCATCGGGCCGGCGGCTAATTCTCCCAGCGCGTATTCGGTGAGTTACGCACGGATGTCTTAGTGGCCGTAGCATCGAGGGCGAGAGGGAGGCGGCAGTGGCGACCCAGGGGCTGATCGACACCACGGAGATGTATCTCCGCACCATATTCGAGCTGACCGAAGAAGGAGTCGTTCCGCTCCGGGCCAGGATCGCCGAGCGATTGTCGCAGAGCGGCCCGACGGTCAGCGAGACCGTCGCCCGGATGGAACGCGACGGCCTGGTCAAGCTCGCGGACGGCCGGCGGCTGGCGTTCACCGACGCCGGGCTGCGGCTTGCGACCGGCGTGATGCGCAAGCACCGGTTGGCCGAGTGCCTGCTGGTCGATGTGATCGGCCTGCCCTGGGAAGACGTGCACATCGAGGCCTGCCGCTGGGAACACGTCATCTCCGAGAACGTGGAACGGCGGCTTGCCGCGCTGCTGCGTTACCCGGTCCGCTGCCCGCACGGAAATGTCATCCCCGGCCTCGCCGAACTCGGCATTCCCGAATCCGCCGTGGACGGTGCGGCCGCGGCGGCCCGGGAGTCGGACATGGCAATGACCCTGATCGCGACGTCCTCGCCCGCTCGCGTCATTGTTCAGCGGATCAGCGAACAGTTGCAGAGCGACGCCGATCTCATGCTTAGACTCAAGGAGATCGGGATACAGCCCGGTCGCGAGGTCACCCTCGTGGCCGGCCGGGACGATGTGTGGGTGACCGGTGCGGGCAAGGCTTCAGGCCCCGGAGTGGCGCTGTCACGGGAGATCGCCGCGCACCTGTTCGTCACCGCGGCTACGTGACTTCTCGTGGCGGCGGCGTGATCGGCTGTCGGCCGGATGACTAGCGACCACCCGCCGGACGTGTCCGGGCCCGCGTGGCCGGATGAGGCCGCCGGATCAGGTGACGGGGCGCTGGCCGGGCTGTCCGCCGAGACCATTCTCGGCCAGGTGGAAACGGCCGTCATGGTCGTCGACCACGATGGCCGGATCCGGTACGCCAATCCATTCGCCGCCGCTCTCTTCGGGGTCGCCTGCAGCGGCGAACTGCGCGGCGCGTCATTCCGGGCGCTCGGGTTCGACGAGGATGAGCTCGGCAAGGTTGACAATCTGGAGCGCCAGGCCTGCCGCGGCAGGGACTGGGAGGGCACCCTGTCGCTCCGCCGCCCCGATGGGTCAAGCCTGTTCGTGCGGATGACCGCCGTCCCGATGCGCGGCCCGGCCGGCGACATCCCCGGGACGGTGATCACCGCCCGTCCGGCCGTCCCGCTGGGCAGCGAGGCCGTCGCCGACCGGGTCGGCCTGCTCGACCGGATCGGCGAGCGGCTGTCGGGCTCGCTGGAACTCGACACCACGCTGCGCCGGGTGGCCGAGACGCTGGTGCCGCAATTCGCCGACCACTGCTTCATCGACCTGCGGCACAGCGACGGACTGGTGCGCCGGATCCAGGTGAACGCCTGGGGTTGGCAGCCGCCGCCGGGCACCTGGGCGGCGATCGGCACGCCGATCAGCTACCCGCCCGGGCACTTCTGCTCCGAGGCGATCAGGAACAACGAGGTCGTGCTGGTCGAGGACCTGCGCGAGGAGGAGTATCCGGCGCCGACCGAGCAGAGCATGCGGGCCAGCCTGGATGTCGGCCTGATCTCCGTGGTCGCCGCCCCGCTGAGCGCCCGCGGCCAGCAGCTTGGCGTGCTGAGCCTGGCGCTGTCCAACCTGACCCAGCGGGACGTCCAGCACTACGCCGCGGACGACCGGGATCTGGTGGCGGCGATCGCCAGCCGGGTCGCGCTCGCGATCGACAACGCGCTGCTGTTCGAGGAGGAACGCACCACCGCGCTGGCCTTCCAGAACAGCCTGCTGCCCGGCAGGCCGCCGGAGGTCGATGGCCTGCAGGTCGCCTACCGCTACGTTCCGGCCAGGCCGCTGGAGACCCATGGCCAGGGCATTCAGACCCAGGTTGGCGGCGACTGGTACGACATCATCCAGCTATCCTCCGGCCGGACCGGCATCGTCATCGGCGATGTCCAGGGCCGTGGCGCCCGGGCCGCGGCCATCATGGGGCAGCTCAGATCCGGGCTGCGGGCGTTCGCCCAGGAGGACAAGACCCCGGCCGAGATCCTGCACCGGCTCGACGAATGGGTCGCCAAGATGGCCGACGACGGCGCGGACGCGTTGATCGTGAGCTGCACCTACCTGATCTACGACCCCTGGTACCGGGAGCTCACGATCGCCAACGCAGGGCACCTGGCGCCGCTGATCGTGACCGACGGTGACGTCC
Source organism: Actinomycetes bacterium (assembly GCA_021792855.1). Classification (GTDB taxonomy): domain Bacteria; phylum Actinomycetota; class Actinomycetes; order Streptosporangiales; family Streptosporangiaceae; genus Chersky-822. The sequence goes on from JAJYTW010000086.1 coordinate 7,269, forward strand.
GCCAGATGTCGCTAGCGCATCAGGGCGTGCTGCTCGGCGTGCGGTCGAGCGTCCCTGGCATGCCCCCGTACCGGGAGGAGAGCCACATCCTCCCGCCTGGCTCCACGCTGATCTTCTACACCGACGGACTTGTCGACCGGCGGCACCGGGCCGACGGCCCTGGGCACTACGAGGACGCCGAGGTGCTCGACATGCTGCACAGCGCGGTGCAGTCGGTCGCGCATGGCAGCGTGGAGCAGATCGCCGCCGCCGCCGAGACCGCGGTGCCGGGCACGATCGACGATGACATGGCGATCGTCGTGATCCGCACCGCCGCCGAGGACCTGCAGCGGTGGGAGGTGCGCTATCCGGCCGAGCCGATCAACGTGGGCGAGGCGAGGCGGATCGCGTTCGATGCCTTCGTCCGGTTCGGCATGGACGAGGACCAGGCCGACCTAGCCTGCCTGCTCGTCTCCGAGGTAGTCACGAACGTGGTGCTGCACACCGCGGCAGCGCCGGTGCCCCGGCAGGAGTTCGCGTTCGATCAGGCCGGACTGGCGCCCGGCCTGATCGACGAGTGGCTGGACGCCCCGTTCGCGGTCGATGACTCCGGCCCGCCGCCCGGGCCCGAGTTCAAGCTCCGGGTCCGCCGGGGCCGGTCCTCGGTCTGGATCGAGGTCTTCGACTCCGACCTCAGGCTGCCCCGGATCCGGATGGCGGGCGAGAACGATGAGGGCGGCCGCGGTCTGTACCTGGTGGATCAGCTTGCCAGCCGGTGGGGATCCCGGCCGACCGATGGCGGCAAGGCGGTCTGGTTCGAGATTCCGATCCGGGTCGGCGGCGCCGGCCGGTAGCCGCCAGGCACGCCCGACGACGCCCTGGTCTGCCGGGGGAGAAGAGGTCAGCGCCGCTGGCTGACCCACAGGATCAGCACCACGATCGCGAAGCCGCTGACCGACATCGCGAAGATCCGCGCGGTCATTCCGCGGCCGGCCCGCCGCCTGACCTTGCCGACCCCGATCGCGAACAGCACCGCCAGGGCGAACAGCAGGATGAGGCCGTTGGCCATCGCAGCCTCCGATCCGGCCGAACGCGGCCAATGCTCGCCATTAGCCTAATCGCGGATCTAGGGGTACGTCAGAGTGCCTCGGCCGACCCTAGGATGGCCGATACCGCGGACGCGGCGTCCGGGCGGCTTACCGACTCGTGCAGCCTGCGCAGTGTGGCGATCTGTCCGTCGAGAACGCGAAGCCGGTCACGCACCACCCGGGCCGCCGCGTCACGCTGGCCAGGGCTGACCGGTCGGCCGAGCGCCAGCCTGGCGAGCGGACGGATCTCCTCCAACCGGAACCCGAGATCCTTCAGCGCCCGCGCGGCGGCGAGGTAGCCGCCGTACTCGCGCGGGTACTTGCGCGTCCCGCCCGCCGAGCGGGGCGGCTCGGGCAGGATGCCCAGTTCCTCGTAGTAGCGGATCGTCCGGCTGCTGACCCCCGCCTGCCTGGCCAGTTCCCCGATGCTGACCAGGCCGGAACCATCCTTAACGATCTTGGTCATGCCCCCGTAATCTCCCCGTGTCGGTCCCCACACGGATGGTAACCCGGAGTCACGGTCGTCCGGGGCAAAACGATCACCGCCCGCGGCCCGCGGCCGGGTGGTGGCGGCCGGCGGCGCTATGCCGACATACCTACCGGGGGGTAGCCTCGAAGGAAATGACCGTCTGAGTGCGCAGCAGTGGAGGATGTCTTGTCGCAGGCGTACATAGTCGGAGCGGTGCGGACTCCGGTCGGCCGCCGGAACGGCGGGCTGGCGCCGGTGCATCCGGTGGACCTTGGCGCGCACGTGCTGACGGAACTGGTGTCGAGGACCGGGATCGACCCGGCGGCGGTCGATGACGTGATCATGGGCTGCGTCTCGCAGATCGGCCCGCAGTCGATCGACATCGCCCGGAACGCCTGGCTCTCGGCGGGGATGCCGGAGTCGGTGCCCGGCGTGACCATCGACCGGCAGTGCGGGTCCTCCCAGCAGGCGGTGCACTTCGCCGCACAGGGCGTGCTGTCCGGTACCCAGGACCTGGTGATCGCGGCCGGCGTGGAGAGCATGAGCCAGGTGCCGATGGGCAGCAACGTCGCGCTGCCGATGGAGAAGGGGATGGCCCCGCCGTTCGGCCAGGGCTGGGTGGCAAGATACGGCGACCAGGAGATCTCCCAGTTCCGCGGCGCACAGTTGATGTGCGAGAAGTGGGGCATCAAGCGGCGTCAGCTTGAGGAGTTCGCGCTGGACAGCCATGCCCGCGCGATCCGGGCGATCGACGAGGGCCGGTTCGAGCGCGAGATCGCGGCGGTCGGCGAGGTGCGGACCGACGAGGGGCCGCGCCGGGACACCTCGCTGGAGAAGATGGCCGAGCTTAGGCCGCTCCGCGAGGGCTGGGAACTCACCGCGGCGACCGCCTCGCAGATCTCCGACGGCGCGGGCGCCCTGCTGATCGCTTCCGAGGAGGCGGTCCGGCGGTACGGCCTGACGCCGCGGGCCAGGATCCACGCGCTGGCGGTCGTTGGCGCCGATCCGGTGTACATGCTGACCGGCCCGATCCCGGCGACGGAGCGGGTGCTGTCGCGGTCCGGGCTCGGCATCGACGACATCGACGTTTTCGAGGTCAACGAGGCGTTCGCGCCGGTCCTGCTCGCCTGGTCGGCCGAGACGGGCGCGTCGCTGGAGAAGACCAACCCGAACGGCGGCGCGATCGCGCTCGGCCATCCGCTCGGCGCGACCGGCACGATCCTGATGACCAAGCTGCTGCACGAACTCGAGCGCTCCGGCGGTCGGTACGGTCTGCAGACGATGTGCGAGGGCGGCGGCCAGGCGAACGCGACGATCATCGAGCGGATCTCCTAGGCCCCCGCCCGGCGGCCCCGAGCCAGGCCGGCCGGGCAGCCAGGGAAGGTGCCAGGCGGACGGCTGTCGCCTGGGCCGCCCGCTGTCTCCGGTCGGCGCAAGGCGAAGAGTTGGGGGCATGGGTGACGCCTAACTCTTCGCGCTATGGCCGCCAGGCGTGCCGCGCCCGGAGCCCGCGCCCGGAGCCCGCGCCCGGAGCCCGAGCCCGCGGGCCGCAAGCCCGCAGCACCTGCAGCCTGCAGCCCGCGGCACCCGCAGCCCGCGGCACCTGGCTACCTACGCGACTCGGCTCAACAAACCTACGACTTGACTTATAGGTTTGATCGTAGTACAAAAAGAGGTAACCGAGGTCCGGTGTTGGACCCCGGTGATCCACTGGAGGTGAATCACTGTGCTGCTGACATCGTTCGACCCGTTCGTGCAGGACTTCGACAAGATGGTCCAGCGGACCCTCGGCTGGGCCGAGAACACCGCACCTCGTTCGGTTCTCCCGATGGACGTCATCCGGCACGACGAGGACGTCGTGCTGCGCATCGACCTTCCGGGCGCTGACCCGGCCAGCATCGAGGTCACGGCCGACCGTGGCGTGCTGACCGTCGCCGCCCGCCGCTCGGAGGAGTACGGCGAGTCCGACCGCGTGGTGCTGCGGGAGCGCGTGCTTGGCGCGTTCAGCCGCAAGATCCGGCTGGCCGAGACGGTCGACACCGAGAAGATCGAGGCGACCTACGACAATGGGGTGCTGAGCATTCTGCTGCCGCTGCAGGAGAAGGCCCGGCCCCGCAAGATCGAGATCAAGCACTCCGGGGCCCCGGAGATCAGCGCCTGATCGAGACCGTGCGACGTCCCGGGCCGGGCCGGCGGGTGCAGACCGCTTGCCCGGCCCGAGGCGATGCTGGAGTGTATGAGCCGTGCTGCCGTTCGACGACGAGAACCTGCCGATCTTCACGGTCGGCCAGGTTGCTCAGATGCTTGAGGTCCAGCAGGCGTTCCTGCGCCGGCTAGACGAGTTCGGCGTGGTCTGCCCGTCCAGGTCCGCGGGCGGGCAGCGCCGGTACTCGCGCACCGAGGTCACCGTCGTCCGGTATGTCGCTCAGCTAGCCGACGAGGGCATGACCCTCGCCGCGATCCGGCGGGTGCTCGAGCTAGAGCATCAGGTCGCCAGGCTGGTGGCCGAACGGGACGCGCTGCTCGACGCGCTGGCCGAACGCGACCGCATGCTGCTCGCCCTGACCCGGCTTGAATCTCAGGGCGCCGCCGCCGGGCCCGGCGCCCTGGGCGATGCCGGCCTTCGGGCCGGTCAGGGGCCGGCCAGTCAGGGGCCGGCCGGTCACGGCTCGGCGGGCCGCGGTCCAGCGGGCCGCGGCTGATCGTGACGGACGATCAAGCGGCAGGCAGTCGCCGGTCCTGGCTGATCGCGCTGGCCGGGATCGCGGCCGCCGGGGCGGCAGTGGCGGTCCGCCCGGACGCCGCCGGCGCAGCGGCGGCCCAGGACTGGTCGCCGTTCGTCCTGATCGCCGGCCTTCTGCTGATCGGTCTGGTGGCCGACGACGACGGCTTGTTCGCCGCGGCCGGGCATCAGCTTGCCCGGCGGGCGACCGGCGGCGTCGTGCTGTTCACCGGCGCCGTGGTGATGATCGGCCTGGTCACCGCGACCATGAACCTGGACACCTCGGTCGCCTTCCTGACCCCCGTGCTGGTGTACACCGCCCGTAGCCGGGGCGGCGGCGAGGCCGCCCTGCTCTACGGCGTCCTGCTGCTGTCCAACGCCGGGTCGCTGCTGCTGCCAGGATCGAACCTGACGAACCTGATCGTGCTCGGTCACCTGCACCTCACCGGCGGGGCGTTCCTGGCCCGGATGTGGCTGCCGTCGGTGACCGCGCTGATCGTCACCGCGGTCGTGGTCGCGGTGCTTGAGCGCCGCTCGCTGTCCGCGCCGGGTCGCGAGCCTGGCTCGCCGGGCCGACCGGTGCTCGGACTCGGCCTGGCCGCGATAACGGCGGGCACCGTGCTGGTGCTGACCCTGAGCGCACCGGCCATCCCGGTTGCCGCGGTCGGGTTGCTGGCCGCCGGGGTGCATGTCGCCCGCGGCCGGGCCGGGATCGGCGAGGTCACCGAGGTGCTCGGCGTGCCGCTGCTGGTCGGGCTGTTCGGGATCGCGGTCGCGCTCGGGACGGTGGGCCGGATCTGGGCCGGACCGGCGACTCTGCTCGGCCACCTGAACGGGCCGGCCACGGCGCTCGTCGCGGCGCTCGGCACGGTCGCCGTCAACAACCTGCCCGCTGCCTCGCTGCTGGCCGCCCGGACGCCACCGCATCCGTTCGCGCTGCTGGTAGGCCTGAACCTGGGGCCTAACCTGCTCGTCACCGGGTCGCTCGCGTGGCTGCTGTGGGCACGCTCGGCGCGGCGGGCCGGTGCGTCACCGTCACTGGCCCGGGCGAGCAGGATCGGCGCGGTCGCTGTCCCGCTGTCGATTGCGGTCGCACTTGGCGCACTTGCGCTGACCGGCACGATGTGATAGCCGCTGAGCCGGGAGGAAGTTGCGTGCGAGCCGAGTCTGGTGAGGAGTTCAGCGCCTTCATGGCGGGGCGCTGGCCTGCGCTGGTCCGGTTCGGCTACGGGCTGACCGGCGACCCGGAGGCGGCCGGGGACCTTGCCAGGGAGGCGCTGGCCCGCGCCTGGCTGGCCTGGCCGATAGCGCGCCGGAGTGCTGACCCGGAGAGCCGCGTGCGCCGGACCATGCTTGCCCGGGTGCGCGGCTCCCGGCGATCCAGGCTCCGGTCCCGGCTCCGGACTGGGGAGAGCGCCCGCCTGGGGTTGCCCGGGCATCCGGAGGTGCCCGAACAGCGGGGGCCGGCCGGGCAGCGGGTGTCGGCCGGAATCCCGGAGTCGGCCGGGTACCCGGAGGCAGCCCGGCGGCGGGACCTGGTCGCGGCGCTTGGCCGGCTGCCGGCCCGCCAGCGAGCGGTGCTGACCCTGCGGTACTGGCTGGGCCTGAGCGTCGGCGACACCGCGCTGGCGCTGGGCTGGCCGGCCCGGACGGTCCGTCGCCTGGACGCGGTCGCGCGGGCCAGGCTCGGTGCCGACCCCGAGGTGACCGGCGGGACCCCGGCCGGCGGAACCCCGGCCAGCGGAAACCCGGCGAGCGGCTCGGGGCCGCTGGGAGACGAACTCGCCAGCCGCCTGCGAGCGGCTATCGACGATCTGCGGCCGCCGCCCGCCCCGGTCGCGGCCGTGCTCCGCCGGGGCCAGGCGCTGCGACGGGCCTGGGCCTCGGCGGCGGCCGGGCCGCTCGCCCTGGTCGCGGTGATCGGCCTGGTCGGCGCGCTCTCGGCACGGCTGCACCATCCCGCCGGCCGGCCGCGGCATTCCGCGCCAGCCCGGATCCATCCGGCGGTCACCATCGCCGCGGGAACCATGCGCGGACAGCAGTGGCAACTCATCGTTGACGCTACTGCCGGAATCTGGTGTGCCCGAGTGCAGGAAGTCAGCCTGGCCTGCCTGGGCCTGGCCGGCTACGAGCACCTATCCGGCCTGGCCTCGCTGTCCGGAACGGCGCTGCCGATCGCGGGCAGTCAGCCGGCCGTCGGCCCGCCGCAGTGGAACGCCGTTGTCGGGGTGGTCAGGTCCGACGTCACCAGCGTCCTGGTCACCATGTCCGATGGCCGCACACTGCGCCTGCGCCCGGTCACCGCGGCTGGCTACCGGTGGGTCGGCCTCGTCTACTGGCCTTCGGCCGCGCAGGTCGTCCGCGCCAGCGCCTATTCCAGCGGTAACGAGCTTGGCGTGGTGCTGCCGTTCATCGGCAGTCAGACGATGCCGGGGACCTACTACTACAACTGGCTGCATCAGGGCCTGAAGGGACCGGCTGAGCAGCAGCGGGTCATTGCCGCGGGCGGGACCGGCCCGGAAGCGTGGAGCGCCTCGATCCTGGCTGGTCCGTGGGGTTACTGCGCGGTCGAGCAGTTGCCCATCGCCCGGGGGATGCGCGAGGCGTGCTGGTCGCCCCAGGGCCTGGGTGCCGGTGCCCGGCTGCTGACCAGGACCTCGGCGCCGGGCGGGGCATCGACCTGGCTGGTCGGCCAGGCCCGGCCGCAGGCGGCCTATCTGCTGCTGGTCATGGCCGGCGGCGGCCGGGCCCGGATCCCTGTGATCGAGGTATCCGGACGGAGCTTCTACGCGCTGCGGCTGAGTCGTGGTCAGGCCGTCGCAAGCTGGGCAGCGTACGACGCTGCCGGTCACCGCCGCTACGGTGGGCGAGGCGCGCCGGGCTGACGTGGTCACCGGCCTGGAGCGCGCGGTGGCCGGCGCCGACGCGATTCTGCCGGGCGTCGTGCAACGCTTTTCCGTTCCCGCGTGGTCTGACCGGTTGAGGGAGGTGGCCCGTGGACGCAGCGGCCGATGCCGAGTTCACCGAGTTCATGCTGGGCGCCTGGCCCCGCCTGGTGCGGCTCGGGTACGCGCTGACCGGTGATCGCGGCACCGCCGAGGACCTGGCGCAGACCGCGCTGGCCCGGGCCTACGCGGCCTGGCCGCGGGTGATGCGGGCCGGAGATCCAGACGCCTACGTGCGCAAGATCGTGGTGAACGCCAGCCGGGACCGGTTCCGCAAGCGCCGGGTGGACGAACTGCTGACCGGTTCGCCGCCGGATGGCCCGGCGGCCGGCCCGGCGGGCCGGGCCGACGGCTTCGACGACCGGGCCGCCCTGCTCACGGCGCTGCTGCGGCTGCCGGCCGGCCAGCGGGCGGCCGTGGTGCTGCGGTACTGGCTGGACCTGACCGAGACCGAGGCCGCCGCACTGCTCGGCTGCAGTGTCGGCAACGTCAAGAGCCAGGCGTCGCGGGCGCTGGCCAAACTGCGCCTGGACGCCGGCCTGGCGCCGCGGGCTGTCGTATCCGAATGTGCAGAGGGACCCCAGCAAGCGGAGGGAGCCCAGCAATGAGCATGAACGACGAGCGGCCCGGAGCGGCCGCGGGCATGGTCCGCGACCGGATCGAAGCGGCGCTTGGGCTGATGCAGCCGCCGGCCGCGCCGGTAGCCGCGGTGATCTCACGCGGCCGCCGGATCAGGCTGCGGCGGTGGGTGGCTGGCGCGGCCGCGTTCGCCGTCGCTGTGGCGGCCGCCGTGACTGTCCCGTTGCTGGCGCACCTGCCGGGGCACCGGGTGACCCCGGTGACCCGGCCGACCACGCCGCCGAAGGTGACGATCACCCCGATCGGGCCGCACGCCCCGCGCGACCTGATCGCCGCCGGGACGATCAACGGCCGCCCATGGACGATCCGGATCGTCGCGGGGCCGACGCTGCAGGTGACCGGCCAGCCGTTCGTGGCTCTGGGCGGGGGTGCCGACGGTACCGGAACCACCAGCGACCCGTGGAGCACCGTCGAGGCCGGCGGCGGCACGGGGTACTACCTGGCTGGAGCCGTCGCACCGCAGGTCACCCGGCTCAGCCTGGAACTGTCGGACGGACAGCGGCTGACCCTGGTGCCGGTACAGCACCGGATCGGCGCGCGCGGCAAGGTCACGCCGTGGACCGGCGTGGTACTGCCACGGCAGCTGAAGGTCACGAAGGTGGTCGCGTACTCGCGGCATGGCGTTCTCGCCTATGCCATCCCGTTCAATGGCGCCGGGCAGAACGCGATAATCCAGAACTGGCTACGGCCCGGGCAGCAGGTGCCCGGGCGACTGGTTCGCGTGATCGGCTCGGGCAAGGTCAGCGGCCGGAGGTGGTCGGTCACGGTGCACCGGGGTCCATGGGGCTGGTGCGCGATCGCGGCCATACCTGGGTGGAGTGGCACCACCGGGTGCTGGTCGAGTGCCGGGCGGGAGGGCCCGATCATGTCCAGCGGCGGTTCCCCCGCCGCGCCCTGGTTCGCGGTGGCGGCTGCGCGACCAGGAGTCAGTTACGTCACGCTGACGCTCAGCAACGGCGCGATAACGCGCATCCCGGTCGTGACAGTGGATGGGGCGCGGCTGTTCGTCGCACTCTTCGTCGGCAAGCCGCGCATCGCAAGCTGGTCCGAGTACGACCACGCGGGCCGACGGGTGGCTGGCGGCAGCGGCACCCCTGCCTGGGCCAGACAGTAGCGGGCGAGCGGCTGCCCTGCTGCCCGCCTGACCCTCGTCGCTGCGTCTGCGGCGGCGCCCGCCTGACGCCCGGTCAGACCTGCGCGCGGTAGAAGTTCAGGTAGGAACGGGACGGGGTCGGGCCGCGCTGGTCCTGGTAGCGGGAGCCGTAGATGGCCGAGCCGTACGGGTGCTCGGCCGGCGAACTGCACTGGAACAGGCACAGTTGCCCGATCTTCATCCCGGGCCAGAGCTTGATCGGCAATGTGGCCACGTTGGAAAGCTCCAGCGTGACGTGGCCGGAGAAGCCGGGGTCGATCCAGCCGGCCGTGGAGTGCGTGAGCAGGCCGAGCCGGCCCAGGCTGGACTTGCCCTCCAGTCGGCCCGCGATGTCGTCGGGCAGCGTCACGACCTCAAAGGTCGACCCGAGCACGAACTCTCCCGGGTGCAGCACGAACGGCTCGTCGCCCTCGGTCGTCACCAGTCGGGTCAGGTCGGCCTGCTCGATCGACGGGTCGATGTGCGGGTACTTGTGGTTCTCGAACACCCGGAAGTAGCGGTCCAGGCGCACGTCGACGCTGGACGGCTGGACCAGTTCCGGTGCGAACGGCTCGACCGCGACCCGGCCGGATGCGACCTGGGCCCGGATGTCCCTATCGGAGAGCAGCACGCAGGCAACCTATCGGGTCCGGTACGATGTCGTCGCGGCGGTCGCACGAGACAGTCGTTCGCGCGGTTCAGGCGACGGCTGGTCATGCGGCTCACGCGGGTGTAGTTCAATGGCAGAACATCAGCTTCCCAAGCTGACAGTGCGAGTTCGATTCTCGTCACCCGCTCCAGCAGGGACTTCCGGGTCATCGAGCGTGCTCTAGATCCTGGCGCGACTGTCGCGTCGACCACTCTCTTGATCGCCTCGCCCGCACGGCGGGCCTCGTGCCGCACTGTGAACCA
>JAJYTW010000371.1 GCA_021792855.1 Actinomycetes bacterium
TCCCGCGGGGTTGTCCCTTTTCTGGTTGCAGGTGACTGGTCGTGCTGGTCAGCCGGGCGTGAGTGCCTGGAGGCGGCTGAACGCGGCGGTGATGTCGGGTGCCCATGGCCAGACGGCGGAAAGCCGCAGCCTCAGGCGGCGGCCGCCGCGGACGAGTCGCCCGGCGGCGGAAAACAGCCGGAGGCGGAGCCGCCGGGGTTCCCAGCGGCGGGCCGGACCGGTCAGGGCGAGCATCGCGGTCCAGGCGAGCAGATCACTGGCCAGGGCCACGATCTCGCACCAGATCTGGTTCTGGGCGAAGCCGTGCAGCGGCAGGTTCCGCAGGCCGGTGTCCTTCTCGCAGCGGATCCGGTTCCCCGGCCCGCGCCGGGAGCAGGGCGCCCGCCGCGCTCTGGCGGCCGAGGATGCGGCGGCGCTGCGGATCGCGACCGCCGGCCTCCACCCTGAGCTACCGCGCCGGCCCGCGGACCCACAAACTGGTCCCGCACCCCGACGAAGCACCCCACCTGCGGGAGATCTTCCGGTGTCTCGCGTCAAGCTTCTGGCACAGATTCTTTCTTCGGAATGTTGTGGATCGGGTGCAGTGACGGGTCGGCGATGATCTCGATCGGCCGTCGCATGGCCAGGGCTTCGTGCGGCCGGATCTGGTTGAAGATCATCCGGTAGTGCTCGGCCTCGCGGTGCAGGTCGGCGAGGGTGGCGATCTGGTCGGCGTGGCGGTACAGATGCTCGTATTTCAGCGACCCGAAGCCGCGCTCGCGGACGCCGTTCTGGCCCGGGCTCCTGACCCGGGTGCGGATGTGCAGCAGCTCGGGCCGGGAAGCGATGAACTTCGCGAACGCGGCGCCCTTGAACGCGCCGCCGTTGTCAGTGACCAGCTTGATTGGTACCGGGTCGCCGGTCTCGGGATGGACGGGCAGCAGCTGGGCCAGGGGCTTGCCGCCGAGCCGCTCAGCCTCGGCGATCGCGATCTTGACCGCCTCGATGGCGTCGGATCCGGTGCAGGTCGGTGCGATGTGCCAGCCGTGCTCGCAGGAGGAGAAGTAGTCCGTGACCCCGGCCAGCCGCCAGATCCCGCCGGCGGTGGTCTCGTACTCGGAGAAGTCCAGCTGCCAGACCTCATTCGGCCGGGACGGCGGCTCGGCGAACGCGGCCCTGCGGGCCCTGGCGAGCTCGCGCCGCTGGCCCTGGTAGTCGATCGGCTGGAGCAGGCCGCGGCGGCGCATCGCCCGCTCCACCGTCGACACCGACGTGACATGCCCGTCGATCGCCATCATGGTATGGATCTTGCGGTGCCCCCACGCCGGCCAGTCCGCCGCGTACTTCGCAGCCACCGGCTCCCACTTCTCCACGACCGGGGCCGGCCACGGCCCCTTGACCACCGGCAGGCCGGACCGGTGCCGGGCCAGCTTGCGCTGATAGGTACGGCGCGGGATGCCAGTCAGCGTGCAGAACCTCGAGACCGGCATCGCCGCCTCAGCTCGTATCATCTCGAGGTCCTCGAAGGGGCCAGGCGGCCCTCAGCGGACTTCTTCCACACCCGCAGCCCGACGTGGGCCTCGCCCAGAGCCGTGGTCAGCTCCTCCACCTGTGCCGCCAGCTGCTCCTCCCGGCTCGAGGGCCGCGACGACCCGCCCGCGGCCAGGCCAAGCCGGCCAGCTTCCAGGAACTGCTGCTTCCACTTGCCGACCGACGTCTCCGACACCTTCGCCTGCCGGGCGGCCTGCGCGATCGTCGTCTCACCCGCCAGGATCGACAGCACGATCCGGATCTTCTCATCCGCAGGGAACGCGGGGGGCCTGCTCATCTCTTCGTGACTCCTTGGACTCAGGGGACTCAACTAACCCCTGTGCCACAAAGTCTGACGCACGACACCGGCCCTACACCGACGAACGACTCGGCACCCGCGCGGTCGCCACCGTGCTGAACCAGCGCGGAGTACCCAACAGGTCCGCCAAGCCCTGGTCCGGGCACACCATCTCCCGGATCATCGCCAACCCCGCCTACGCCGGCGACATTGCCTATGGCGAGATATACGCGCAAGACGCGTGTTGGGCGGTTCGCACAATGCTGGGGTCAGTGGGGCCGGTGGGATTCGAACCCACACTGGCAGGAACCTAAATCCTGTGCCTCTGCCGTTGGGCTACGGCCCCTGGTGCCGCCGGGCGGACCGCGCCGGCGGCGCGTTCCGGTCGGTCAGACTCCGAGTTCCTTACGCAGCCTGGCGACATGACCGGTGGCCTTGACACCGTACATCGCCCGCTCGATCCGGCCATCGGCGTCCACCACGAACGTCGACCGGATCACGCCCACGGTGGTCTTCCCGTAGAGCATCTTCTCGCCGTAAGCGCCGTAAGCCCGGCCGGTCACCATGTCCGGATCCGACAGCAGCGGGAAGGTCAGGCCGTCCCGGTCCCGGAACTTGGCCAGCTTCGCCGGACCATCCGGCGAGATCCCGAGCACCGCGAAGCCGGCGTCGGACAGTTCCCGCCTGCTGTCCCGGAAGTCACACGCCTGCTTGGTGCATCCCGGCGTCATCGCGGCCGGGTAGAAGTAGATGATCACCCGCTGACCGCGCAGCGAGGCCAGACTCACCGGGTTGCCATCCGCGTCGGGCAGGGTGAAATCCGGCGCCTCGTCGCCCGGTTCCAGACGTGTCTGCGTCACGATGCACTTCCCTCCGATCGGTCCCTACCGTACCGGTTCAGCCACCCGACCCGCTCGCCGTCCCGCCCCAGCCCGGAACCGCGCCCGAGGGCCCGCCCAGGCACCGGT
>JAJYTW010000087.1 GCA_021792855.1 Actinomycetes bacterium
TACCGGTCCATCTCCCCAGCTAGGCCCGCGGTCATCCGCCGCGGCATCCCAGCCTGGCCCGCGGCCGGCCGGGCTCCAGCCGGGCCCGCGTCCGGCCGGAACCTGATCCCAGCCAGGCCCGCGCCCGGGTGAGCCGGCCCCGTCCCAGCCGGGACGACCCGCGGCGGACCCGGCACCCCGGTCCGCAACGGCCGGCCCGGCCGTCTGGTTACCCCATCGGCCGTTCGCCGACTCGGGTTCCTCGGCGTAGGGCCAGGCTCGTGCCAGTGGCGCATCGGCGACCGGGCGCCCGGTCGTCTCGCTGTCCTCGGCCGCCCGGACGTTAGCGGGCCCGGTCTCGCTGGTCGCGCTGCCCGGCCGCCTGGTCCGTTCCTGGTTCTCGGCTGTCCCGTCCGCACCGCGCACGTGCCCGGGGCGCCTGCCGCGCCCATTGCGGCCGCGCGCCGGCCGGTCCTGCTTGCCGCGGCCGACGCCGCGTAGTCCCTTCCGCGAGCCTCCCCGGCCCGATCCGGCGGCGCCGGTGTGCCGTCCGGCCGCCGCGATACCGGCAGCTTCGGCACCCGCATCAGCGGCACCGGCCACCGCAGTACCGGCGCCGGCCGCCGCAACACCGGCGACCAAGGTCCCGTCCGCTTCCGGGTCGGCTACCGGCAGCGCACCCGACCGCAGCGCACCCGACCGGCCGGCGCCGGACCGTTCATCTCCGGTGGACTCGCCCTGGGCCGCGTCCGCCGCGTCATCCGGCCTGCCAGACCCATGCCTGCCGCCGGCCGGCCGGCTCTCGCCGACCGACTGCGCGTCAAGTTCGGCGACCCGGATGCCGGGCAGGGCCAGGCCGAGCGCGATCAGGAAGACGATCATCTCGGCAACCAGTGCCAGATAGTGCCAGAAGCCGGAATAGCCGACCGCCAGCGTTCCGCCCCCAGGTGGCAGGCGGAACGCCTGTGCCCACGACCCGGCCGGAGAAGGGACCCTGGCCAGCGCCCGGCCGTTTAGCGAGGCATGCCAGCCGACCGATACCGGCTCGGACAGCATGAGGACGCCGCCGGACGACGGGGCCGGAACCCCGGCCAGCCCGACTGGTCCCGACGGTATCGGAACGACAGTCCCGTTTGGCTCCAGAACGGTCACCCGGGCAGGCGATGCGTCTAGCTGCCACAGCGAGTACCCACCGGTGGTGCTGTACGGCCGGAGTCCGCTGACGTCGTTCAGCGCCCCGGCCAGGACGGGATCCACCGGCGCGCGCACCAGCACGTAACCGATGTCGAAGTTGGCAAGCTGCTGGCTCAGGTTGACTGCGCTGCCGCCGGCCGGCGAGGTCAGTGCCGCGACCGTGTCGCGCAGTGCACGCTGGGCCGTGGCCGGAGCGACCAGGGCGGTGTCCGCCAGGGTCGGGCTGGGCCCGCGCATCAGCAGGTACGACACCTGGCCGTGGTCCGAGCGGAGCACCAGGGTGCGGACCTGGTGCCGCTGCCCGTCGGCGACCGCGACAAGCTCGGGGACGACCTGGCCGGCCACCGGATGCACCGGGCCGGTGACCCCGCGGGTCACCCAGAAGCCGGCCGCCAGCACCGGCGCCGAGCAGCCGAGCAGCGCGATCGCGGCAACCCAGGCCCCGCGGCCGCTGGCGATCGCGTGCCAGCCCTTGCGGCCAGCGAGCATCCTGCCCAGCCCATCGGCACCCGCAGCGGCGGCGAGCAGCAGTCCGAGGGCGGCGACCGCGACCGGCAGACCGGCCCACACGGTCACCGCGCCGCCATCGCCGGGCCGGACCACCACATGACTGGCCAGGATCGCCGCCAGCATGCCGGACAGCGCGACGCCCCAGCCGGCCAGCACAAGCTTGCGCCGCCGGCCCACGAACAGGGCGGCGAACGCGACCGCGATCAGGCCTCCGGTAACCCAGTAGGGCGGCATCCCGGGGCCGCCGGGGTTGAGCAGCAGCAGCAACCGGACTCCAGCCACCGCTCCGGGCTGCGGCAGGCCGGCCTCGATCAGCAGTTGGGCGGGATGGATCGCCAGCGTCATGGTCCAGGGGAAGAGCAGCACCGGCGCGGCCAGGACGACCACCGCCAGGCTGCGCAGCAGGGAGGCGCGGGTAGCACGCACGACGATCGCGCCGAGCAGGCAGGCGGCGACCGCGAGCAGCCAGAGCAGCGGAACGAACGCGGCGCCGATCGCCACCAGCAGACCGGCTGCCCAGGCCGCCCGGCCGGCCCGCCGGCCGGGCGCGGTGAAGACCCGAACCAGCGACAGCGCGATCAGCGGCAGCAGGATGAACGCCACCGCGGTGCCGAACCGGCCCGCCGCGATCACGCCCATCCCGACGGGCAGCAGCGCATACGTCACGGCGACCCAGATCCGCACCGCCACGGAGGCGGTCACCCGGGACGCCGCGAACATGGCGGACAGGCCGGCCAGCGGGACGCTGCCGATCAGGATCACGTCGATCGCCAGCCACGCCTTGCCGAGCAGCAGCGTCGCGAGGGCGCCGACGACCGCCAGGTAGGCGGGCGCCGCCGCCGTCGAGCCGATCCCGGTCGGGTGGAACGCCTGCAGGTAGGCCCGCCATAGGTCGCTGGCGCCGCCCCAGGTCGGCACAAGCGAGCCCCCACCGAGCGGCCCGGCGCCGAGCAGCGAGCGGCTCGCCACCAGGGCGATCACCAGCAGCAGCACGAAAGTCAGGACGGTCGGGCTGGTCAGGATCCGGCGGGCAAGCCCGTTGTCCACCAGCAGCGAGTCGTCCTCATCCGGGTCGATCGAGGCGTGGTGGCTTCCGGCGGTATCAACCTGCCCGGACTTCAGCAGCAGGGAGGACGCGAACTCCACCAGGCGCCGGGGCGAATGGCCGGACGGCAGGTCGCCACGGAGGCGGCTATAGGCAGCCCGCCGGCCCGGCGCCCGGCGGCGGCGCATGGTGAACATGCGCAGCGGGTGCGCGAGCACGGCGGCCACGGCGGCGGACTCGTCCAGCGCGGCCATCAGCCGCTTGGCGAGCAGGAAGAAGATGACCCGCAGCAGCGAGATCATCAGGTTGCCGGCCGTGCTCGCCAGCATCCGGCCGAACGGCAGGTTGCCGAGCAGCGCGATCAGGCCGTTCCTGCGGTCAAGCATCTGGGCGCGGCGGCCGACCGAGAGCGGGCGGCGGTGCTTGGTCGCGGCCCGGGCGTGGTAGACGACGGCGTCGGTGATCACCCGGACGCGGTAACCCGCCGAGTGCACCCGCCAGCAGAAGTCGATGTCGTCCATGAACAGGCTCATGCCGGTGTCGAAACCGCCGACCTGATCCCAGACGTCCCGCCGGATCAGCATCCCGGCGCTGCTCACGGCTACGACGTCCCGGTCGCCGTCATGCTGGCCCTGGTCGACTTCTCTGGGCTCGATGCCGGTCACCCGGCGCGCGGCGCTGTCCAAGGTGACACCGGCCTCCAGGACGATGTCCCGGCTGACCCAGTCCCGGATCTTCGGGCCGAGCACGGCGGCGTTGCCCGCCTCCGCGGAGCCGCGAAGCAACTGCTCAAGGGCGTCCGGCGCCGGCTCGCAATCGTCGTGCAGCAGCCAGATCCACTCGACCCGGTCAGCGGGTGCGATGCCGGACGCGCTCGGGACCGGCAGATTGGCGGCCCGGTGCGTCAGCGCTCGCGCCACCGCGGCCCCGTAGCCGGTGCCGCGGTCCATGCCGAACACCGCCGACTGGCCGAACTTGGCGGCCAGCACCGCACCGCTGCGATCGCGGCTGCCGGTATCCACGGCCACCACCCGCTGGACCGGCCTGGTCTGCTCGAGGACGGCGTCGGCAACCTGCGGCAGCCACGAAACACCGTCGTGGGCGACGATGACGGCCGTGACGACGTGTTGCGGGTAGGACTCGTTCAGCGACAAGGCATTCCGGTTGCTCATCAGGGGGTTTCACCCGCGGGCCAGGTCTCTGGACCCCCGGCTGGCCGTTTCACCTGTGAACGATACGCGAAGGTTGGGCGGCAAGACGGCTAGACGGCGAGCTTGCCCGGTGGCGCCGGACGCTCCGCATTCGCCGTCACTTACCGGCGCCGCGAGGGGTGGGACCCGGCGCCGCCTAGACCGCCTGCCGCTTCAGCCGCCTGCGCTCGCGCTCGGACAAACCTCCCCAGATCCCAAACCGCTCGTCGTGCGCGAGCGCATACTCCAGGCACTCGGCCCGAACCTCGCAGCTGCGGCACACCCGCTTGGCTTCCCTGGTCGAACCGCCCTTCTCGGGAAAGAACGCCTCAGGATCGGTCTGCGCGCAGAGCGCCCGGTCCTGCCACGCCGGCTCCGCGGCCTCATCCGCGCCGATGCCAGTCGCGTCGTGCACCAGCGTGACGATGGCGTCAGTCACAGCGCCGCACCTCCACCCCTCACAAGCCCCGTCGTCTCTCCAACGCACCCGACCGCCACGGCGTGCCCTGTCGCCAGAGAATTACATTATTGAAATTACACGCGCGTGTCTTGCCATGCGTCAAGGCAGATACGTGGTAATGCCCACCTGCTTGCCCGTGATAGAGCGAAAAGTCTGCCGGGAAAATCCTGGGGTCCCAGGCTGACGCCGCGGCGGCAGGACACCGGCGCGGCCGGCCAGGCGGGCCGGGCACCACGATGTCCGGGCCGCCTGGCAGACTCGGCGCATGCGAATCACCCTCCTGGCCGGGGGCGTCGGCGGCGCCCGGTTCGTGCGCGGCCTGCGGGCCGCGGCGCCGGACGCCGCGATCACCGTCATCGGCAATACCGGCGACGACATCACCCTGTTCGGCCTGCACGTGAGCCCAGACCTGGACACGGTGATGTACACGCTCGGCGGCGGGATCAGCGAGGAGCAGGGCTGGGGCCGGGCGGAGGAGAGCTTCACGGTGCAGTCCGAACTCGCCGCCTACGGCGCGGGCCCGGACTGGTTCCGGCTGGGTGACCGGGACTTCGCCACCCACATCGCCCGGACCGCGATGCGCACGGCCGGCCTTCCGCTGTCGGCGGTGACCCGGCAGTTGTGCGAGCGCTGGCAACCCGGCGTGACGCTGCTGCCGATGACCGATGACGACGTGCAGACCCACGTCGAGATCGCCGACACCGACGGCACCCGGGTCGTGCACTTCCAGGAGTGGTGGGTCCGGATGCACGCCAAGGCCCCGGCGCGGCGGTTCATCGCGGTCGCGGCGGAGGCCGCCAAGCCGGCCCCCGGCGTGCTCGAGGCGATCGCGGACGCCGACGTGGTGCTGCTGCCGCCGTCGAACCCGGTGGTCAGCGTCGGCATCATCCTGTCCATCCCCGGCATCGCCGACGCGGTCAGGGACAAGGTCGTGGTCGGCGTGTCGCCGGTCATCGGCGGCGCCCCGGTCCGGGGCATGGCCGACGCCTGCCTGACCGCGATCGGCGTCCCGACCACGGCGGCGGGTGTCGCCGCCCACTACGGCGCTGGCCTGCTGAACGGCTGGCTCGTGGACACCGCCGACGCGGCCGCGGCCGACGCGCCAGAACTCGCCGGGATCGCCGTGCGATCCCGGCCGCTCTACATGACCGACGTCCCGGCGGCGGCGGCGATCGCCGCCGCCGCCGTCGACCTTGCGCTGGAGCTAAGCCGGTGACCGCCGTCACCGTCACCGGCGTTCATGGGCTTCCGGAGATCCCGGCCGGCGCCGACCTGGCCGCCCTGATCGCCGCTGCCGCTCCGGACCTCGCCGACGGCGACGTCGTCGTGGTCACCTCCAAGATCGTCAGCAAGGCCGAGGGCCGGGTGATCAGCGCCGACCGCGAGAGCGCGATCGAGGCCGAGACCGTCCGCGTGGTCGCCAGGCGCGGCCCCACGACCATCGCGCAGACCAGGCACGGGCTGGTGCTCGCGGCCGCCGGCGTGGACCGGTCCAACACCGCGCCGGGGACCGTGGTGCTGCTGCCCGAGGACCCGGACGCCTCGGCCCGCCGTCTCCGCAAGGGCGTCGCCGACCTGACCGGCGCCCGCATCGGCGTGCTGATCACCGACACCATGGGCCGCCCGTGGCGGAACGGGCAGACCGACACCGCGATCGGCGCCGCCGGCGTGCTGCCGCTGCGCGACCACCGCGGTGACGTCGACGCCTTCGGCAACGTGCTCGACGTGACCGTGGCGGCCGTCGCGGACGAGATCGCGGCCGCCGCCGAACTGGTCAAGGGCAAGGCCGACCAGGTCCCAGTCGCGATCGTGCGCGGACTGACCGGGCTGGTGACGGCCGACGACGGGCCGGGCGCCGCCGCGCTAGTCCGGCCGGCGGACCAGGACATGTTCCGGCTCGGCGCCGCCGACGTCCTGTTCGCCCGGCGGACGGTGCGCGAGTTCACCGATGAACCGGTGGACGTCGAGGCCGTGCGGCGCGCGATCGCCGCCGCCGTCACCGCGCCCGCGCCGCACCACAGCCAGCCGTGGCGGTTCGCCGTTGTCACCTCCGCGGCGGCGAAGACCAGGCTGCTCGACGCGATGCTCGAGGCCTGGATCACGGACCTGCGCGGCGACGGCTTCACCGACGAGCAGATCGCCCGCCGGACCAGCCGGGGCGAGCCATTGCGCCGGGCGCCGCTGCTGATCGTGCCGTGCCTGGTCGCCGATGCCGCGCACATCTACCCGGACCAGCGGCGCAACGCCTCCGAGCGCACCATGTTCGCGGTCGCGATGGGAGCCGGCGTGCAGAACCTGCTGGTGGCCCTGGCCGTCGAGGGACTCGGCTCATGCTGGATCTCCAGCACGCTGTTCTGCGGGCCGGTCGCGTCGGCGGCCCTCGGGCTGCCGGAGGGCTGGGAACCGATGGGCGCGGTCGGCGTCGGTCACGCCGCGGCGCCCGCGGCGCCACGGCCTCCCCGCGACCCGGCCGACTTCATCGTGACCAGGTAGCCGCGCTCCGCGCGGCGTCGCCGGACGGGGTTCGTTATCCCCCGATCGCCAGCATGCGGGACAGCGGTGCCGATCGGACCTGCCGCACCGCCGGCCGTCGCGCTCCCGGCACCCAGGTCGCCACCTGCACCTTCGAGCCGAAGATCAGCTCGGCGACCAGCCGGTCGGAGCGTTCCGGCCAGCCGAAGCCGGCCAGGGCATCACTGCTGACCCAGGTGTCTGGCACGATCGCCAGCCGGGCGCGGGGCCGGCCGGGCGGCCGGCTGGCCAGATCGGCGAGGAGAAGTTCCATCGCCAGGCCACCGCCGTTGCCGCCGCTGGCGAAGCTCACCTGGACCGCCAGATACCGCCCGTCCGGGCTGAACGCGCCGTTCACCGCGGCCTCGCCCGGCACCAGCGCGAAGCCGGTCAGCCGGTCATCGGCCAGATCGAGCACGCTGACCTGGCACCGCTCCGGGCAGCCACCAGTCCAGGCGATCTGGCGCCCGGAAGCCGCGATCACCCCGGTGAACCGGCGCGTCACCGTTCCGCTGGCCGGGTTCCACAATTCGCTGGCCGGGCGCCCGCCAGGCAGCACGACCGGCGTGAGCAACAGGCCCCGCACCGTACCCCGGTCCAGCGCGAAGCCGGCCGGCAGCCGCACCGGCGGGCCGACCGGGCGGCCGGAGTCACTGACCTGTTGAGCGATCCCGCGCGCGGTGCCCAGATCGGCCTCGGGGCGGTAGCCGATCAGCCACAGCGCCCCCGCCGCGGCGGCCGGGGCCACCGCGCTGGCCGCGCCGATCCGCCGGGCGACCCGGGTCCCGGACGCCAGGAAGTACACCGGCACCCGCGGCGCGGCGCAGGCGCCGCATCCGGTCGGCGCGATCGGATCGGGCTGGATCGCCCAGCCGCCGCCAACCCGGGTGAACACGTAACTCAGCCGGTGCGCGGGCAGTCCGCCGATCCGCTCGCTGCGGCCCGTCCCCGGCCAGAACCAGGCCGGCCGCGGCCCGGTCGTGGGCAGGCGCAGCGCGGCCGGCCACGGCGCCGTCGGACCGGTGATCCCGATCGCGCGCCCGGCCAGGCCGGCCGCGACTGCCTCGGGCGCGCCGGGTGGCACCCGGCCGCCGCCCGCTGCTGCCGGGGCGGACGGCTGTCCCCGGCGGGCGGGTACGGCTGACCGGGGCAGGTACCTGATGATCAGGATCGTCGCCGTGGCGGCGACCAGCGCCGCCACGGCCAGCCGGCGCCGCCACACCGCGCGGCCGGCGCCGGGAGCGGGACCCGGGCCGGGAGCGGGGCCGGGGCCGGGAGCGGGGCCGGGGCCGGGAGCGGGGCCGGATCCCGCCCCGGGCTCGGAGCGACCGCGGCCAGCGCGAAACCCCCGGCGAGATCGAGATCCGCCTGGGTCCTTACCCTGGCTGAGGATGTCGTCCATGGCCGCCCTGCCGCACGTGCGCTGGTCCTTCCCTACCCCCGACGATACGTCCCTGGCGCCGGCCGGCCCTCCCGAGAGCGCCCGCCAGCGCCAGCGCCCGCCAGCGCCAAGCGGTGTAGATGGCCCATAACCGACCCTCCAGTGACCAATATGTGCCTGTGACACCACAACGGCGACAGGGCCGGCGGTCCATCGGACGACTGGATGGCCATGGAAGCGGGGCGACCCGGGCCCGTGCCGGAAAGAGCCAGTGGCCGGATCAACACTCGCCTGCGCGGACTGCCACTCCGGCCTGGCTCTCAGAGGCCCGCTAGGAAGACCCGTGATCACGGTCGATTCTCCGAGCGTGGCTGATTCTCAGCGATGGTGACTGAGAAGCACCCGCGCTCCGAGAATCACCCGCGCTAAGTCCGGCGAGGCGGGCCAACCGGTCGGGCGGTCGGGCGGGCTAGAGGTGCAGGCGCCGGGACAGGTCCGAGCCGAACACGCCCTCGGGGTCGACCTTCGCGCGAAGCCGCCGGAAGTCCGCCAGCCGGGGATACATCGGCTCCATCATCTCGGGCGGGATCCGGGAATCCTTGGCCAGGTAGAGTCGCCCGCCCGCGCCGAGCACCAACTCGTCAAGCTCGGCGAGCAGCCGGCTCAGCCACGGCGTCCTGGCCGGGAAGTCCAGCGCCAGGGTCCAGCCCGGCATCGGGAACGAGAGCATCCCCGGATCGCCCTCGCCGAACCGCTTCAGCACCGTGACGAACGAGGGCGCCCGGAGCGCGCTGATCCGCTCCAGCGACCGCCGGACCACGTCCTCGGACCCGAACGGCACCACGTACTGGTACTGCCGGAAGCCGGCCGGGCCGTAGACCCGGTTCCAGTTCCTGATCCCGTCCAGCGGGTGGAAGAACGTGCCGATGGTCTGGATCTCGCCGGTCCGGCGGCGCGGGGCCTTGCGGTACCAGACCTCGTTCAGCAGCGCCACGGTCCGGGCGTTGATCAGCCCGGACGGGAACACCGGCGGGGCGCCGACCAGCGCCGACGGGCTGAACGCCAGCGGCTTGCCGCGGTCACGGTAACGCAGGTCACCGACGGTAGCGAAGTTGCCGCTGGTGATCACCGACCGGCCCAGGCTGCCGCCGGTGGCCAGACAGTCGGTCCAGGCGACCGTGTAGTCGTAGTTCGCGTCGCTGGCCGACAGGTGCGCCATGGTCTCGTCGATGTCGGCGGTCCGCACCGTGTCGACGAGTATCCGCGAGGTCTCGACCCGCTTGAGCCTGATGGTCGCGCGCAGGATGATCCCGGTCAGGCCCATCCCGCCGGCCGTGCCCCAGAACAGCTCGGGCTCCGACTCCGGGGTGACGGTGCGGACCGCGCCGTCAGCGGTCAGCAGGTCGAACGAGGTCACGTGCCGCGCGAAGCTGCCCGCGCTGTGGTGGTTCTTGCCGTGCACGTCCGAGGCGATCGCGCCGCCGACCGTCACCTGCCTGGTCCCAGGCGACACCGGCACGAACCAGCCGGCCGGCAGGAAGCCGGTCATCAGCTGCTCCAGGCTCACCCCGGCCTCGCAGGTGACCTCGCCGCTCGCCGGGTCGAAGGAGAGCACGTCCCGCATCGCGGTGGTGCGGACCACGACCCGGCCGCCGTTCTGGGCCGCGTTGTTGTAACTGCGGCCGAGCCCCCGGGCGATCACGCCGCGGTTCCGCGCGTCCTTGACCAGTCCGGCCACCTCGTCGGCGTCCGCCGGGTCGGCGACCTGCGCCATTGTCGGTTCGGTCATTCCCCACCCGGTCAGCCGGACCGGGCGAGTCGCTGTCGGCATCTCGGTCACTTCCTCGACTTGATGGCGTGCCGCCCCGGACCCGGCCGGCTCACCGGGCGCTCATGCAGGTCATGCCCCGGCCGACGGCATGGACGCCAGCGGCAGGGACACCAGCGGCAGGCCGACGCCCGGGCGGTTCCGCACCGAGGCGCAGACGCCGTCGCTGGCGCTGGCCGCGGCGAGTCGTTCTGGTGCCGGATCACTGTAGTCCGTGTTCCGCTGGCGCAGAGGCCGACCAGTCGGCGCGACCATTTCGGCCAGTTCGCTGATCGTCTTGAACGAGCCATTCTCCGAGCCGGCCATCCGGCTGATGGTCTCCTCCATCAGGGTGCCGCCCAGGTCGTTGGCGCCGCCGGCCAGCACCTCGCGGCAGCCGTCCTCGCCGAGCTTGACCCAGGAGCACTGGATGGAGCCGATCGCGCCGTGCAGCATCAGCCGGGACAGGGCGTGCACGGCACGGTTCTCCCGGCGGGTGGGGCCTGGCCGGGACAGGCCGGCCAGGTAGATCGGCGCGCTGGCGTGCACGAACGGCAGCAGGACGAACTCGGTGAACCCGCCGGTCCGCTCGGCGATGGACCGGATCAGCCGCAGGTGGCCGACCCAGTGCGCCGGGGTGTCCACGTGGCCGTACATCATCGTCGCGGTGGTCGGGATGCCAAGCTCGTGCGCGGTCGTGATCACCTCGATCCAGGCCGAGGTCGGCAGCTTGCCCTTGGTGAGCACCCAGCGGACCTCGTCGTCCAGGATCTCGGCCGCCGTGCCTGGCAGCGATCCGAGGCCGGCCTCGCGGGCCCGGACCAGCCAGTCCCGGATCGACAGCCCGGTCCTGGCCACGCCGTTCATGACCTCCATCGGCGAGAACGCGTGAATGTGCATGTCCGGGCAGCGCTCGCGGACCGCGGCCGCGATGTCGAAATAAGCGGTTCCCGGCAGGTCGGGATGGATACCGCCCTGCATGCACACCTCGGTCGCGCCGGCCTCCCAGGCCTCCTGGGCGCGGTCGGCGATCTGCTCCAGCGACAGCGTGAACGCGTCCGCGTCGCTGCGGCGCTGCGCGAACGCGCAGAACCGGCAGCCGGTGTAGCAGACGTTGGTGAAGTTGATGTTCCGGTTCACGACGTAGGTGACGTCGTCGCCGTTCACCTCGCGGCGGAGTCCGTCGGCGATGGCGGCCAGCGCCTCCAGTTCGGCGCCGTCCGCGTCGAGCAGGGCGAGGGCCTCGGCATCGGTCAGCCCGGCCGGATTCCGCTCGGCGCTCCGCAGCGCGGCGGCAACCTCCGGTCGCACCCGCTGCGGCACCTCGGAGGACCTCAGGTCTCCGCTGCCCGCCGCGCCCCGGGCGGCCGGATCGATCCTGGCCGCGATCTCGTCCCAGTCGCCGTACACCTCGGAGAAGTCGGCGCGGCGGTCGGCGGTCCGGCCCGTGGTGTCGATGCTCACATGCAGGTCGGTCCGCCCGGCGTCGGCCCACCCGCCGTCGGGCTCCTGCCAGGTCAGGCCGACCGGAGCGGCGCCCTCGGCGGCCAGTCCGGTCACCGGGTCGGCCAGTGCGGCGACGTGGGCGGCCAGGCGCGGGTCCAGCCACGGCTCGCGGATGTAGTCCGGGTAGATCGTCAGCCGCTCGCGCAGGTCGAAGCCGGCCGCGGCGGTCCGCGCGGCGAGATCGTCGATCTGCGGCCAGGGCCGCTCGGGGTTGACATGGTCCGGCGTGAGCGGCGAGACCCCGCCCCAGTCGTCGATGCCGGCGTCGAGGATCAGCCGGTACTCATCGCCGATCAGGTTCGGCGGCGCCTGGATCCGCATCCGGGGCCCGAGCACGAGCCTGGTCACCGCGATGGTGGCGGCCAGGTCCGCGAGGTCGGCGTCGGGCACGCCGCGCATCTTGGTGTCCGGCTTGGCCCGGAAGTTCTGCACGATGACTTCCTGGATGCCGCCGTACTCCCTGGCGACGCCCCGGATGGCGAAGATCGAGTCGACTCGCTCGGCCGGGGTCTCGCCGATGCCGATCAGGATTCCGGTGGTGAACGGGACGGCGGACCGGCCCGCGTCCTCCAGCACGCGCAACCGGACCTTCGGGTCCTTGTCCGGGCTGCCGAAGTGCGGGCCTCCCGGCTGGCTGAACAGGCGGTCCGCGGTGGTCTCGAGCATCATGCCCATCGACGGCGCGACGGGCTTGAGCCTGGCGAAGTCCTGCCAGCTCAGCACGCCAGGGTTCAGGTGCGGGAGCAGTCCGGTCTCCTCAAGCACCGCGATCGCCATCGCCCGGACGTAGGACAGCGTGTCGTCGTAGCCGCGCGAGTCCAGCCATTCCCTGGCCTGCCGCCAGCGGGCCTCCGGGCGGTCACCGAGGGTGAACAGCGCCTCCTTGCAGCCCAGAGCGGCGCCCTGCCGGGCGATCTCCAGCACCTCGTCCGGGGACAGGAACGGGCTCTCCAGCCGGCCCGGCACGGTAACGAAGGTGCAGTAGCCGCACCGGTCCCGGCACAGCCTGGTCAGCGGGATGAACACCTTGCGGGAGTAGGTGATGACGCCCGGACGGCCGGCCGCCTCGAGCCCGGCATCCCGCACCCTGGACGCATATCCGAGCAGTTCAGTGAGATGTTCCCCGCGGGCGCGCAGCAGTGTGACGGCCTCAGATTGGTCGAGAGTCTTGCCGTCGCGCGCCCGCGCTAGGGCGCGGCGGAGCGCGGAGTCGGTCGTTGCGGTCGCGGAACGCTGCTGCCCGGAATCGGCTGTTGGCACCATGCGACCACCTTAGGCACCTATTGGTCCGGCCCCTGAGCCGCCCCCCGCTGGATGATCACACCACGTTAGCGCGCCGACACGCCAATCCGGATGACCGGCACTCCGGGCCTGGACGACCCCGATCCCGGCTAGAGCCAGCTAACCCGCGCGCTCTCCGGCTGGTCGCCGGACGGGCCGGCCGCTAGCTCGCCAGACTCGACCCGGGCAAGCAGGCTGCCCAGGACGGCGGTGATCTCGTGCACCGCGCCGCGCAGATCCTCGGTATCGGCGGCGAAGTCCTCGGCCGGCCCGACGCCGGCCCGCTCAAGCAGGGCGCCGAGGTCGGCGAGTTGCTCCCCCACCCAGACCACGGGGTGCGCCGACAGGCCCTTGTCGAAGACCCGCTTGCCGGGCTCCCAGCCGTGGAAGCCGGGGTGGTGGTGCGCCCGGTTCAGCCGGCCGGGCGGGCTGTCCAGCGACTTGAGCAGGTCGGCACGCCAGATCGGCTGACCCGCCTGGATCGGCCGGGAGGAGTAGATCGAGCCGGTCAGCTCACCCTGCTCCAGCATCCGCACCTCAAGGCGCACGCCGTGCTCGGGACCCTCCTGGCCCGGTGCCGGGTCGGGATCGACGAAGTAGAGATCGCTCACCAGCACGCCGATCCGCTCGAATCCGAAGGCGTAGAGCACGGCTTCCTCCCTCGTGCAGCTTGGGCATCTAGGGCCATTCTGCCGCTTTCGGCCGGCACCTGGGACGGCGGCTGTGGGTGGCGCCGTTACAGCCCGGTCCCGGGCGGCCGGTCGGCCGGCGATGCCGTGGCCCGGCAGGCCCGCACCAGGTAGCCGAGCGGAACGGCTTGCCGGACATGTCCGTGGTAGCCGGTGGTCGTCTCGGCCAGGAACAGCGAGTTCAGGATGGCCTCCTCGACCGCCTCCATCGCCGCCGCGAACACCGGGCCCAGGTGGTCCTCCGGCACCGGCGCCCCGGCCCGGGTCGCGAACGCGATCGCGTAGTCGCCGCTGCCGGCGGTGAAGTCGGACCCGGTCCGCGCCATCGCGAAGACCGCGCGGCGGGCGACACGGGTTAGCTGTCGCGAGTCCAGGCAGGCGTCCACGCCGACGATGATCATGCAGGAGTTGGGCTCCGTGCCCGGCTCCGCCGGCTTCCCCGTGGCTGCCAGGGCCGCGGCGGCACCGGGTTCGACAGCACCGGGCAGTGCCAGGTCCGGGCTGATCCGGGTCCCGCCGACGGTCAGGGTCCCGGCGAAGTTTGCCTGCACCAGCACGCCGACCGTGCAGGGCGCGCCGCCGGGCAGGCGGACCTGCCGAGACGCGGTGCCGATGCCGGCCTTGAAGCCGAGCGCTGTCGTGCCGGTGCCCGCCCCCACCGCGCCCTGATCGACCGGCCCGGTGACGGCGCCCTGGATCGCGGCCAGCACGTCGTCCTCGGTCACCGGTCTGGCCCGGATGTCCGACAGATACCCGTCGTTGGTCTCACCGACCACCGGGTTCACCGTCACCAGGCCCTCGTTGCCGGGCAGCGCAAGCAGGTACGTCACGAGTGCGTCGGCGGCGCGGAACGCCGACAGCGTGCCGGTCAGCACGATCGGCGTCTCGATCGCCCCGAGTTCGACTAGCTGGGTCGCGCCGATCAGCTTGCCGAACCCGTTGCCGACGAACAACCCGGCCGGCAGCGTGCCTCCGGCCCGGTCGACGGCGTCAGGGACGATCGCGGTGACCCCGGTCCTGATGCCGGATCCGCGGCGCAGCGTGACCTGGCCGACCCGGACTCCGGGCACGTCGGTGAGGGCATTGAGCGGCCCGGGCGGCAGGATGCCCGGCGCTAGTCCCAGGTCCCTGGCCGACTGCCGCTGAGTCATCGTCCCCCCTGAGTGGTTTTCGCCGCTCTCGCCGTTCGCGGCGCCACCGCAGGCTTAACGCAACTCGAAGAGTTGGCGCAAGCCGAAGAGAACGTCGCCACATCTGCCCCCAACTCTTCGGCTAACCGGGGTGGGCATGGCAGGCGCGGGAGCACGGCAGGCGCGGGAGCACGGGCGGGCTCAGAATGCCCGGTAGTCCCGGACCGACATCCGCGGGCCGCGGCGCGGCGGCCGGCGGCCGCTGAGGCTAGCCAGCAGACCGGCCCGGTGCCGCTGGCCCTGATACGGCGCGAGGAGTTCCAGCATCCCGGCGTCGTCCACCACGCGGCCGGCCAGCGCCCAGCCGACGATGGACGGCAGGTGATAGTCACCGACCGATACCGCGTCGGGGTCCCCGCAGGCCCGCTGCCTGATCTCGGCGGAGGTCCACGGTCCGATGCCGGGCAGCGAGCGGAGCCGCCGGTCGGCCTGGTCGGCCGACAGAGCCGCGATCTCCTCCAGGCCGCCCGCCACCCGGGCGGCACCGGCGATCGTCCGGGCCCGCACCGCCTCGACCCCCGCGCGGTGCCACTCCCAGGACGGGATCGCCGCCCATCCGGCCGGCGACGGCGGGACGGTCAGGCCGGCCGGAACGGGTCCGGGCGCGGGCTCGCCGTACTGGCGCAACAGCAGCCGCCACGCCCTGGTGGCCTCCTTGCCGACCACCTTCTGCTCGAGCACCGCGGGCACCAGGGCCTCAAGCACCAGGCCGGAACGGCCGATCCGGACCGACCGATGCCGCCGGGCCACCTCGCGCAGCACCGGGTGCGCGGGCACGAAGTCCTCCGGGTGGTCCAGCGCCCCGAGCATGGCCGGCAGGCCGTCCAGCAGCCAGCCCGCACCCGGGCCCCAGGCCGCCGCCGCGACCTCGGTGCCGCTGCCCGCCCGCCAGCCCAGCCGGAGCGTTCCCGGCCCGTCCGGGGTCCGGCAGGCCCGCCAGATGGCGCCGGAGGCGTCGACGGCGAACGCGGGGTCACCGTAGCCGCGGCGGTGCACGCAAAGCATTGCGGCCGGGTCCACCAGGAACGGGGCTCGCCAGCGGCGCTCCAGCATGGCCGGACCGGTCAGGCGTCGGTGGAGAACCTGATCGCGGTGCCGTCCAGCCGGACCCCCGGCCAGATCCGGGCACCGTGCCGGAGTTCGTTGCCGCTGCCGATCTCGGCGCCGGTCCCGATGATCACACCGTCCAGCACGGCCCCCGGGCCGATCCGCGCGCCCGCGCCGATCACGCTGGCATGGATCGACGCACCGGCCCCGATCTGCACGTCGTCGAAGACCACCGATCCGGTCGCGGTGACCCCGGCCGCCAGGCTGCTCCCGGCGCCCACCGTGGTGCCGCCGGACAGCACGGCAGACGAGTGCACGGAAGCCCCGGGGAGCAGCAGTGCGTCGCCGGGCTGGCCGGGCAGCGCCGTCGAGCCAAGCTCCCCGAGCACCAGGTCGCACGAGCCGCGGACGAACGCCTCCGGCGTGCCGACGTCGAGCCAGTAGGCCGACTCCACGTAACCCATCACCGTCTCGCCCGCCGCGATCAGGCCCGGGAAGGTCTCCAGCTCCACCGAGAGCACCACGCCCGCTGGCATGGCGTCGATGAACTTGCGGGTGAACACGTAGCACCCGGCGTTGATCTGGTTGGTGACCGGCTCCGGCGCCTTCTCCAGGAAGTCCGTCACCCGGCCCGCCAGGTCGGTCGGCACGCAGCCGAACCTGGCCGGGTCCGGCACCTGCACCAGGTGCAGGGTCACCGCCGCGTCGGCCTTGCGGTGCAGTTCGACCTGGGCGGTGATGTCGTGTCCGGACAGCACGTCACCGTTCAGCACGACCACCGGGTCGTCCGGGCCGCTGCGCAGATGCGCTGCCGCGTTCCGGATACCGCCGCCGGTGCCAAGCGGATCCGTCTCCTGCACGTAGGTCAGTTCCAGCCCGAACTCGCTGCCGTCACCGAGCACCTGCTCGAACATCTCGGCCCGGTAGGAGGTCGCCAGCACGATCCTGGTGACCCCGGCGGCGGCCGCCTTGGCAAGCTGATGGGCGAGGAACGGCACGCCCGCCGTCGGCAGCAACGGCTTCGGCACGCCGATCGTCAGCGGCCGGAGCCTGGTCCCCTTGCCCCCGACTAGCAGGATCGCCTCAAGGGGCGCGGAGTCGGTTTGGGCTGATTCGAAGGACATGGCCAGCGAGACTACTCTTTCCCGGACGCGGCGGCACGCTCGTAGCAGGCCATGTGCGCCTGCGCCGAGGCCGCCCAGGTGAATTCCAGCGACCTGGCCAGTCCAGCCTGCCCGAGCGACCGCCGCTGGC
>JAJYTW010000088.1 GCA_021792855.1 Actinomycetes bacterium
TTGGACTGCGCCGGGTTGGACTGCGCCGGGTTGGACTGCGCCGGGTTGGACTGCGCCGGGGCGGACTGACCAGCGGCCGCGGTCTGGCCGCCGGCGAGGGTACCGCCGTTCACCGGAGTGCCATTGCCGCTCCGGACCGCGTCCTCGCTGACCATGCTGAGCTGCCCTGATCTATCTGATTCCATGGCATCCTGCTCAAAGGTGCGGCTAGCGCCTGCTCCCGCGGGCGCGCTCCGCTCGACTGAGTTTCCGTTCGCGTTCGCAGAGCCGCGCGGGGCGCGAGTCGGTCGCCTCGCGCCGCCCGCGGCCCTCGCGGTCGTGCCGGTGGCTTGGCCGGAGTCCCCGTCGGATCCGGCGGCACTGGCGGCGCCGCCGCCCTGCCGCTCCTGGATCGCCGTGATGAGTTGCCCCTTGCGCATCCGGGCGATCCCGGTAATGCCGAGGGAGGCCGCAATGCGCTGCAGCTCGGGCAGCAGCATCGCGGTCAGGCGCCCGGCACCAGCCGTGGCACGTGAGTCGGCCGCCGCTTCCTCGCCACCAGGCCAGGAGCGTACCGCGCCCGCCTGATCTGCGGAAGTGCTGCTCTGCGCGGGTGCGCCGCCGGCGTTCGCCGGGGTGTCCGCCACGGCGCTGCCGTTCTCCGGAGAAACTGGTGCAGAGTCGGAGAACGACTTGATGGTTTCGGTCACAAAGGGTCCTTCCAGGGTGCAGGGTCACCAGTCAGCGATCGCTTGCCGCTCACCGCCGCGCGGCCCCCGCTGTCGCTGCCAGCCTGGCCAACCAGGCTGATGGTCATGCGGTCCGTCGCTTCCGTGCTCGTCCGCGTCCGGATAGTGGCCGCGGATATGAGGCGTCCAGGCCACCACCAAGAGGCGTGCAGGCTTTGGATGTCTCCCGACGGATGAAGGTCACCGAGAGCAACCCGCCAGCGCCAGTCATCCGACTGGCCTGACGAGGTGCGGGTATACACCGCGCTCCTGCCCGGAGCATCTGGTGCTCGCACCAGTCTAACACCAAGAGCCGTCACGGCATTCCTTCTGGACTTCGCGCGGTGCGGGTCCGCGCCAAACCCGCGCACGGGCCCGGGCGGGACACGCCACAGTTGCGAAGCACCTGACTCCGGGAGCACGTCGGGCGGACTGCCGCACAGCTTTACCGTCCGGCACGTGAGGGTTAATCCGCACCGAGAAACTCGGTGCGCTGGGGGCTTACACGCCATGCGATACCCGCTTCGATAGCGCTTGAACCTCAAGGGCGAAGAAAGACGATGGCGACTTCGACAGCGCCGATTTCAGCCAGAAATTACCTGAATCAGGAGTTAGTGACAAGCCTCTGGCCAGCGTGTTTCTGGACCGGCCGGGCCGATCGGGCGGACATCGAACGGGCGGACACCGAGCAGGCGCAGGCCGGCCAGCAGCGCCACGTGCGTGGCGTCGGCCAGGGTCAGCCGCGCCGCGGCGAGTTGCCCGGCCGGATCGGCCGGCCCGCGACGGCCGCCGAACGGCAGCGCCGGGCACTGCTCCCGGCAGTCCAGCCAGGCGGCCGCGATCCGCTCTAGCTGCGCGGTCAGTTCGGCCGGGCGGGCCCGTCGGGCGGCGGCGGCGACGCGTTCCGGCAGCCAGGCGAGTTCGTCGAGCAGCCGCAACTCGGCTGGTTCGGTCGTCCAGGCCGCGCCGGGGCCGGGCGTGCCCGGCCGCTGACCCGAGGCCGACGGCGCGGGCGGGTCATCCGGGCCGGGCGACCGGGCGGGCCCGGCCGGACCCGGCGTCCGCCGGGCCAGACCCAGGTCGGCCGCCCGGCGTCGGGTCGCCGCCGCGTCCAGGCAGGCGTGCGTCACGGCCACGAACGGGTTCGCGAGGTCGAGTGGCCGGCGCACCTGGGCCTCGATCACGGCCGCGTCCGGGCTGGCTGCCCTGGCCAGCGCGTACCGAACGGCATCCGCGCCGTACTCGGCTATCGCGGCCGGCACCGGGGCGGGGCCGGGCTGACCGCCGGAGTCCGGGGCGCGAATTAGTTGCGACCGGGTGGGGATCACGGTGGCGCCCGCGGCACCGGCCAGCGCTCCGAGGAGTTCCTCGTGCCGGGACCGCCAGGCGCGCGGCCAGTCCGGCGCGGGGGCGGGACCGGCCGTCGCGATCGGCACCCGGCGACCCGCCAGCGCGGTGCTCGTCGCGCAACCCGGCCCGGCCGCGACGATCCGGCGCGCGAGGCCGGTCAGGTGCGCCGTGGCTACCGTGATCGTCAGGTAACCGGCGCCGGTGACCCGGGCGGCCTCGATCCACGGGGCGGCCGCCAGGCGGGGGGCGAGGATGTTCGCGACCCTGGCCGGGTTCGGGGCCTGGTCCGGGGCCGGGTTCGGGGTGATCGTGAACGGCAGCGAGGTCGCGTAGGTGCCCGGGCCGCCGCCGTCGGCCGGCGGGACCGGGCGCCAGGTTCCGGATGGTTGCGCGCGGGTGGCGGAGTCGGGAAGCTCACCGGCGGCGACCGCGTCGGTCAGGGCCGCCAGCAGCGCAGCGCCAAGGTCGGCGAGGATCATCGGCGGTCGAGGGGCCGCCCCGGCCGGGCGGCGGGGCGCCCGCGGCGGCCGGGCATCAGTCGAAGGCGCTGCTCGGCGCGCCGGCCAGTTCGCGGACCACGCGGATCATCTCGGCCGGGTCGAACGGCTTGGTCAGGTAAGCGTCCACGCCGACCTGCCTACCGCGATCCCGGTCGTCATCTTGCGCCCGCGCCGTGATCAGGACGACCTTGATCCCCGCCGTCTCCGGGTTCCTGCGCAACTGGGTCGCGGTGACCCACCCGTCCAGCCTGGGCATCATCACGTCCAGCGTGATCACGTCCGGCTGCACCTCGGCGACCTTGTCCAGACAGTCGCGGCCATCCACGGCGGTGAAGACCTCGAAGCCCTCCAGGGTCAGGTTGACGGCGATCAGCTGCCGGATGACCTCGTCGTCATCGACAACCAGCACACGTCCCAGTCCCTGAGCCACGGCGAGAGGTTACCGGGCCGAACACCCGCACCGCTCGTAGATCGCACACGTGTCCTGTTAGATCCTCGGGGCTGGTAGGCTTTCCCAGTCGTCAGTGGCGGCCGGTGGCTGTTGCGCCGGATGCCAGGGCTGGCGGCGGCGCCAGCCCCCATAGCTCAGGGGATAGAGCGACGGCCTCCGGAGCCGTGCGCGCAGGTTCGAATCCTGCTGGGGGCGCCATCTTGGGACCAGGGAAAACTCGTTCTGACCTGCGGCGATGATGAGATCGCCGGAATTGTCGTTCCGCCACTCTCCGTCAGCAAAAGCCGCCTCAGGCCAGTGTCTGTGCCCGAGGAGTGCCCGAGAATCGGCGCGCTGGGCCGTCGATTGACGTGGCCGAGAGGTCATCTGAGTTCCCTTCATCGATCGTCGTCCCTGGGTTCCTGAGGTACCTGGCTGCCGCTGGCCGGCCGGAGGTCCGGCCCGCCGTCCTGATCGCCGGCCGATGGCGGCCGCAGCGTCGCCTCCATCCGGGAGATCCACACGTCTTCCATCCCGGCGACGCAGCGGGCGTAGACCCGCAGCAGCATCTCGACGCTGTGCCCGGCCCAGGCGGCGATCTCGGTCGGCGGGACGCCCGCGTTGAGCCGCCAGGTGATGCCGGAGTGGCGCAGGTCGTAGGGGCGGCGCATCAGCGGGGTGGCGAGCTGGGCCGGGGTGAGCGCGAGGGTCCGGGTCCTGGCCCAGACTTGCCGGTAGGTCGACGGGTGAATGTGGCTGCCGTTCTCGCTGCGGAACAGCCGGCCGTCCTCGGCGCTGCCGAACCGGTTGATGTGCTCGCGGAGCAGCGTTACGAGCTCGGGCGGGATCGGCACGTTGCGGGTCGCCCGGCGGGCGACCGATTGCCGGGCCCGGCCCTTCAGCCCGCGGTGCTCATGCACGCGGCCGTCGTCGGTGAACGCCTTCCCGGCCGCGGGGCTGGCGTCGGCGAAGATCAGCCTCCCCCAGCCCTCGGCGGGCAGGTGGCAGCCGTCCCTGGTGAGTGCGGTGACCTCGCTGGGCCGCATCATCGCGTAGAACATGCAGCCGAAGTACGCGACGAACCGGGCTCCCTGGCGGCGGCCGACGTAGCTCGTAACTGTGAGCATGTCGGCGACCAGGTCGGGGCCGCCGACCGAGCGCGGGTCGACGATGTCTTCCGGTGCTGCCGGCGCGGTCCATCCTTCGGGCAGATTGGCCTTGCTCAGCGGGTTGACGGCCAGGCGCTTCTTGCGGACTGCGTAACCCAGTGCGCGGTGCATGACCCGCCGGCGGCGGGAGAAGTAGTCGGGGGCGGCGGGACTGCCATCAAGCTTGCGGCTGAGCGCGTCGAGCAGCTCGCCGACGACCTCCGGGTCATCGAGCGCGCTGACGGGCAGGGACGCGCGGTCCAGCCACGCCAGGGCTCGCAGCTCGGCGGCGTCCGGCGGGCGGGCGTGCGGGTTCGGGTTGAGCGCGTGGCGCAGGGCGAGGCGGAGCACATCGTGGTCCGGCGCGCTGGCCAGGTCCCGGGTGAGCACCGGCAGCGCCACGCTGAGAGTCTCCAGCAGGGAGACCCGGCTCTTGGCCGCCGAGGCGGGCCAGGCGGACTGGAGGAACTCCCGTGCGTGTGCGTAGCAGGACACGTCCAGGTAGCGGCGGGTGATCGAGTAGGGCAGCCCGGTTTCGAGGCTGAAGCTCTCCCCCGCGCGGGACGCCTCGACGAGCTGGGCGCGGAACGAGTCGGCGAGCGCTCTGGTCGTGAAGGCGCGGCTGAACCGCCGGGTGGCCACGCGCCAGCGCAGCCGCCAGGGAGCGCGAGCGTCCGGTCGTTTGCTGATCTGCCAGATCCGGACCTCGAAGCTGGAGTCAGTCACGTCGCCCCGTCCTCGGCCCACTCCTCCAGCCAGCTGCGCTTGATCCGCAGCGGCCCGTTGCGGGTCGGCCGGGTGGCGCGCGGCGCGATGCCCAGGGTGCGCCAGCGCTCGAAGGTGCGGCGGCCGATGTTCAGCTCGTCGCAGACCTCGTCGACCGTCAGCCACTCATCCCTGCTGGCGGTGATCCGTCCGCGACGCGGCCGGGCCGGGGTGATGTCGGTGACCCCGCCCGGCCGGCGGCTGCGGCGTGGCGCTGACGTCGGCGTCGCGTAGCCGCGAGCGGGCCAGGTGATCTGATCGTCGGTCATTGATGTCCTCCGTTCAGGGATGATCCCGCCGCAGTTCCTCGGTGACGATGGCGGTGTATTCGTCGCGGGGCCATAGCTCGGTGATCCAGGCGGCGAGGTGCCGCCATTCGGCGCGGCCGGGCTTGCGGGTGAGCAGTTCGGGGTGGCCGGGCGGCATGCCGATCGCGGCCCGGGCGTCCCGCTCGCGTCGGCTGATCCGGGGTAGCTGCGCTGCGGCTACCGGCTGGCCATCTCCTGCGTGGGTAGCCAGGTGGAGCCGCCAGCCGAGCCGGGCTGCCGCGCGGAGCCGCTGGCTGACGGCGTGCACCATCGTCCTTGTCCTTGCCGTGGTCATCGGAGTACCTCTGTCTCGGGTGTGGTCTGGATGCGGAGGCGGTGCCGGTAGTCACCGGCGAGGCGGGGCGGGAGGCCGACGTCGCGGAGCGCGGCCCGGGTGGTGCGGGTGCCCGGCGGGGCGGGGAGCCGGTGCTCGCAGAGGGCGAGGGCCTGTCGGACGGCGCGGGCGCGCTGGCGTCTTCGGGCTCGGGCGGCGGGGCGGGAGCTGCTGTCGCGGGTCATGCCGCGGCCGCTTTGCGGGCGCGGCGGATCCTGGCGCGCTCGCGGGGCGTGGTTCCGCCCCAGATGCCGGTGGCGAATCCGTTCCAGGTGTCGGCGCCGGCGAGGGCGTAGTCCAGGCACTCGGCGCGGACGGGGCAGGCTCGGCAGATCCGCCTTGCGAGGGCGGCCTGGGCGTGGCCGCCGAGTTCGGGGTACCAGAGGTTTTCCTGGACTACGGCGGCTGGCGGCTCGATGGTGTTTGTGCTGGTCATGGTGTCCTTAGTGGCTGGTGGGCGGGATGCGGGGGATGCCGAGGTTGGTGATGGCGGCCGGGGTGCGGTCTTGCATGCGGTCCAGGGCGGTGAGCTTGGCCTGGGCGGCGTTGAGGCTGACCTGGAGGCCGTGTGCCTCGCCGAGCCAGCCGCTGGCGCGGGCTTCGGTGATTCGTTCGCGGAGGCTGGCGATGATGTCGGTGAGCCGGCTGCGCTGGGCGGGGTCGATGCGCAGCATCGGGCAGCGGACGCATGCGTGCTCGTGGCTGCATGGCGTGCCGTAGGGCCGTCCGCAGGTGCCGAGTCCTACTTTGCGGAGGGCGAAGTGCTGCTCGAATTCACGCCATTCCTCGCTGGTGGGCTCGCGGTATTCGGCCGGGGGCCGCAGGGTGCGCCGCTGATCGAGGTAGGCCCGGTAGCTGCTGATCAGGTCGTTCTGGAACACGGCGAGGTAGGTCTCGGTGGTGGCGATGCTGGCGTGGCCGAGCAGGCGGGCGGCGATGTGGACGGGCAGGCCGCCGGTCACGGTCTCGGTGGCGAACATGCGCCGGAAGTCGTGCGGGGTGAACCGCAGCGGCTGGCCGGCGCTGTCGCGCAGCCCGGCGTGGGCCAGGGCGCCGTTGAGAAGTTCC
Source organism: Actinomycetes bacterium (assembly GCA_021792855.1). Classification (GTDB taxonomy): domain Bacteria; phylum Actinomycetota; class Actinomycetes; order Streptosporangiales; family Streptosporangiaceae; genus Chersky-822. Next base: position 6,611 of record JAJYTW010000088.1, read on the forward strand.
TGCACGGTGGCGACGCTGATCGCCTCGTTGCGGTGTCCGGTCTTGCGCTGGAACAGCAGCGGAAGGGCCGGCTTGTAGACGCGTTCGAGCCGGTCGTACTGGCTGATCACCGGGATGGCCCCGGTACTGCTGGCGCGGCGCAGGCGGCTGATGATGGCGGCGAGCACGCTGGCCAGTTCGGGGCTGATGAGCAGCAGCCGTTCCTGGTCGCTCTTGGACGGCAGGATCTGCAGCAGCGGGACGATCTCGCCGGTGCCGGGAAGCTGGTAGGAGGTCAGGGCGAGCTGGCTGATCTCCAGGAGTTCCTCGAGCCGGACTCCGGTGTGCCTCAGCGTCTCGATGATCGCCCACGCCCAGAAGGCGTCGTCCTCGGACTTGGTGAGGCTGGTGACCTTGCCGGTCGCGAGGTTCTCGATGAAGACGGTTCCTGGTGGCCGGCTGGACCTGGGCGTGGTATGGCTTTTCAGGCGGGTCCGGAGGTAGCGGTCCCCGTGATGCTCGAAGATCTGCCCCGGTGCGGTGGCGGCCGCGACGGCGAGTAGTGCCTGCTGCGCGGCGCGGCGGGACTCGGCTGCTTCGACCAGGGCGGGAAGGTTCGGCAGCCGTTCGCGGATCCGCTGGTGAGTTGCTGCCCGGGTCGCGCGCTGCTGCTTGGACCAGCCGGCGGTATCGCGGCGGCGCACCGGGCTGGGGACCGCGTGGAGGGCCCAGGCGGGGTCGTGGCCGGCCCAGTCGGCGATGTCGAGGTAGAAGCTGCGGACCTGCATGAGGATGGGCAGGTACTCCTTGCGGGGCCGCTGCTTGCCGTCCCGCCCGGTCCAGTGCTGAAGCCGCTGTTTCCACGCGGCTGCGACGTCGTCGGGCAGGTGGAGGCTGCTGATGCCGGGGTGGTGCGCTTCGATATCGGCCCAGAAGTGGCCGGCGAGCAGGCCGGTCAGGTTCAGGAAGCTCTTGTAGTCCATGCCGGGACGGCGCTCGTTGAGGTAGCGGATCAGCGCGTCGCGGACCGGGACGCACCGGATCTGGTACCGGTCGACCAGCTCGGCTGTCGGGCGCTGCCCGTCGGCCAGCATCGCCTTGTAGGACATCGCGGGGATGGCGCCGCTGCCGCGCAGCAGGTCCCACGCGGGCAGGATCCCCGGCGGGCTGATGCCGTAGCGCTGGCGTCCCCAGGCGCGGTATTCCTCGAAGTCGGCGAAGTCAAGGCCGGCGATGTCCTGCCCGGTGTGCAAGACGAGCTTGGTGATCGCGTTGAGGCCCTCGTGCGCCAGGTGGGCGGGCATGCCCGATGATGCTGCGCGGCTTGCCAGGCAGGTGAATTCGCCGGGCTGGATGACCCGCCGGGCCTCAGCGAACAATCTGCTGGCGTGAAGGTCGGCGAGAAGCTGGTAGCCGGGCAGCACGGCCTGGCACAGCAGCAGGCCCGTCAGCCCGCGGCGGGTGACGTCGTTCTGGCTGCCGGCGCTACCCGGGTTCGGGCCGGGCAGCGGGATCTCGCGGAGCCATCCCGGCCCGGCGTCGGCGCCTGCGGCCTGCCAGCGCTGCTGCCAGCCCGTCCCCGGGTAGGCGGCGAGCCAGTCAAGGATCCCCGCCGCTCCCCGGCGGGCCTGCAGCTGCCGCTTGGCGTTCCAGTCCGACCAGACCGGCAGCTGGGGCAGCATTGCCAGGATCTGCCCGGCGCCGCACGTGTCGGCGGGCCCGGTCCGCTCTGCCCGCGGCGCGGCGGCAAGGCAGCCGGGAACGGCTTCCGGCCCGGCTGTCGCGGTGCTAGCGCTCATCGTGGCCTCCTCCCAGCAGCACGGCGAGATCGCCGGGGTCGTAGCCGGCCGCGGGCACGGCCTGCGGCTGCTGGCTGCGGTGCTCCAGGTAGGCGCGGACCCGCAGGTGGACCTCGTGATCGTCGGTGATCAGGTATTCCTGGGTCGTGGTCAGCCGCGAGTGGCCGAGGATCGTCTGCACGTCCCGCAGCGACAGCGACTGGGAGCGCACCATGCGCAGCGCGCAGGTGTGCCGCATGTCGTGCATCGTCCAGTTGGTGCCGAGCGCCTCGTTGGCGCGGCGCAGCACCGCGCGGAGCGCGTCATATCCCAGCGGCTGGCGGCGGAGTTCGCGATCGACCCGGCTGCGGCGGCGCAGCGTCTGCCAGACCGGAGCGCCTGGCGGCAGATCCCCGCCGAGGTCTTCCAGCCACAACCGCAGCCACGTGAAGGCTTCGCTGCTGGCCGGCAGCCACTGCCGGGCGCCGCTACCCTTGCGGCGCACCTGGATGAGCTGGTCCCCCCAGTCCAGGTCCGCGATCGTCAGCCCGAGCAGCTCGCCGGCCCGGGCGCCCGTGCTGACCGCCAGCGCCAGGACGGCCCGGTCCCGGTTCGACCGCAGCGCCGCGAACAGGTCCAGCCAGCGCTCGTCCGGGATCGCGCGCGGCCGCGGCCTGGGCAGCTGCGGGTTGTAACGCAGCCGCCCCTCGGCGCGGAACGGCTCCAGCGGATTGTGATGAGCGTTCGCCCGCTGACCGCGCGGCCGGTCCTGCGGCACCGGGTTGACCAGCGGCCCCTGCCCCTGCTCGATCCAGAACTGGTAGAACGACCGCAGCACCGCGTTGCTGTGCCGGATCGTCCGCGCCTGGTACCGGTCACCGGGATAACGCTTGCCGGTGACCGGGTTGACCTGCCCCGCCGTCGCCAGTGACCGGGTCCGCGGCACCCGGCGGGACTTGGCGGCCTGGCCCATCCAGAGCACGAAATCGCGGACCACGTCGCACGTCACCTTGTCCCACTCCGCGTCAGCAGCGAGCAGGAATCGCCACCACCGGTGCAGCGCATAGGCGTAGCTGCGGACGCTGCCCGCTGAGTGGCCCCGGGCCGCGAAGTCCCGCAAGAACCGGAAGACCGGCTCGACCGGCCGGCCCTCGTCATCCAGCACCAGGAACGGGACCGGGCCGTCCGCTGCTGCCACCTTGCCCCAGGCAGGCAGCCGGACCAGCCGAAGATCGCATTCGTTTTCGCCGATAGCCATGAGACCCCTCCCCTAGGTCGCATGACTACTACCGGCCCGGCCGCCGCCAGCAGGGCCGAAACGCAGGTCAGCGCGGCGGTAGTCCGGTCAATGGGGTCGGGGTCGGTCTGGGCGCACAGGGCGTCATCGGCCCACGGCCCGGGGATCAGCAGGACCGGCGCCGCTGGGGCAGGCCGCGGCGTGCCGGTCATCGGACGGCTCCCGTCCGACTGTGCTGGATGCGGGCGGCCGCGGTGATCCGCTCGACGGGGGTGAGGGCGACAGGGCGGATGCCGCGGGCGGCGAGCTCGATGGCGATCGGGTCGAGGATGCCGTCTTCCGGCAGCGTCCACGGCCAGTAAGAAACAGTGGTCATTGGCCGGGCTCCCATTCGCTGTCGATGGCGGCCCAGGCGGCGTCCCACGCCGCGGTCTTCGCCGCCAGGGACGGGCAGTCAGCGGTGTGGCCGGGCTCGGCGTCGGCGGGCGGGCCCGCGTCGGGGCCCTGGTCGGCGACGGCACGTCCGCAGGCCTGGCAGGTCCAGGCGAAAGTGCGGGGCCGCCAGGGCGCGTCGGTCTCGGGCGGCCCGGCCGCGTAGCCCCAGGCCGCGTCGGCCGAGGTCGCACCGGGCTCGTCCCGGCCGGGGGTCAGCCCGAGGGCGGTGCCGATCTGGGTCCAGTCGTGGCCGGCCTGCCGGGCCCGGGCGATGTAGTCCCGCGCCGTCCGGTGGGCGGCCAGTTCGAGGTCGCGTGCCGCAGTGGCTCCGGCGAGCGGCTCGACGTCGGGGATGTCCGGGCCGCCGGGCAGGACCGGGCGGCTGATGACGTCGGCGCCGGTGTCGCGGGCGAGCCTTTGTGCTTCCCTGCGCGCGGTCTCCCGCGCCGCCGCGGCACGCTGCTCCGCACTGAAGTTCTGGGGTCCGGTCATGACGTGCGTGCTCCTTCCTCTCGGGCGGTCAGGCCCCGGCCTCGAACACGGCCTCATGTGCGGGCTCGGGTTGGGCCTGGCGGGTGGTGTGCTGGACGCGGTCGCCGAGGGCGAGGGTGAACCAGGTCGTCTTGCCGGCCTCGCTGGCGCGGACGCCGCTCTCGCTGGCAAGGGCGGAGACGATCGCCAGGCCGCGGCCGCGCTCCTCCCCCGGCCCGGCTTCACGCTGCCTCGGCACGACCGGTGAGTTGTCGGTGACCTCGCACGTGATCCCCGCAGGCCGGCCGGGCTCATGGTCGCGGCGGAGCGAGAGCCGGATCGGGCCGCCGCCGTGCTCGGCGGCGTTGGCCACGACTTCGGAGGCCAGCAGTTCGCCGTCCCGGTCCGGGTCGCTGATGCCCCAGGCGGCCAGGGCCTGGCGGACTACGGCGCGGGCCTCGCGGGCCGACGTGAGCCCGGCGGGAAGCTCAGCGCGGACGACGTCACCGGCCCGCTCCCCAGCGGTCCGGGAAGCGTGCCCGGGCTGTGCCCGGCCGGCCGTGGCGGCCATCACGATCCCGCCTCAGGCTCGGGCTCGGCCTGTTCCTGCCGGTGCATCTCGCCGAGCCGGGTGATCGCCCGGGTCATGTACGCCCGGCCGATCACACCCTCGGTCCCGGCCTGGCGTCCCGCACCGTCCCGAATAGGTAGCTGTTCCGGGCCGGGCGGGACGAGGCGCGGCACCTCAGTACTGACCTCGACATCTTGTGGCTGGGGCTGGGCTGGCTCGTACCCGCCGGACGGTCCGATGACCGGGCACAGGCTGGTCCGGTCCCGGTGCGACCACTCCGGCACCGCCAGTCCGTGCGCCTCCCACGTGGTCAGGTCGGCGGGGGGCTCGGGGACGGCGGGCTCGCCGCACCCGGGGCAGATCAGGCGCTGCACGTCGCTGCTCATGCCGCCCGCCTCCCGTCCGTGGTGTCCGTGCGGGCTGCGGGTGCCGTGCGGGTGGCGAACCGGGGGTCGCGATAGGTCCGGCCCGTCAGCCCGGCCCGGCCGGGGGTGGGCGTGATCTCCCACCCGGCGGCCCGGGCGCGGGCGTCGCCGGCGGCATGGATCCGGGTGCTGAGCCACGCCGCGGCCGCGGTGATGGCGCCGGTCAGGCCGCGCCGGTCAGCGGCGTCCCGTGCAATCGTGCTGAGGGTCATGGACGGAGTCCTTCCGGTACCGCGTAGGGGCTGGTTCCTGGTTCTGGTCATGGCAGTCATCCGGCTTCCGGGTCGCGGAGGTCCGCGACGAGGCTGGCCGCGGTGCTGGCGAAGGCGTCGTAGAAGTCCTCCGACACCGCCGTCGGGTGGTCGTGGCGGCAGGCGAGGACGTCCTCGATCACCGTGCCGATCCGGTCCGGGCGCATGCCCGCGTCCGCGAGCGCGGTGATCAGGTCCTGGGCCGCTGCGGCCCCGGCCTCCTGCGGGCCGACGGTGACCGGCGCCGCGGTGCCGGTCACCGCCTGCTCGCCGCCGTCGGCGGCGGTGCGCTGCCAGCAGGGGCCGGTGCGGTGGTGGCGATTGCTGGCGTGCTCGTGGTGGTGTTCATGCGATGTCCCTGGCGGTCGGCCGCGTGGCGCGGAGGGTTGCGGGGGTGATGGCCGGGGCGGTGCCGGTTCCGGTGGCGGGCCGGTACCGGCACCAGGGCCGGTAGCCGGGCTGGTCGAGCTGGTCCTCATCCAGCCCCGCCGCCGCTGGCCAGCCGTTCACCTCAGCGAGCCGGCGGGCGCGGGCGGCCGCACGCCGCCGGGCCGGGGTGGTCTGGGGCGGGGTCTTGTCCCACCAGGCGTCCCACAGCGCGATGACGTCGTCCCGCATCTCGGCGGGGATAGTGCGGGCGTGGCCGTGGATCACGCGGTGGATATAGACGGGGTGGGTGCCGAGGGCGCGGGCGATCCGGGCGGCGTCGTGGCCCATCGCGGTCAGCGACCGCAGCCGCCACGTCGTCCCGTTCGCATCCACACGTTGCTGGCTCTGACTGGCTGTCATCAAGGCGCGGGTCATGAGGTGAGCTCCCATCCACGCTGGCCGTCGATCTGGCAGCGCTCGGTGTCGGCGGGGCTGGCCTGCCGCCCCGGCTCCCTCGTCTGGGCCTGGGGCTGGGGCTGGCGGCTGGCGGTGCGGCGGGCGGAGGCGATGGTGGCGGTGATCTCCCGGCCGTCCAGCCCCGCCTGGCGGGCGGCGTCGGCGAGCCGGCCGAGGGTGGTGTCGTCGCCGGCTTCGGCGGCGCGGCAGGCGGCCCAGAACAGGCCGTCGTTCCGGTTCCCCTCGGTCAGCCGGGCCACCCACCCCGCCAGATGGCTCAGATCGGCGTTCCCGCCTGCGTCGCGGATGCCGGGCCGGGAGCCGGCCTGGCGCTGGGGGTCCAGGAGCCGAACCGCGGCGTCCCAGCTGAACTGTCCGGCCTGGGGCTGGTGGCGGATCACCCGGTACGCCCGGCCATCCACCTGCGACGGCGGGGCGAGGACGTACCCGCCGCGGGACCGGAAGTCCAGGTGATGGGCGGGAAGCTTCCCGCAGCCCTGCCCGCTGCCGGCGTAGTACAGGTGCAGGCCGCCGTGCGGCGTCGCCACCACCGCGCCCGCGTCCCGGGTCAGCCCGGCCCGCGCCAGCCGGTTCAGCGCGGGGTAGCCGCTGCCGGCATCACCATGCTGATCCACGTCCAGGACATCCGGGCCGGGCGTGCCGGTGGCGATCGCCAGGTTCGCGCCCGGCTCCCGCCGCCACCACCAGGCGATCTGCTCAGGGTCGGTGGTCGCGTCCAGGAACCCGTGCCGCGTCGCGGGCTGCTTGCTCCCGGGCTGGCAGGGGAACACCGGCCACCCGCACGCCGCATACACCAGCGCCCGCTCCACGATCCTGCCGTCAGTCATGGGCGGGCCTCCGTCCACGGGGATCGGCCGCGGCCGGAGTGCCGGGGACAGGACCGGGTCTCGCGGGCCAGCAGGTCCGCGGCGGCCGGGAGGAGCCGGGCGTGCCATTCGGCCTGCCCGGCGAGGATCGCCTGGGTCCGGCGCGGGGCGAGGTAGAGGACGGACCACAGCTCCGACAGCCAGTCCAGGACGTACAGGCACAGCGGATGCTGGTCCCAGCACTCCCCCAGCCCTGCGGCCAGGTGCCCGTACCCGGGCCGGTACACCTGCTCCACCCAGGCCCGCAGCTTCCCGGCTGCCTCGCCGAGGGCCGGGTCGTCGGGCTTCCAGAACCGCGGCGAGACGGATGGCCGGTACCCGTGCCTGCCGGGGTCCGGCTCGCCGGCGGGTGCGAGCGCGTCGAGGCGGGCGGCGAGGTCGCTGACCTGCCGGTCGATGCCGTCGAGTGCCGCCAGCACCTGGCCGTGGCTGGTGACGGCGGCCCGGACCCTGCCCACGTCCGCGGCGAGGGCGGGTATTCGGCCGCGGAGGTCTGCGGTGCGGGCCTCCTGCCGTTCCTCCAGGCGGGCGAGCTGGCGGGTGTGGGCGGCGAGCTGGAGCAGCGCCGCGGTCAGCCCGTCCGGCGGGGTTATGTCATCAAGTTCGGTCATGTGTCAGCTCCACGGGAAGGCGGTGTCGTCGCCGCTCGTGGCGGCTTCGGGGTCCAGGTCGGGGACGGCGACCAGGCGCCGGGCCGATGCAGATGGCGTCGTGGCGGGCTCGGTGGCGGGTGCGATCCGGGCGGTCGCGGTGCCGGCGCGGCGGGCCCGCTTGTAGGCGGGGTCTTTCCAGGCGGCGGCGAGGCGGGCGATGACGGGGGCGCATCCGCCGCGGATGATCAGGGCGTGGCCGGCGGGGAGCTGGCGGATCATGCCGGCGGTCATGACGTCGTGCCAGACGCGGCGGTCTCGGTCCGGTTCCCGCTCCCGCCCGCCCCAGAGCGTGGGGCGGGCGTGGTCGCGCTCGGTGAAGCAGGCCTGGCCGCACAGGTCGCTGGCCATCATCAATGTGGTGGTGTCGGTGATGCCGGGCAGCCACGCCTTGACCCCGCAGGTGTCCAGGACGACCTGGGCGCCGTCCTTTCCCCACCGGGTCCGCAGCTGCGCCTCGCCGTGCGCGACCGGGATGAGCTGGATCCCCTTCCCGCCGGAGTCGGCGAGCCAGGCGGGGAGGGGGACGGGGCAGGTCTGGACGATCTCGTCCAGGGCCATCAGCAGCGGCGGGTCCAGCCGGCCGCCCGGCATCGCCTGGCCGTACTGGGCGGCGGCGTGGTGGATCTCCCCGGCCATCGCGGCGAACAGGGGGGCGACCGGGGAGTCGTCATGCTCGGACTCCGCGATCAAATACAGAGTGCCGACATCGCGCAGGAACCCCGGGATGTCGACACCGCCGTCACTGGACGGAAGCACGGAGGCGGCCAGGGCAGGATCGGCCATGAACCCCAGCGCCCGGGACAGCACCATCCGCACCGTCGCGGCGGTCTTCTGCGCCTCGCTTCGCAGCTCGGCGAGCTCAGCCGCCCACTGCGCGGCGCCGGCCCGGGTGAGGATGTCCTCGGCGGGCTCAGCCGACCCGAGTGCCCACGCCGCGATCGTACGCATGTCCGACCCGGCGAGGGCGGCGGCGTGGAACAGGCACCGCAGGTAGCTGGAGGCCTTCGCGGACCAGAACGAGGACTCCTCCGTGCCGGACATGGACACCGCGTAGGCGAAGTGGTCGGCCCGGCGGATCGCCGTCGCCGGATCCTGGCACCCGGCTACCGGGTTCCACCGGAACGTCGAGGCGACCCCGCCGATCCGCTGAGGGTTGAACACGTGCACCCGGCCCCGCGCGGCGCGGATCCCGGAGGTCAGCTGGTACACGTCGTGCTTGGTGGTCGTCGCCACCACCGGGCCGGGGTAATGCAGGATGATCCGTGCGAGCAGCCCGGTCTTCCCCGTCCTCGGCGGGGCCATCACGAGCAGGTGCTCCTCGACCGGGATCCGCAGCCCGTGCCGGTACTGCGCCCGGCCGATCAGCAGGCTGTGCTCCTCCGGGCACCACAGCCGCCGCCAGAAGGTCATCGACCGGCGGGCCCGTGCGGAGCGGCGGAACGCGGCCAGCCGCCCCCACCGCAGCCACAGCTCGAAGGTACTGGCGTGGCCGCGGCCCGGGTGCAGGCGGAGCCGGAGCCGGAGCCGCAGGTAGCCGACCCGGAACCGGGGCAGCCGGTGATGCGGGCCGAAGCACCACCGCAGCACCCCGGCGGTGAGCAGGAGCATGGCAAGGATCGCGAAGGACTGCTCGGGCCGGGTCACCGCTGGCCGCCGTTCTGCAGGGCCTGCACGTGGCGGCGCAGCGCCGCCCGGGCCGCGCCGGGGTTCAGTCCGACCTCGGGGGCCAGCTCGGCGGACACCTTCGACACCTCGCCGATCGGGAAGGCCTCCAGCGGGCCGTGCCGATCTGCGACCAGGGCCAGGAACCTGGAGGTCTTCGTGCCTCCGCTCCCCTGCTCAGCGCGAGAAGTGCGGGCCGGGCTCGCGGGGAGCGCCGTTGTCCCGACTGTCGTGACCGGCGCACGGCCCAGGCCGGGACTGACGCCGGGGCGGGCGCGGCGGCCGGGGGCGACCGGGCACTCCTCCACCACCCACGCCCGGAACCCGCCCAGCGTCGAGGCCGGCGCCAGCACCAGGCGCAGCAGCCACAGCAGCAATCCGCCCACGATCGCCAGCGGCGTGGCGTCATCCTCGGCCAGCGCGGCCCGCAGGGCCCTGTGCCGGGCGATGGCGTGCGCCCTTACGACGCCGATCAGCGTGTCGGAGGCGATCGCGTACGCGACCGGGGGCATCACCCAGATCGCCGCCGCCCGCCACCCCGGCGCCGCCGCCAGGGCGTTCATCAGCACCGACGTCCCGACCGCCGCGACGTTCAGGACGCGGGCGCGGATCGCGCGCTTGCCGTGCAGGGCCAGCGCGATCCCCAGGGTGGCGAAGATCAGGGCCGCGACATCCGGGATCCCGGCCTCCAGTCCGGCGACCGGAGCGCTGCCTTTCGCCGCCAGCACCATCCGGTACTGCGCCGCGAAACTCACCGCCGCCGCCGCAGCCGCCAGAACCGCCAGCGACACCATCGCCGCGGCCAGCCAGCGGCCCGGCCGGCCATCCCGGGCCCTGCCCGCGGGCGCCGGCCGGTGCCCGGCTCCATGCGGCGGCCGCGCTGTGGTGGCCAGGTCCGGGACCGGGCTCCCCAGGCTCCCGTCCACGCTGGCCAGCGGCGGCCGCTGGCGGCTGCTGGCCGTCTGGCATCCCATCACAAGCACCTCCGCCTCTGCCTCATAGTGCACTCTGTCTCAGAGTGCACCCGGTACTTTACGTTGTCAAGCTGGAGCCGGGATCAGCGGCTGTGATGGACTAGGAGACAGTCAGGTCTGGGACAGGCTGGGATGGTGGGGATGATGTCCGACTGGTCCGGG
>JAJYTW010000372.1 GCA_021792855.1 Actinomycetes bacterium
GGGCAAGTCTGTGGATGACCCGCCGCGGACTCCGGTTGGACCAACCTCAACTGCGGCTTCTCCGTCCCCGCGCTGTGGACAACCGGCATGCGAACACATCTGCCCGGGCCATCCGCTGCCGGGCCATCCGCTGCCGGGGCGCCGTTCCCCGGTACCGTCAGTCCCCGGTATCGCCGGGCTCGGGTTCGCCGCCTTCGGGTTCGCCGCCTGACTCGCCGGCTCCGGGCGCAGGCTCGCCGCCCCCACCCTCGGTCTCGCCGGTTCCGGTGTCAGCCTCGCCGGTTCCGGTGTCAGCCTCGCCGGTTCCGGTGTCAGCCTCGCCGGTTCCGGTGTCAGCCTCGCCACCCCCGCCCTCGCCGGTGAGCGCGGAGATGTCCAGTTCCGGGCGGCCGCGGACGAAGCCGTCCGGATCGTCGAGGTCCTCGGCGGTCGGCAGCAGGTCGGGATGAGTCCAGACGGCATCCCGGCCCGCCGGGCCGCGCGCGTCGGTGAGCCCCCGCCAGACCGCGGCGGCCTCGCGCAGCCGGCGCGGCCGCAGTTCCAGGCCCACCAGCGTCGCGAAGGTGCGCTCGGCCGGCCCGCCGGTGGCCCGGCGGCGGCGGATCGCCTCGGCGAGTGCGTCGGCCTGCGGGAGCCGGTTCCTGGCCGCCTCGGCGACCACCGTCGCGACCCACCCCTCGACCAGCGCGAGCAGGATCTCCAGCCGGTTCAGCGCGGCCTTCTGCTCCTCGGTGTCCTCAGGCTGGAACAGCGCGGCGCCGGACAGCGCCTCGTTCAGCGCCTCCGGGTTCGACGGATCGATCTGCGGCATCGCGTTCCTGAGCGCCTCGGCGTCCACCGTGATGCCGCGCGCGTAGTCCTCCACCGCGGCGAGCAACCTGGCGCGCAGCCAGGGCACGTGGCTGAACAGCCGATGGTGCGCGGCCTCCCGCATGGCCACGAACAGCCGGACCTGCTCGGCATCCACCGACGCCTCGGCGGCGAACGCCGCGACCCCGGCCGGCAGCAGCGCGGCCGTCCCCTCCGGCCCGAGCGGCAGGCCGATGTCGCTGGAGCTGATGATCTGATCCGCCAGCGCCCCGATGGCGGCGCCCGCCTGGCCGCCGACCATCATCCCGCCGATCCGGCGCATCATCTCGCCGAGGCCGCCGAACGGACCCATGCCGCCTGCCCCGCCGCCGGTCAGCGCGGACATGGCCGAGCGCATCTCGGGCGGTAGGCCCTCCAGGTCCTCCGGGCTGACCGCGAGCACACCGCCCATGGTCTCCACCGCCCGCTCGGCGATCGGCCGGCAGAGGGTGATCCAGACCGGCATGGTCTCCTCGACCCACTCCGACCGGCTCCAGGCTTTGGTCGACCGAATGCCGCTCGGCAGCGAGGTCGCGTCCTCCAGCCACAGGTCAGCGATCCGCAGCGCCTCGACCACGGCCTCGCGATCCTTGCCGAGAACGCTCGGATCACCCTTGGCGGCGACCGTCTGCCTGGCGGCGTCCTTGGCCAGGTCCCAGTTGATCGGGCCGCCCTGGTACGCCATCAGGTCGGCGAACTGGCGCAGCGCCTCGGCGAACTGCTGCGGATCGCCGAACGGACCGCCCGGCCCGAACGGCATACCGCCCGGCCCGAACGGGCCGCCGGGCCCGCCAGACCCGCCAGACGGGCGGTCCGGATCGTCGCCAGGCTGTCCCGGCAGGCTGAAGCCGAAGGGAGGCTCACTCATCGTCATAGCCTCTCAGGCAGGATGGAAGCATCACATTCGCCAAGCTATCCCAGGAGCGCATGCCGGTGAGCGACCGAGTTGCCAAGGTTCGCCAAGGGCAGAGCGACGCTGGCGGCCCGGATCGGCCGTCCGGCCGTGGTGGATCGGCCCAGGTCGGGCCGGGCGCGGACGCGGGGCCGCCAGCCGGCCAGCGGGCCGGGACCTCCGGGCAGGACGGCGATCGGGACCCCTCCGCCGACCAGCCAGGGCACGACGCCGACCAGTCAGGGCACGACGCCGACCAGTCAGGGCACGACGCCGACGAATCGGCGCACGGCGGCGACGGTCTCGTGGTGGCCGTAACCGGGGCGGCCCGCGGTCTGGGCGAGATCCTGGCGGCCAGGCTGGCCCGGTCCGGCCGGTTCGCCCGGGTCGTGGCCATCGATGACCACCGCGGTGAGCTGACCGGGGTGACCTGGCGGATGGTGGACATCAGGGACCCGGTGCTGGCCGGCCGACTGGCCGGCATCGACGTGGTGGTGCACCTGGACCTGGATCTGGAAGCGGACTCCGACCCGCGGAGCCGGCGGGCCTACAACGTGCGCGGCACGCAGACCGTGCTGACCGCGGCCGCCGCCGGCGGCGTGGGCCGGGTGGTGATCGTGACCAGCGCGATGGTGTACGGGGCGCGCCCGGAGAACCCGGTGCCGCTCGCCGAGGCGGCGCCGCTCGGGGCTGACCTGGACGGCAGCGTGGTCGGGGACTTCCTGGAGATCGAGCAGCTTGCCGAGCGGGCCCGGCTGAGCTACCCGGGCATGGCCGTTACCGTGGTGCGGCCCGCCGCGCTGGTCGGCCCGGGCATCGACACCCTGATCACCAGGCACTTCGAGTCGCCCAGGCTGCTCGCCGTCAAGGGCTGCGCGCCGCGATGGCAGTTCTGCTACCTCACCGACCTGATGTCGGCGCTGGAACTCGCCGCCGCGGGCGAGGTGAACGGCTCGTTCGCGGTCGGCTGCGCGGGCTGGCTGGACCAGG
>JAJYTW010000002.1 GCA_021792855.1 Actinomycetes bacterium
TCAAACACAAAGAATCGGTCACGCACTGAGAATCGGTCACGCAAAAGCGGGCGTCAGGCCCGCCGCGGCCGAAGACCCGGCCCGGCCCGGCCATGCCCGGCCCGCCGGCCACCCGGCCCGGCCATGCCCGGCCATGTTCCTGTGGTGTGCATGGCACATATTGGTCACTGGAGTGACCAATATGTGCCATGCACACCACAGCGGCAGTCGCGACGGCCAGACCCAGAAGGCTACTGGCGCGGCCGAAGACCCGCCAGGCGACGGATCAGCCGCGCGGGGCGCTGTAGTTGGGCGCCTCGGTCACCATGCTGATGTGGTGCGGGTGGCTCTCAGCCAGACCGGCCCCGGTGATCTGGGTGAACCTGGCCTCCTGCAACTCGCCAATGGTGCGCGCACCGCAGTAGCCCATGCCCGCCCGCAGACCGCCGACTAGCTGGCTGACCACGGCGGTGACTGCGCCACGGTAGGGCACCCGCCCCTCGACGCCCTCCGGCACCAGCTTGTCCTCGCGCAGCACATCGTCCTGGAAGTACCGGTCCTTGGAGTAGGACCGGCCGCGCTCGGTGTTCCGCATCGCCCCGAGCGAGCCCATCCCGCGGTAGAGCTTGTACTGGTCGCCGCCGATCATCACCATCTCGCCGGGGGCTTCCTCGCAGCCCGCGAGCAGTCCGCCGAGCATGACCGTGTCCGCGCCCGCCGCGATCGCCTTGGCGATGTCGCCGGAGTACTGCACGCCGCCGTCGCCGACCACCGGGACCCCGGCCGGCCTGGCGGCCTTCGCGGCCTCGTAGATCGCGGTGATCTGCGGCACGCCGACGCCGGCGACCACCCGGGTGGTGCAGATCGAGCCCGGGCCGACGCCGACCTTGACCCCGTCGGCGCCCGCGTCGATCAGCGCCTGGGCGCCCGCCCTTGTCGCCACGTTGCCGCCGATCACCTGGATCTGGGCGTTGGCCTTGACCTGGGCGATCATGTCCAGCACGGACTGGGAGTGGCCGTGCGCGGTGTCCACGATGAGCACGTCCACGCCGGCCTCGATCAGGGCCTGGGCGCGGCGCTTGGCGTCCTCGCCGACGCCGACCGCCGCGGCGGCCATCAGGCGGCCCTGCGAGTCCTTGGTCGCGTTCGGGAACTTCTCGCTCTTGGTGAAGTCCTTCACCGTGATCAGGCCGCGCAGGATGTCGGCCTCGTCGACCAGCGGCAGCTTCTCGATCCGGTGCGCGGACAGCAGCCGGAGCGCCTCGTCCCTGGACACCCCGACCGGCGCGGTCACCAGCGGCATCTGCGTCATCACGTCGCCGGCCCGGCGACTGTGGTCCTGCTCGAACCTGATGTCGCGGTTCGTGATGATCCCCAGCAGTTTCCCGTCCGGCGCGGTCACCGGCAGGCCGGAGATCCGGTACCTGGCGCAGAGTTCGTCCACCTCGGTGATGGTCGCGTCGGGGCCGCAGGTGACCGGGTTCGTGATCATCCCGGCCTCGGACCGCTTGACGATGTCGACCTGGTAGGCCTGCTCCTCGATGGACATGTTGCGGTGCAGCACGCCGATGCCGCCGTGCCGCGCCATCGCGACCGCCATCCGCGCCTCGGTGACCGTGTCCATCGCCGCGGACAGCAGCGGCACGCGCAGGGTCACCTCCCTGGTCAGCCGGGCGGTGGTGTCGGCCTCGCTGGGCAGCACGGCCGAGTGCGCTGGCAGCAGCAGCACGTCGTCGAAGGTGAGCGCGGGTGGCCCGAACTTGGCGTCGTCGGTCATGTCACTTCCAGATCCTGGGCGCCGGCGGTTTCGTCCATCCTAGTGAGCACCCCGCACCGGCCGGCCCCCGCTCACCACGCTCGTCCGCCGGGTTCCCGCTGCTCACTGGCCGCGGCCGCCCGCAATACCCGGATCACCCCAGTTACGTAACGAAACGCATCCGGTACCGGGAAGGCGGATCGCCAGGCTCGATACCCGGCATGTTCTGCCCGAGGTAACGACACACCGGGGTAACCGCGTATCACGCGCCGGTCGCGCCAGGATGGACGGCGTGACGGCATCGGAGGGTGCGGACGGGGGCGTGGCGGCGGGCCTCGCGACGACTGGCGGCGCGACGACTGGCGGCGCGGCGGCCGGAAGCACGGCGGCGCCGAGCAGGCTGCTGGTCGGCACCCTGATCGCGCTCACGATGGTAAGCGGCCTGACCGACGCGGTGAGCTATCTGGGCTTCGGGCACGTCTTCACCGCGAACATGACCGGCAACGTGGTCGTGCTCGGCTTCGCCGCGGCCGGGGCACCGGGGTTCTCCGCCACCGGATGCCTGACCTCGATCGGGTGCTTCCTGGCCGGGACCGTGGCAGCCGGCCGGCTGACCATGCTGCTGCGGTCCAGGCGCACCCTGCTGACCGTCGCGATGGGCGTCGAGGGCGCGGCCACCGGCGTGGCCGCGGCGGCCGTGCTGACCGCCGCCGAGCCGTCGGCCGACTGGCTGCGGTTCGTGGTGATCGCGCTGCTCGCGTTCGGCATCGGGGTGCGGAACGCGGTGGTCCGCCGGCTCGGTCTGCCCGACCTGACGACGACGGTGCTGACCATGGTGCTGACCACGCTCGGCACCAGTTCATGGCTGGCCGGCGGACGCGACGAGCACGCGCCGCGCAAGGTGGCCGAGGTGGTCGCGATGCTGCTCGGCGCGGCGGTCGGCGCGTACGTGTTCCTGCATCTCGGGTCGTCGGCCGTGCTGGCGACCGGCGCCACGCTGGCCCTGGCCGCCGGCCTGGTGTTCTGGTTCGGGCGGCAGTCCAGGCTGCTCGACCTGCCGCCTGCCGCGCATCCCGGCCCGGCCGGCTGAGCCGCCGTCCGGGTGCCGGTCCGCCCGCCGGCGCACTAGGCGCTGGATCCGTACTGCTCCTCGACCACCATCGCCCGCAACCGGGCGAGCGCGCGATGCTGGGCGACCCGGACCGCGCCTGCCGACATCCCGAGCGCCTGGCCGGTCTCCTCCGCCGAGAGCCCGGTCAGAATCCGGAGTACCAGTAGCTCCCGCTGATGGGCGGGCAGTCGGGCGAGCAGGGCGCGGGTGCGCTGGGCCTCCAGGTCGGCGACCACCCGGTCCTCCGGCCCCGGTCCGTCGTCGGGCCCGTCCGGCAGGTCCTCAGTGGGGATCGCCAGCCGCGCGGCGGTCCGCCGGGCATCGGCGAGCTTGTGGGCGGCGATACCGAACACGAAGGACGCGAATGGCCGGCCCATGTCCTTGTACCTGGGCAGCGCGGTAAGGACCGCGATGCACACTTCCTGGGCGACGTCATCGGCCACCTGGTAGTGCCCGGACACCTGGCCGAGCCTGGCCCGGCAGTACCGCACGACCATCGGCCTGATCTCGCGGAGCAGCGACTCGATGGCGGCTGGCTGGCCCCGGACGGCGCGCGCGGTGAGGTCGGTCATGCTGGTGTCATCACCCCGGCTGCCCGGTCCGATCGAGATCACTGGCGCCGTAGCGGCTGCCTGCTCGTTCATGCGCTCCCCCTCCGACGGTATGCCGTCACGCATCAGGCGGTCACGAGTGCATAGTGCCCAGGTAAAGGGGTCGTCTAATCATGGAATGGAACACAAAAAGCAATCGCTCCATGACGGCCGGTCATAGGCTGCCGGTTTGGCTGGGTATCTGATGTCAGATCGACCCGTTAATGGCCGGTAACGGCCGGGCGGACGGCGGCGATCCGGGCCGGGATACGCCGAGGGGCCGGGACTCACGTGAGTCCCGGCCCCTCGGTTGACAGCCCTCTGGGTCAGCGCATCCTCAGTGGGTGTGCCCGTGGCTGTGGCCGTGACCGGCCGCCTCGGGCTCGGCCGGCTCCGGCTTGTCGGTCACCAGCGCCTCGGTGGTCAGCAGCATGGCGGCGATCGAGGCCGCGTTCTGGACCGCCGACCTGGTGACCTTGACCGGGTCGATGACGCCCTGAGCCATCAGGTCGCCGTACTCGCCGGTCTGCGCGTTGTAGCCGTGTCCGACCGGCAGCTCGGCGACCGCTGCCACGACGACGCTGCCGTCGACGCCGGCGTTGAGCGCGATCCACCGGCCCGGCTCGAGCAGCGCCTTGCGGACCACGGCAACGCCGGTGGCCTCGTCACCGGACAGGCCGAGGTCGCCCAGGGACGCCGAGGCGTGCACCAGCGCGCTGCCGCCGCCCGGCACGATGCCCTCCTCGATGGCCGCCCGGGTGGCCGAGATGGCGTCCTCCAGCCGGTGCTTCTTCTCCTTC
This sequence comes from Actinomycetes bacterium, assembly GCA_021792855.1. Lineage (GTDB taxonomy): Bacteria > Actinomycetota > Actinomycetes > Streptosporangiales > Streptosporangiaceae > Chersky-822. The sequence goes on from JAJYTW010000002.1 coordinate 4,237, forward strand.
AGCTCCACCTCGGTAGCGGCGCCGGCCCGCAGCACGGCGACTCCGCCGGACAGCTTGGCGACCCGCTCGGTCAGCTTCTCCTTGTCCCAGTCCGAGGTTGACTGCTCGATCTCGGCCTTGAGCTGACGGACCCGGTCGTCGATGGCGGACTGCTCGCCAGCGCCGTCGATGATCGTGGTGTAGTCCTTGGTGACGGTCACCCGGCGCGCCTGGCCCAGCACGTCCAGGTCGGCAAGCTCGAGCTTGAGGCCGATCTCCTCGCTGACGACCTGGCCGCCGGTGAGGATCGCCATGTCCTCGAGCATCGCCTTGCGGCGGTCACCGAATCCCGGCGCCTTCACCGCGGCGACGTTGAGCAGGCCGCGGATCTTGTTGACCACCAGGGTGGACAGCGCCTCGCCGTCCACGTCCTCGGCGATCATCAGCAGCGGCTTGCGGGTCTGCGCCACCTTGTCGAGCAGCGGCAGCAGGTCGGCCATGCTGGAGATCTTGCCGTTGTGCAGGAGCACGTAGGCGTCCTCCAGGACGGCCTCCATCCGCTCCGGGTCGGTCACGAAGTAGGCCGAGATGTAGCCCTTGTCGAACTGCATGCCCTCGGTGAACTCGACCTCGAGGCCCATCGTCGGCGATTCCTCGACGGTGATCACGCCGTCCTTGCCGACCTTGTCGAAGGCCTCGGCGATGATGTCGCCGACCTTGGCGTCCTGCGCCGAGATGGTCGCGACGTTCGCGATCTCGGCGCGCTCCTCGACGTCCCTGGCCATCTTCAGCAGGTTCTCCGACACCGCCGCCGCCGCGGCGTCGATACCGCGCTTCAGCGACATCGGGTTGGCACCGGCCACGACCGAGCGCAGGCCCTCGTGCACCATCGCCTGCGCCAGCACGGTCGCCGTCGTCGTGCCGTCCCCGGCCACGTCGTTGGTCTTGGTGGCGACTTCCTTGGCTAGCTGGGCGCCCATGTTCTCCTGGGCGTTCTCCAGCTCGATCTCGCGGGCGACGGTCACACCGTCGTTGGTGATGGTCGGGGCGCCCCACTTCTTGTCGATGACGACGTTGCGGCCCCTCGGGCCGAGCGTCACCTTGACGGCGTCCGCGAGCTTGTCTACGCCCCGCTCAAGCGCCCGCCGCGCGTCCTCGTCGAAATCCAGGCTCTTGGCCATGCAGCACCTCGGCTGATTATCGGTAGCTTGATGAACTCGTCAGTGGTCTGATGGCACGATTCGGCGTGCCACGGTTACGCCGCCGCCCCGGGCTGACCGGCAGCCCCCTGGGTCGTGCCTGCGGGGGTCACCGGCCGGCCCGGGGCGGCGGGTTGGCGCGTTTCCGCACCCGGCGCGGGCTTACCGGCCCGCGCCGTCGTACCTTGCTTGCCTACTTCTCGATGACAGCAAGCACGTCACGGGCGGAGAGCACCAGGTACTCCGCACCCGCGTACTTCACCTCGGTACCGCCGTACTTGCTGTACAGCACGACATCGCCGACCTTGACGTCCATCGGGACGCGCTTGGAGCCAGCGTCGTCGAACCGGCCTGGTCCGACGGCGATGACCTCGCCCTCCTGGGGCTTCTCCTTGGCGGTGTCGGGGATGACCAGACCGGAAGCGGTAGTCTGCTCGGCGTCGAGCGGACGCACCACGATCCGGTCCTCGAGCGGCTTGATAACAACCTTGGTGGCGGTCGTCACGATCTGACCTCCCCCTCGTTAAAGGGCTAGCTGAGTTACTAGAGAGGCGACCATGGGGCCTGCCGTCGCGGGTGCCAGACCAACCTCGTCGCGTTAGCACTCTACAACATCGAGTGCCAAGCCCGAACAGTAGCCCGGCGACTGCCCTCCGTCAAGCCAGCCGCACCGGCGGGGCCGACCGCCATAACCGGCTATACCGGAACTCGGCTGGCTTGGCTAATCTGCCGCCCATGAACACTCATGCCCGCCGGGCGTCCTCGTTCGGGGCGGCCGCTGCCGCCTACGCCGAGCACCGGCCCGACTACCCGGCCGCGGCCATCGCCTGGGCGATCGAGCCGGTCGCCAGCCGCACGCACCGGCCGCTGCGGATCGTCGACCTCGGCGCCGGCACGGGCAAGCTCACCGCCGCGCTGACCGGGCAGGGACCGGCCGGGCCGGGACCGGCCGGGCAGGCCACGGTGATCGCGGTCGAGCCCGATCCGCAGATGCTCGCTGAGCTGCGCAAGCGCGCGCCCGGGGTGACCGCCCTGGCCGGCCGGGCCGAGGCGATCCCGCTGCCGTCCAGTTCGGTGGACGTGGTGATCTGCGGCCAGGCGATGCACTGGTTCGCCCCGGAGATCGCGATGCCGGAGATCGCCCGGGTGCTGACTCCCGGCGGGGTGGTGGCCGGACTGTGGAACGCCATGGACGACCGGGTGGACTGGGTGGCCGGACTGCATGCGTCGAGCGGCCGGGACAACGCCGCCTCGGTCAGCTCGTTCAGCCAGCGGGACCGCGGCGACGACGACGGCATCACCTCCTGGCTGCGGGCCGCCGGCACGCTGACGTTCGGCGCCGCGGAGCAGAGCCAGTTCCCGCACGGGCACGCGCGGACCGCGGACTCACTGATCGAGACCCTGCGGACGCACTCGATGTTCCTGATCATGGATCCGCCCGAGCGCGAGGCGGCGCTCGGCCGGGTCCGCGCGTACCTCGCGGCCACCCCGCAGACCGCCGACGGCGAGTTCGTGCTGCCGATGCAGACGATCGCGCTGCGCGCGGTCCGGCGCTGACCCGCCGCCCGGTCACCGGCCCTGGGGTCAGGCCAGCACGCGGGCCAGGACCTCGGTGACCGGCAGGCCGGAGTCGGCAGGGAAGTCCGGCGCCGACGGCGCGACTCCGGCCGCGACCAGGTCCGAGCCGAGCGCGGCCACCATGGCGCCGTTATCGGTGCACAGCCCCGGACGGGGCACCCGCAGCGTGATCCCGGCGGCCTCGCAGCGCTCCGCGGCCAGCGCGCGCAGCCGCGAGTTCGCCGCCACACCGCCGCTGATCACCAGGTGATCGATGCCGCGCGCGGTGCAGGCCCGCACGGCCTTGCGGGTCAGCACGTCGGCGACGGCCTCCTGGAACGACGCGGCGACGTCGGCCACCGGGACCGGTTCGCCCGCGGCCTGCCGGGCCTCGACCCACCGGGCAACCGCCGTCTTCAGCCCGGAGAACGAGAAGTCGAACGTGCCGTCACGGTACTTGGCCCGCGGGAACGCCATCGCTTCCGGGTTGCCCTCCCTGGCCGCGGCGTCGATCGGCGGCCCACCGGGGAACGGCAGGCCGAGCAGCCTGGCGACCTTGTCATAGGCCTCGCCGGCCGCATCGTCGATGGTCGCCCCCAGCGAGGTGATGTCCCCGGTCAGGCTGCGCACCTCAAGCAGCGAGGAGTGCCCGCCGGAGACCAGCAGCGCGATCGACGGCATCGGCAGCGGGCCGTGCTCAAGCTGGTCCACCGAGATGTGCGCGGCCAGGTGGTTCACGCCGTACAGTGGCTTGCCGAGGGCCAGGGCGTACGCCTTCGCGGCGGACACGCCGACCAGCAGCGCCCCGGCCAGTCCGGGCCCGGCGGTCACCGCGATCGCGTCGACCTGCCGCAGGGTGACCTCGGCCTTGTCCAGTGCCCGCTGCACCGCGGGCACCATGGCCTGCAGGTGGGCGCGGCTGGCCACCTCGGGCACGACACCGCCGAACCTGGCGTGTTCGTCCACGCTCGAGGCCAGCGCGTCGGCCAGCAGTTCGTGGCCGCGCACCAGTCCGACACCGGTCTCGTCGCAGGAAGACTCGATCCCGAGCACAAGCGGGGCGGTCATCGGCGGTCCCTCGTCATCACTCGTCCTGTTCGGTATCCGCGCACGGCTAGCTCCGCGCGGCGGCGCCGGCCCCGGCGCCACCGGCCCCGGTCAGGCTCAGGCGCATGACCAGGGCATCGGCGCCGGACGGCTGGTAATAGCCCCGTCTCAGCCCGACGTCGGTGAAGCCGAACCTGCGGTACAGCCGTTGCGCCCGATCGTTGTCGGTGCGCACCTCAAGAAAGACCTCGGTGTACCCGCGGCGGCGCGCCTCGCCGAGCAGGGCCGTCAGCAGCGCGCTGCCGATCCCGCGGCCCCAGTCGCCTGGCGCCACCCCGAGGGTCACGATGTCGCCCTGGCCGCCGGCCCCGAGCAGTCCGCCGTACCCGGCGATCCGGCCGTCGTCCTCGGCGACCAGGTAGTACCTGCTCGCGGGCTGCTGGTCGAGTTCGCCCTCCAGCATCTGCCTGCTCCAGGACTCCTCGCCGAAGACGTCGCGCTCCAGGCCGACCACCTGATCCAGGTCGGCGCGCGTCATCGGGCGGAGCACCGCGGTCATGCGGTCACGCGCTTCGGCCGGCCTGGCTCCCTGGCGTCCGGCCTGCGCAGGTACAGCGGCTCGGCAGGGCCGGGCGGAACGCCGCGTGCGGCCCGGTCGGCGCCGATCACGGCTAGCGCCTCGGCGGCCGGGTAGCGCGGGCCGATCATCTCCCCGGCCGCGGCCAGTTCCGCGTGCAGCCTCGGGCCCTCGCCGGCGATCGGGTACCCGGCCGGGACCTGCGCGGGCAGGGTGACGACCGGATCGGTGAGCCTGCTGCCGTCTGGCCCGAACCTCGCCCAGTAGACCTCCCGGCGCCTGGCGTCGGTCGCGACGATGAACTCACGGCCGTCCGCCTCGTGCCTGGCCTGCGCGGCGAGGATGTCGAGCGAGCAGATGCCGTCCACCCGGATGCCGAGCGTGCTGCCGAGCACCTGGGCGGTCACCAGGCCGACCCGCAGGCCGGTGTAGGGGCCGGGACCAGTGCCGACCGCGACGCCGGTCAGGTCGGCCGTCCCGGCGCCCGCTCCGGCCAGGATCGCGGCGATGGACGGGGCGAGCAGCTCACCGTGCCTGCGCGCGTCGATGGTGGTCTCGTGCCCGACGACGCGGGCGCCGTCGTGCAGGGCCACGGTCACGGCGGGCGTCGCTGTGTCGAAGGCGAGGATTAGCACGATGTCTCAGCGTAGTCACCGGGACCGGCAGCCCGCGCCAGCCGTCAGTGACCGGACCGCGGCGCGGCCTCGACCGCGGCGAGCAGTTGCCTGGCCGCGGCCTCGGCGGCGGTCGTGAGCTGGCCGACCGGGGCCGGCCCGAAGCCCGGGCTGACCATGGCCTCGAGGTAGACCGCGACGACCACGTTCCGGTAGCGCACCACGACCGTGACCCGGTTGCTCGCATAGCTGCCGGTCGAGGCCTGCACGGCGGTGAACGCGGCGTTCCCGAACCCGGGCAGCGGCGTGATCGAGGCCGGCGGCAGCGGGCCGTGCTTGGGCGGCCTGGCCAGCTGGCCGCGCTGCTGGGCGAAGGCGTACACGGCGTAGTCGGTGGCGCTGCCGTTGCCCGGGGCGTCCAGGTAGGGCTGGTACGCCTGCATCGTGATGTTCAGCACCCGGAACACCGGCTTGGCGTCCCGCTGATAGGTGCACTGGCTCTGCTGCGCGGAGTTGATCGGCTGGATGACGCTGGTCCGCTGGCCGCCCAGGTAGGCGGCCAGGGCGGTCGTGCCGACCACGCGACACGCGTTCGGCACGGTGCGGAGTTCGCCCTTCTGGAAGGTGGTGATGAAGGCGCTCCTGGCCGGGCTCTTTCGGTTGCCGTAGAGCACCAGACCGGCCACCACGGCGGCCACCGCCACGACGGCGCCGAGCACCACCATCCGCCGCCTCAGCCGACGTCGCCTGGTGGCCGCCGCCCGGCTGCGCCGCTTGCGCCCAGGTGCGGCGGGCGACTGGTCATCATCGGTCGCCTGCGGCTCGACCGACCCGGCGTATTCCGGCTCCGCGGCGTATTCCGGCTCGCCGTCATACTCCGGCTCGCCGTCATAGGGCTGCGGGTCGTACGGGTCCTGGTCGTACCCGTCCCGGTCACGGGCCCGCCGGCCAGAACCCGGCCGTTCGTCGTAGTACCTGACATCCGACTGCTCCGCCGGCCTGGACCGAACCGGCCCGCGTTCCCGCTGCCAGCCAGCGCGACCGTAGGGGTCGGAACCGGAAGGCGGGTAGCCCTGCTCAGTCACAGCGATCCTCCCTGCCAGGGCAGCGGGCATTGGGTCGGGAAGCCGGTAGGAGTCACCGAATTCTAGTGGCGCGGACGGTCCCCGCGAGCGACAGATCAGAACAATTGGACGTACCGTTGACCGCCCGCGGCGTGGCTCAGCCCCTGTCGGCCAGTGCCCGATCCGCCAGTGCCTGATCCGCCAGTGCGGCCCGCAGCGCGCCGGCGGCGGCCAGCCACCGGTCGCCGAAGCCGGCCACCCGCACCACCCTCGGCTCGGCTGGCGCGCCGTCACCCGCGCCGCCGTCACCCGCGCCCGAACCAGCGCCGCCGTCACCCGCGCCCGAACCAGCGCCGCCCGGCCGGTCGATTGAGACCAGCAGATATCCGGGCGCCAGATTCTCGACCAGTCCCTCGCCCCACTCGACCACGGTCACCGAGTGATCGAGATCGGCGTCCAGGTCCAGGTCGTCGACCTCCAGCCGGCTGCCGAGCCGGTACGCGTCGGCGTGTACCAGGTCCGGTCCACCGCGCAGGGACGGATGCACCCGGGCGATCACGAACGTCGGGGAGGTGATCGGTCCGCGCACCCCGAGTCCCTCGCCGATGCCCTGGACCAGCGTGGTCTTCCCGGCGCCCAGCGGACCGGCCAGCACGACCAGGTCACCGGGACCAAGCACCGTCGCCAGGCGCGCGCCCAGCGCCCGCATCCGGTCCGGCTCGGGGACCCTAGCCGTGCCGGTAACCGATGCCTCCCCCGGCTCATCCGGGGCCTGCCCGACCGCCGGGGCCGTCGTCGCCTGCTCGTTCACCGTGCTCCCGCTCGTTCCATGGCCCGCTCGGCCAGCCGGGCGATCGCCTCGTTGACCTCCTCGGGCCGTTCCAGGATGACGATGTGCCCGGCCCCGTGCACCCGGACCAGGTCGGCACCGTCGATGCCGCCGGCGATCTCGTCCGACAGCCGCGGATCGACCAGTCGGTCCTTGTCGCCGGTCAGCACCAGTACCGGCACCTTGCCGAGCACCTTGAGCGCGTGCCGCTTCTCGTGGCCGACCAGCGCGACGTAGAAGTCGGCGATCACGTCGATCGGGGTAGCCCGGATGATCCGCTCAAGGAAGTCAACCACGGTCGGGCTGACTCCAGAGTCGCCGAACGCCAGCCGCCTGGTGCCGAGGAACGCGATGTCGCTGGCCGACTGCCTGCCTCGCTCGACCACGTCGGCGACCCGGCCCTTGGCCGCGCCGGTCACCATGGTCGGCACCATCCGCCGGATCGCCGGGCGCAGCGGCGGCGGCAGCCAGGTGACCGGGTCGACCGTGGAGGCGGCGGTGGAGATCAGCACTGCGCCGATCACCTTGGCGCCGAACAACTCCGGGTGCTGGTCGGCCAGCGCCATCACGGTCATGCCGCCCATGGAGTGCCCGACCAGGACGACCGGCGTGTCTCCCGGCGCGGTGGCCATCAGGATCTCGTGCAGGTCGGCGCCAAGCTGATCGATGCTGACCAGGTCGGGATCGGACCTGCCGGACCGCCCGTGGCTGCGCTGGTCCCAGAAAACGCAGCGGAAGAGCCGTTCCAGCCCGGCCCGCTGGTAGTACCAGACATCCTGGTTGAGCGTGTAGCCGTGGCAGAAGATCAGCGTGACCGGAGCATCGGCGGGGCCGCTGATCTCGACGTGCAGCGGCAGGCCGTCGTCGGCCCGGACCGTGAGCGCCTCGCCCCGGATGTCGCCGAACGGCTCCCCGGCCGCGGGGTCCGGCCGCAGCCTGATCCGGCCAATGGCGATCTTCTCCGCCACCACCACGGCACCTGCCCCGGCGGCGATCGCGCCCGCGGCGAGCCCGGCGACCTCGCTGAACCGTCGCCAGCTGACCATCAATCCTCCCGCGAACCCGCCTGCGCCAGGTCCGGCCAGTCGGCCGGAGCCTGCGACCCGGACGTGGCGATGCGGACCGCCAGCGAGTCCGCCCGGGTTACCCCACAGTAGCTTCTGGGGATCTTAGCCGTAAACCGCGTGACAATATCGTACGAAATCGTCCCTAGTGCGTCGGCCCATTCCTGTGCCGTCGGCTCGCCGTGGTTCCCGGGGCCGAACAGCACGACCTCGTCGCCCGCCTGGATCGGCAGGTCGCCGGCGTCTATCACGAACTGGTTCATGCAGACAGTGCCGGCGATCGTGACCCGGTTGCCGCGGACAAGCACCTGCGCCGTGTTGGTCCCGGCCCGGGGCACGCCCTCGTTGTAGCCGAGCGGGACCAGGCCCAGCGTGGTTTCCCCGGTCGTGGTGTAGCGATGCCCGTAGGAGACCCCGGTTCCGGCCGGGACCCGTTTGGCCTGCACCAGGTGCGCTCGGACGGTCATCGCCGGGCGCAGCCAGTCCGGCGGGCCGCCGGGCAGGGTAGCCAGGCCGGTCACGCCGCCCCCCGGGCGCACCAGGTCGAACCAGGTATCGGGTCTGGTCAGCATCGCCGGGGTGTTGGCCAGGTGCCGGACGACGGGGCGCAGGCCGGCCCGTTCGGCGATGCCCAGCGCCCGCCGGAACGTCTCAAGCTGAGCGTCAACGGATTCGTGCCCGGGAATGTCGGCGCAGGCCAGGTGCGACCAGACGCCGATGATCTGGCACCGCCCGGCGGCCTGCTCGGCGCTCGCCGCGGCCACCAGGTCCGGCCAGGCCGTCATCGGCGCGCCGCCGCGGCTCATCCCGGTATCGGCCTTCAGGTGCAGTCGGGCGGGCAACCCGACCCGGGCGGCGATCGCGCAGATCTGCCGGAGCAGTTCGACGGTCCCGACGCTGAGATCGACGTTGTGCCTGATCGCGTCCTCGTGCGGCGCGTCCGGCGCGGCGAGCAGGCAGAGCACCGGGGCCGTGATCCCGGCCTGGCGCAGCGCGATCGCCTCGGCCACGTGACCCACGCCCAGCCACTGGGCTCCGGCGGCCAGCGCAGCGGTGGCCGTCGGCAACGCGCCGTGCCCGTAGCCGTCGGACTTGACCACGGCCATCACGGCGGCGCCCTGTACGTGCCTAACGATCGCCGCGACGTTCGACCGGATCACGTCCAGGTCGACGATCGCTTCCGGGTGCCCATCCATGTCCCCCCAGTGTGCCAGTCCCGGGCGGCCAGTGGGGCCAGCCAGACGGCACCGGTCCGGCCGGGCCGGGCGGACGATCGTCCGCCCGGGCCGGCCGCCCGCTACTTGACCACGCAGCCCTGGCTGTGGCCGGCCGCCGGGAAGGCCCGGGCGAGCGCGTTGGCGATGTCCAGTGCCCGGTGCATGTAGCCGAGCGAGGTGTAGTGGATGCCGTCGGAGATGAACCACGAGCGCCTGGCCAGCGCGGCCCAGTTCATCACCCGCATGTTCGGGTACCTGGCGCAGGCGGCGAGCAGGGCCCGGTTCCACTTCGCCATGTTGGCCTCGGCGTAGGGCCCGCTGTTCAGCAGCGAGATCACGTTCACCCACATCACCGGCATGCCCCGGGTAACCGCCATCATCTGGCTGATCCGGTACTTCAGCGAGTAGGTCGAGCCAACCGCCACGTCGGCGGTGTCGTCGGTGCCGAGCGCGATCACCCAGCAGCCCCGGAACCCGGTCCGCAGGATGTTCTTGGCGGCGTTGTAGCCGTTCACCCCGCCGGGCAGCACCTCGACGATCGAGCGAGCCCCCTCGATGTCGGTCACCACGGTGCGCACACCGACGTCCTCGTACCTGGCGGTGATCCGCTGCTTCGGATTCGGCAGGTAGTTCGGTGAGGTCAGGCCCTCGGAGGTGGAGTCCCCGATATGCGCGACGGACTGGCAGGAGGTCCGCAGCGGCCCGCCACCCGGCGTGCCGGGCGCCGGCGAGGCCGGGGCCGACGGCGTGGCCGTGGGCTTCGCCGAGTGCGCGGCCTTGGGCGACCTGACCACGGTCCTGGTCACCGGCATCTGCAGCGACCCGGCTGCTAGCAGCGACCCGCTGGCGCCGGCCGGCGACCGGACCGCGCCGGTCAGTCCGGCGCCGGCGATCACCAGCACGCCGGCCGTCCCGGCGGTAGCCGCGACGCTGCCGAGATTGGCGAGTCCGGCCGACCGCGGCCGCCAGTGCGCCGCCCTGGCCCTGGTCCAGGCCCGCTCGATCGCGCCGTGCCTGATCGGCTCCTCGATGAACTTCCAGGACAGCGCGGCCAGCGCGATGGCGGCGGCGATCTGGAGCGCGGCCCGGCCGAGGTTCTCCGTGGCGTTCGGCGGCGTGGTCAGCACGATCACCGGATAGTGCCAGAGGTAGATGCCGTAGGAGCGGGCGCCGATCCAGCGCAGCGGGCGCCAGCCGAGGGCGACGCCGACCACGCCGCCCGGACAGGCGACGGCTGCGACCACGGCGACGGTGGCGACCGAGAGCACGACCATGCCGCCCCGGTAGGCGAACGCGGAGTACTGCCCGACCCGCCAGATCATCAGGCCGATCACGGCGAGGCCGGCCAGGCCGGCCACGTCCAGCAGGGTGCGACCCCAGGCAGGCAACTTGGCCTGGCCGATGGCCGGCCAGGCCAGCGCCAGGATCGCGCCGATCAGCAGGCCGAACGCGCGGGTGTCGGTGCCCTCGTAGACCCTGGTCGGGTCCACGCCCGGCTGGTACAGGTGCGCCATCAGGTACACCGAGACGCCGGTCAGCAGCGTCGCCGGGATGACCTGCCAGGCGATCGCCCGGCCGCCAAGCCTGCGCACGAGCAGCAGGCCGGCGATCAGGATCAGCGGCCAGAGCAGATAGAACTGCTCCTCAACCGCCAGCGACCAGAGGTGATCCAGCGGTTGCGGCGGCGCGAATCTGGCGAAGTACGACTGATTCTTCGCGATCAGATACCAGTTGCTGAAGTACCCGGCCGCCGCGCCCACTGCGCCGCGCAGGCTGGCCAGCCTGGCCCGATCCGCGATCGTCACCCAGGCGGTGACGACCGCCAGCATGACGAAGAGCGCGGGCAGCAGGCGGCGGGCGCGCCGCAGCCAGAAATCGCCAAGCCGGATCCCGCCGATGGCGGTCCACTGGCCGATCAGCAGGCTGGTGATCAGGAACCCGCTCAGCGTGAAGAAGACCCCCACGCCGAGCAGTCCGCCCTGCGCCCATCCGAACTGCTCGTGATAGGCGATGACGGCAAGCACGGCGAGCGCGCGCAATCCATCCAGGCCAGGCATGTAGCGCTGGCCGGTACCCACAGGCTTCGGCATCGTTCCCCCCTGGCCGCGACCCGTCTCGGCGAGGTGCGAGATCCCGATCTAGCGGCAGTGGGTAACTACCCGAGGTGAATTAATGAGTACGTATCGGTGATGGCAAGAATCCGCGCGGGAAATACCGGGTTCATAAAGCCAATTCATTGCCGCCACCGGCAATTGCCGCCAGGCGGCGCCGCCATTGTCCGGGCGGCGCCACGGGGCGCGGGGTGCTACCTGACGATCCGGCCGCTCGGCCGGCCAGCGCGCGGGAAGGCGCGCGCGAGAGCGTCGGCGATGGCGCGGGCTCGCTGCACCACGCCAACCGAGTTGTAGTGGATCCCGTCGGGCAGGAACCAGGCCGGCCGCGCGACCGCCGACCAGTCGAAGATCCGCAGATTCGGGTACCTGGCGAGCGCCCGTACCAGGGCCCGGTTGAATCGCTGCTCATTGGCGTTCGCCCACGGCCCCGAGGTCAGCAGGGTCCGGGTGTTCACCCACAGCACAGGCTGGCCGTGCGCGACCGACATCATCCGGTCGATCCTGGCGGCGTCCCCGACCGCCGAGCCTGCCGCGATGTTGGCCGCGTCATTCGTGCCGAGCGCGAACACCCAGCAGCCGTGATAGCCCTGGGCACGCCAGGCCCTGGCCACGTTGTAGCCGTTGACCTGACCGGGCAGGGTCTCGACGATGGACCGCCCGCCGGAGGCGTCGATCCGGACGTGCCGGACGCCGACGGCGGCGTACCTGGCCCCGAGTCGCTGCGAACGGCTGGGAATGTCCAGCGGCGAGATCAGGTCCACCGAGGTGGAATCGCCGATGTGCGCGACCGACCGGCAGGACGTGAGCAGCCTGGCCGCCCGTGCGGAATGGACGGGGCTGGACTGACCGCCCGGGCTCGCCTGGCCGGAGCGTTGTGTCTGCCCGGAGTGCCGGGTGATCGGGCCGGCCGGGCCGGCCGGGCCGGTCGCCCGGGCGGCGGCCTGGTGAATCCGCCCCGCGGCGGCCACCCCGGCCGGGCGGGTGGCCCGCGGTGACCGGGACCAGGTCCCGGCCACCGCGACGCCGGCGGCGGTCGCGGCCAGTGCCACGGCTACGCCCGCCGTGATCCCGGTCAGCCGCCGGAGCACGCGGCGCCGGCCTGCCCGGGGCGACCGGCCGCCTGGGGGCTGCGACCGGTTCGGGCCGGGACTAGCTGCTGACCGCATGGTTTGCTCCGTTCGGCTTTCGTGGCACGGGCACGCGCCGGATGTCACCGCGCTGATCTGCTGTGGGGGGTACGCGGGTGAGCCTGCCTGGCTCCGCGCTCGGGCCCGAGGGGACTGGCTGGCGCACTTGCCGCCGCACAGTGAACAACGACCAACCGGATCATGACGATTCCGTAACCCCCGTCACACCGTCCGTGATCTCCTTTCAACGAGGAGATCGCCATGGGCACGCCGATCGCTACGCTCAGTGACGGCCGGGGCAGCCACGTAGGCTTACCGTCGTGGACCGGCCCTACGTCGTGCTGAGCTGCGCGGTGTCCATCGACGGCTACCTCGATGACGCCACCGGCGACCGCCTCGTGCTGTCCGGACCGGCCGACCTGGACCGGGTCGACGCCCTGCGGGCGGCGTGCGACGCGATCCTGGTCGGCGCCGGGACGATCCGCGCGGACGACCCGTCGCTAGTGGTCCGGTCGGCGGTCCGGCGGGCCCGCCGGACCGCGCTGGGACGGCCGGCCAGTCCGCTCCGGGTCACCGTGACCGGCCGCGGCGATCTCGACCCGGCGGCACGGTTCTTCGCGGCCGGGCCGTCCGGCGCGCTGGTCTACGCCGACTCGGCCGTGGCCGCCAGGCTGCGCGCCGTGCTCGGCGGGGCCGCTCCGGTCATCGACGCCGGCACGCCGGTCTCGTTCCCGCTGCTCCTCGCCGACCTGGCCGGACGCGGGGTCGCCCGGCTGATGGTGGAGGGCGGCGGCGCGGTGCTGACCCAGTTCCTCACGCTGGGACTGGCCGACGAACTCCGGCTGGCGATCGCGCCCCTGTTCGTCGGCGATCCCGCGGCGCCGAGGCTGGTGACCGCCGGCAACTTCCCCCAGAACGCGGGCCACCGGGCCGTGCTGGCCGACATTGGCCGGGCCGGCGACATGGCGGTGCTGCGGTACGGGCTCTCCGGCAGGTTCGAGCCGGACTGGCTAGCCGAGTCCGGCGGCTGAGCCGCCGGTCACCACCCGGATCGCCGGGCCGATCGCGGCGAGCAGGTCACTGGCCCCGATCGGGGCGCCGCTCGCGGCCAGGCGACCGGCCAGGCCGTGCAGATAGGCGGCGGCCGCCGCGGCGCTGGCCACCGGCCGCACCCCCTGTGCGAGCAGGGCGCCGGTCAGGCCGGTCAGCACGTCACCGGAACCCGCCGTGGCCAGCCAGGCGGTGCCGGTCGGATTGACCAGCACCGGGGCGGCCGGGTCGGGCGTGGCTACCACCGTGGTCGACCCCTTCAGCAGCACGGTGACCCCGAGGTCGGCCGCGGCCCGGCGGGCGAACTCGGCCCGGCGCGCCTCGATGTCGGCGATGTCCGCGCCGATCAGCCTGCTCAGTTCGCCGGCATGCGGCGTGATCACGGTCGGGGCGCCGTCCGGCCGGGCCAGCAGGTCGCGATGCCCGGCCAGCACGGTCAGCGCGTCGGCGTCGAGCAGCACCGGAAGCGGCGTCGCGAGCACGGCGCCAAGCAGCGCGGTGGCCGCCGGACCGGTGCCGAGCCCCGGGCCGGCCGCCCAGGCCTGCACCCGGCCGGCCTCGGCCACGGCGGCCGCGGGGTCGGCCGGATCGACCTGGGTGATCACCGCCTCCGGCCAGTGCTGGCGCACCACGTCGGCGGCCCGGGCGGCGGAGACCAGTCGGACCATGCCCGCGCCGCCGCGCACCGCCGCGCCGACGCTGAGCACCGCGGCGCCGGTGTACCGCTCGCTCCCGGCCAGCACGCCGAGCACGCCGCGGCGGTACTTGTTGGACTCCGCGCCGGGCGCGGGCAGCAGGCCGGCCACGTCCTCGGACTGCAGGGCGCGAGCGGCAACGGCACGGTCGGCCAAGTGCGGCCGCAGGCCGATGTCGACTAGCTCGACGGTGCCGGACCGGCCAGCGCCGGGGTCGATAAGCAAACCGGGCTTTATCGTCCCGAAGGTGACGGTTAGGTCGGCGGCGACGGAGGCGCCGGCCACCTCGCCGGTGTCGGCGTCCACCCCGCTGGGCAGGTCGACGGCGACGACCACGGCGCCGCCGGCGCGGGCCCTGGCCGCCAGTCCGGCGAGTGCGGCAGCCGGCTCGCGGAGCCCGCCATGCCCGCCGATGCCGAGGATCCCGTCCAGGATCAGGTCCGCCGACCCGATCACCGCGGTGGCGTCCGCCCACGCCTCATCCCGCACGTCACCCGCCGCGCCACCGGGCGCCGTGCCACCGGGCGCCGTGCCGCTGAGCACCGTGCCGCTGAGCACCGTGCCGCCGGCCGCTGTCAGCGCCCGGGCACCAGCCTCGTGCAGCCTGGGGCCGGCGGCGATCACGGTGACCCGGGCGCCGCGCCCGGCCAGGCTGGCGGCGGCGAACAGCGCGTCGCCGCCGTTGTCGCCCGTGCCCGCCAGGACCACGACCCGCGCGCCGTAGACCCGGCCGAGCAACCGAACGCAGACCGCGGCCAGACCGGCCGCCGCCCGGCGCATCAGCTCACCGTCTGGGACCAGCGCCATCAGATCACGCTCGGCGGCACGGACGTCGGCGACCGCGTGCGCGGTCCTCACCGGGCCGCCAGCGCCGTGCTGTTCCACGCCGTGCTGTTCCACGGCGCGCTGTTCGACGGCGCGCTACTCCACTGTGACGGACTTGGCCAGGTTTCGTGGCTGATCGACATCGTGTCCCTTCGCGTCGGCGAGCTCACAGGCGAAGACCTGCAGCGGAACCGTCGCCACCAGCGGCTGCATCAGCGGCGGCACCACCGGAAGCTCGATCAGCGTGTCGGCGAACTGCGCGACCTTAGCGTCCCCTCGCTCGGCGAGCACGATCGTACGGGCGCCCCTGGCCCTGATCTCCTGGATGTTGGAGACCACCTTGTCGTGCAGCACCGCCATGTCCTTCGGCGGCGGCACCACCACAGCGACCGGCAGGCCGGGCTCGATCAGCGCGATCGGGCCGTGCTTCAGCTCGCCCGCCGCGAAGCCCTCGGCGTGCATGTAGGCGAGCTCCTTGAGTTTCAGCGCGCCCTCCAGTGCTACCGGGTGCCCGACGTGCCTGCCAAGGAACAGCACGCACGGCTCGGCGGCCAGTTCCCTGGCGACCTCGCGGACCGGTCCCATCACCTCGAGCACCTCCTCGACCGCGCCGGGCATCGCCCGAAGCTGGTCGAGCACCGTGTCGATCTCGCTGGCGAACATCGTGCCCTGCACCTGGGCGAGGTAGAGGGCGACCACGTAGCAGGACACCAGTTGGGTCAGGAAGGCCTTGGTCGACGCGACCGCGATCTCCGGTCCGGCGTGGGTGTACACCACGCCGTCGCTCTCCCTGGGGATCGACGAGCCCCGCACGTTGCAGACCGAGAGCACCCGGCAGTGCTGCTCGCGGGCGTGCCGGACCGCCATCAGGGTGTCCAGCGTCTCCCCGGACTGCGAGATCGCGATCACCAGTGTGGTCCTGGTCAGGATCGGCTCGGAGTACCTGAACTCGCTGGCAAGCTGGACGTCGCAGGGGATGTTGCACCAGTGCTCGATCGCGTACTTGGCGATCAGGCCCGCGTGGTAGGCGGTGCCGCAGGCGAGCACGATGATCTTGTCGACCTGCCGAAGCTCGTCATCGGTCAGCCGCATCTCGTCCAGCATCAGCCGGCCGGCCGCGTCGGTCCGGCCGACCAGGGCGTCGGCGACCGCCCTCGGCTGCTCGGCGATCTCCTTCGTCATGAACCACTTGAACCCGGCCTTCTCGGCGGCCTCGGCATCCCAGTCCACGACGAAGTCCCGCACCTGCGCGAGGGTGCCGTCGAAGTTGGTGACGGTCACCGAGTCGGCGCGAATCTCGGCGACCTGATCCTGGCCGATCTCGGTGGCCTGCTTGGTGAACGAGATGAACGCGGCGACGTCACTGGCCAGGAAGTTCTCGCCGTGGCCGCGGCCGACCACGAGCGGCGAGTTGCGGCGCGCCCCGACGACCACGTCCGGATCCCGGGCATCCACGGCGACCAGCGTGAAGGTGCCGTCGAGCCGCTGGCAGACCGCCCGCATCGCCGCCGCCAGGGACCCGGCGCCCGGCGCGGACTGGCCGGCCACCTCATCCTCGAGCAGGTGCGCGACCAGTTCGGTGTCGGTGTCTGAGCTGATGACGTGGCCAGCGGCCTGAAGCTGGGCCCGCAGGTCGGCGAAGTTCTCGATGATGCCGTTGTGCACCACCGCGATGTGCTCGCCGCAGTCGGTGTGCGGATGCGCGTTCGGGTCGGTGGGCGCGCCGTGGGTGGCCCACCGGGTGTGACCGAGACCCACCGTGCCGGCCATCGGCGGGCTCTGCGCCAGCGCCGCGGTGAGGTTGGCGAGCTTGCCCGCCCGCTTCTCCCAGGCGACCTTGCCGTCGGCAAGCACCGCCACGCCGGCCGAGTCGTACCCCCGGTACTCGAGCTTGCTGAGCCCCTCGACCACGACGTCCAGCGCCTGACGGGCACCCGCGTACCCCACGATTCCGCACATGGATGCCAGGCTAGTACGCGGCGGGCACTCAGCCGACCTTGCGCACCACGTCGGCGAGGCGCTCGGCGACCCGCTCGGCGGTGGCCGCGTCGATCGCCTCCACCATCACCCGGACCGCGGGCTCGGTGCCGCTCGGCCGAACCAGCACCCGGCCCGACTCGCCGAGTTCGTCGCTGGCGTCGGCCACGGCGGCGGCGAGCACCGCCGATCCGGTGACCGCGGCCTTGTTCACGTCCCGGACGTTCAGCAGCACCTGCGGGTAGTGCGTCATCACCGCGGCGAGGTCCTTCAGCGGACGGCCACCGCCGGCCACCGCGGCCAGCAGGTGCAGGCTGGTCAGCATCCCGTCCCCGGTGCTGCCGTGGTCGAGCATGATGATGTGGCCGGACTGCTCGCCGCCGAGCACGAACTTGCCGTCGAGCATCGCCGCGATCAGGTAACGATCCCCGACCGGCGTCTCGATCACGTCGATGTCGTTCTCGCGCATGGCCCGCCGGAAACCCAGATTCGCCATCACCGTGGCGACCACGGTATCCCCGGCCAGCAGGCCGGCCTCCTTCAGCCCGAGCGCCAGGATCGCGAGGATCTGGTCCCCGTCCACCACCCTGCCATCGGCGTCAACGGCGAGGCAGCGGTCGGCGTCACCATCGAAGGCGATGCCGGCGTCGGCCCGCTCGCTGGTCACCGCCGCACGCAGCGCACCGAGGCTGGTCGAGCCACAGCCGGCGTTGATGTTCAGCCCGTCCGGATCGGTGCCGATCGCGATCACGTCAGCCCCGGCCGCCCCAAGCAGGCGGGGCGCCAGCCGGTATGCGGCGCCGTGCGCGCAGTCCACGACCACGCGCAGGCCAGCCAGCGGCCGACGGCCCGCGGCCGGGTCGGCCCCGATCGAGGCGAGCAGGTGCTCAAGGTAGCGCTCGGCCTGGTCGGCGCCGTCCAGCACGCGGCCAAACCCGGCAGCCGGGATACCGCTCGCCGACGGCGCCGCGACCTCAGCCTCGATCCGGTCCTCGACCTCGTCGGGCAGTTTCAGACCGCCCCGCGCGAAGAACTTGATGCCATTGTCCGGCGCCGGATTGTGACTCGCCGACAGGACCACGCCAAAGTCGGCGCCGCTGGCGTCGGTGAGGTAGGCCACGCCGGGAGTCGGGATGACCCCGAGCCTGAGCACATCGACGCCGCTCTCGGCCAGGCCGGCCACCACGGCCGCCTCAAGGAACTCGCCCGAGGCCCGCGGGTCCCGCCCGACGACGGCCAGCGGCCGCGTTCCGGCACCGGGGATCTCCGCCCAGTCCGGGCTGGGCTGCCGGTCAGCGAGGACATCAGCGCCCAGGACCCGGGCGCCGGCCGCGGCGACACGCATCGCCAGCGACGCGCCCAGGTCCCGGCCGGCGACGCCGCGCACTCCGTCTGTTCCGAACAGCTGGCCCATGATTCGCTCCCCCGAGCAGAGACGATCCCGGTACTGGCGATCTGCCATGGCGGCACCCGATCACTTCGCACCGGCGATCGCCGCCGGCGGCTAGCGCTTGGAGTACTGGGGCGCCTTGCGGGCCTTCTTGAGGCCGGCCTTCTTGCGCTCCTTGATCCTGGCGTCTCTGGTCAGGAAGCCCATCCGCTTCAGAGCCGGCCGGCTAGCCGGGTCCACCAGGGTCAGCGCCCGGGCGATGCCCAGCCGCAGCGCCCCCGCCTGGCCCGACACACCGCCACCAGTGATCCTGACCACCACGTCGAACTGTCCCTCGGCGCCCAGCGTCACGAACGGCTCGCTGACAAGCTGCTGATGCACCTTGTTGGGGAAGTAGACGTCCAGCGAGCGACCGTTGATCAGCCACTGCCCGGTACCCGGCATCAGGCGCACGCGCGCGATCGCCTCCTTGCGCCGGCCGGTTCCGAGCGCGTGACCGGTGACGACCTGCGGGCGTGTCACGGTCTTGCCCTGAGCCGTCGCCTCACTGGTTTCGGTGGTGTAGTGCGACAACTGCTCGGCGTCAAGCTCGCCGGACTCCTGCGCGACAGTGGGCTCAGCCACGGTGTCTTCCTCGTGCTTCCTGATCGGCTCGTGCTGCCTGGGTGGCAGCCTGACGTTAGCGGGTCCCGGCCTGCTGCGAGACCTGGGTGATCTCGAACGGCACCGGCTGCTGCGCCTGGTGCGGGTGCTCCGGCCCGGCGTAGACCTTCAGCTTGCTCAGCATCTGCCTGCCGAGCGTGTTCTTCGGCAGCATGCCCTTGATCGCCTTGGTGACGGCGCGCTCCGGGTTCTTCTCCATCAACTCGGAGTAGGCGACCGAATGGAGACCGCCGGGGTAACCCGAGTGCCGGTACGCGCGCTTATCAGCGAGCTTGTTCCCGGTCAGCACGACCTTGGCGGCGTTCACGATGATGACGAAGTCGCCGGTGTCCACGTGCGGCGCGAAGATCGGCTTGTGCTTGCCGCGCAGCAGAGTGGCGGCCTGGCTGGCCAGACGGCCGAGAACGATGTCCGACGCGTCGATGACATGCCACTGTCGCTGGACGTCGGCAGCCTTCGGGCTGAAAGTGCGCACAGTCATGAGCCTTCGCGTGTGAGTCCTGATAGGTGGTACCGCGCCCGGCCGGTGAGCCTAGCGCGGATTATCCGTGGCGCACGGCAGCGGCTGCCCGAGCGAGCGGGCATGCGAACGCCAATGCGCGAGTGGACGCCAGGTAAGGATACCGGCAGTGGGCACCGACGGTCAAAAGAGTCCCCCGAGAAGCCCGTCGCCGGGCCGGAGCGTTCAATCGAGGCTAGCGTCCTCGGCTGTGCGCCCTAAGCCGGTACGCTCACGGCATGCGCAATGCAGGGGACCGAGCACCCAGCGGGTCCGTCGGGCGGAGGAGTCGCGCCGCCGCCGGACCCGCGGATCATGCCGCCGCCGGGAGTCCGGGCGCGTCGCTGTTCACCCCCGCCTACCGAGTCAGCCACGCGGCGCCGGAGGCGGACGGTTTCGGTCAGCCCTATGGCAAGGGTCGGGCGACCGGCGCCGACGGCCCGGATGCCCGACCCTATCGCTACCCGTGGGAGGACCCGGAGACCGATGACGACGGCGAGGGCGCACCCGCACCGGGCCGGGCGAGTGACGGCTCCACTGACTGGGAGGACGACTACCCCGGCTATTCCTGGCTGATCGGCGAGGACGACGACCAGTCCGGCGGCACCGACTGGTCATCCCTCGGCCTGTCCAGGACGCGGCCGGCCCCGCCGAGCGCCAGTCGGGCGGTCCGCGGCCTCGCGCCGTATCCCGACGATCCGCTGCCGGTCTACCCGCCGGGGCCGTTCGAGGCCTGGAACCAGGCCCCGGCAGCCGACCCGGGTGCAGACACCGACTCAGCCGACGGCGGCTATCGCGGTCCGGCGGATCGCCGCGGCCCGGCCGGTGGCCCGGACCCGGTCGGCGTCCGCCGGGACATCTCGCCGGACCGGCACCCAGGACAGGTCGCGGCCACGATCAGCCCCACCGATTTCGACACCGACTACGCGATCCCGGCGATCACCGATCCGGTGCTCGGCACTGAGCAGCCCAGCTCGGGTCGAGACGGTGCGGGCGGGGATGGTGCGGGCCACGGGCGAGACGGCGGCGACCGGCACGGCCAGGACCCGCGGGACCGGGGCCGGAACGGAAGGAGCCGGCCCGCGGGCGACGCCGACGCCGGCCCGGGGCGGAACGGCTCTCGCCGGATCGGTCGCGGGCAGGCCGGATCTATCAGCCGCCCGGCCCGCGGAGGCAAGCGCGGCGGGCAGTTGGGCAGCCATCCGGGCGAGCCGGCCGGGAGCCGGGCCCGGTCCGCCGCCCACGCTAAACGACAGCCGGTGCGCCTGGTGATCGGGGCAGCCATCGTGATCGTCGCCGCAGTGGCGGCATTCCTGGTGACGTCGGTGCCGGGTGCCTCGGCGCCGACGTCGTCCGGCCCGGCGTTCCGCGGCAGCACCCAGGCGGCCAAGCCCAAGACTCAGGCCCGGCTATCGCCTCAGGTTCCGGCCGGGCCATGGAAGTACATCAGCTCCCGGTCGACCGATCAGGTGCCGCTGACGACAGCCGAGTTGTACCCGCAAAGCTTCAATAGCGGCAGGACCGGCTACTCGCGCGCGGTCGTGGCCGCCTCGGCGCACTGCCAGGGCGGCCTGATCGGCTCTGGCCTGCAGGCTGCGGTTCGCAAGGCGGGCTGTAGCCAGGCGGTCCGGGCGACCTACCTGTCGCGCGGGATCAAGGTGATGGCGACGATCGGCGTGTTCAACCTCGCATCCTTCACTAAGGCGACAACGGCAGCCAAGGCGGCGGGAAAGTCCCAGTTCGTCGGGCAGCTTCCGGCCAAGTCCGGGCCGACCACCAAGATCGGCGAGGGCACCGGCCTAGAGGAGGCGGTGGTCAAGGGCCATTACCTGGTTCTAGTCTGGGCAGACTTCTTCAACCTGCGGGCACCGAAGAAGGCGGCTCAGCGCACCGAACTCGAGAACTTCATGACCCAGTTGATCCGGCATACGGTCAACGTCAGCCTTAGCTACCGGATGGTCTACGGCAAGCCCAATCCGGCCGGTCAGGGGGCCGGTTAGCCGACCGGAGCGACGTCCGGGCCCGCGGCCGCAGGCTCTCCGCGCACCCGGCGCGTCCGGGCCGCGCGCGCCGCGTACAGGCCCGGGTCCGGATAACGGACCTCCTCCAGGCACAGCGGATGCGGCGGGGCGACCGTGACGGCCGGATTTCTGACCCGCGCCGCGAGCACTTCGGCCAGCCACTCCGGTGGCTGTCGGCCATCTCCCACCGCCAGCAGTGCGCCGGTCAGCGCCCGGACCATGTTGTGGCAGAACGCGTCGGCCACCACGGCGCCGATCGCAACCCCCTGGTCGACCCGCTGCCAGTCGAGCCTGAATAGCTCCCGGATCGTACTCGCGCCCGGTCGCCGGCGGCAGAACGCCGCGAAGTCATGCTCGCCGAGGCAGGCCCCGGCGGCAGCGTTCATCGCGGCCAGATCGAGCGGACGCGGATGCCACAGCGTGTCGCCACGGCGCACCGGGTCCGCGAACGCGGGATCGTCGCAGACCCGGTAGCTGTATCGGCGCCAGAGCGCTGAGAACCGGGCGTCGAAACCGGCGGGCGCCTCGGTGAGCGCACGGACCCGCAGGTCGGGCGGGAGCAGCCGATTCAGCCGGGCGGCCGCCCGGTCGGCGGCCGCGGACCAGCAGGTGGCTGGCACGTCACAATGCGCCACCTGGCCGCGGGCATGCACCCCCGCGTCGGTCCGGCCCGCGACGACCAGAGCGGGTGGCTCGGCTAGCCTGAGCACGAGCCTCAGCGCGTGCTCGAGGATCTCCTGAACAGTGCGCACGCCGGGTTGCGCCGCCCAGCCATGAAACCCGGCGCCGTCGTAACGAAGATCGACCCTGACCCGGACCAGCCGACCATCACCCGGTGGCACCGGGACGGCTCCAGCCGGATCTGGCACTGCCAAGTCCGGCACTGCGAGGCCAGGCACTGTCAGGCCAGATACCGCCGAGTCCGGCGTCGTGCTACTTGGCGTCGGCCTCGTCGGAGCCCGCCTCGGCCTCGGTCGCGTCAGCGGTGTCGCTCTGCTCAGCCGCGGCCTCGGAGGTCGGGCCGACCTCGGCGACAACCTCGGTCACCTGCGCCTCGGCCTCGGTCTCGGTCGCCGTGGCCTCGGTCGCCTCCGCCTCGGCCGCCGTGGCCGCTGCCTCGGTAGCCTCCGCCTCGGCGGCCTGGGCGGCGGCGCCAGACCGCTGGCCGGCCGCCTGCTGACCCCGGCGGGCCCGGCGGCGCTGCGGCCTCGCCGCGGCCTCCTCGCGCACCAGCTCGATCACCGCCATCGGCGCGCTGTCACCCTTGCGCATGCCAACCTTGGTGATCCGGGTGTATCCGCCGTCCCGGCTGGCGTAGCTCGGTCCGATCTCGTCGAAGAGGGTCTTCACCACGGTCTTGTCGGTGACCACGGTCAGCACCTGACGCCGCGCGTGCAGGTCACCGCGCTTGGCGAAGGTGATCAGCCGCTCGGCCACCGGCCGCAGCCGACGGGCGCGGGCCTGAGTCGTGGTGATCTTGCCGTGCTCGAACAGCGCGGTGGCGAGATTCGCCAGCATGTGCTGCTGGTGCGCTGCGCTGCCGCCCATTCGGCGACCCTTGGTGGGCGTGGGCATCGAAAGACTCTCCTTGAGTTCGTGCTACCTGACCGGCCCGGTGGCGGGACGGTCAGTACTCCTCGGTCTCGACGTAGCTGTCGTCCTCGTCCGCACCGTAGCTGTCAGCCGCGGTTCCCGGATCGAATCCGGGCGGCGAGTCCTTGAGCGCCAGCCCCATGTCGACCAGCTTCTGCTTCACTTCCTCGATGGACTTCGCACCGAAGTTGCGGATGTCGAGCAGATCCTGCTCGCTCCTGGCGACCAGTTCGCCCACCGTGTGGATGCCCTCGCGCTTCAGGCAGTTGTAGGAGCGGACGGTGAGGTTCAGCTCCTCGATCGGCAGCGCCAGGTCGGCGGCCAGGGCCGCATCGGTCGGCGACGGGCCGATGTCGATGCCCTCAGCCTCCAGGTTCAGCTCCCTGGCCAGGCCGAACAGTTCGACCAGTGTCATGCCGGCGCTCGCCACCGCGTCCCGCGGCCGCATGCACGGCTTGGTCTCGACATCCAGGATCAGCCGGTCGAAGTCGGTCCGCTGCTCGACCCGGGTCGCCTCCACCTTGTAGGTCACCCGGAGCACCGGCGAGTAGATCGAGTCGATCGGGATCCGCCCGATCTCCTGGCCCTGCTGCTTGTTCTGGGACGCGGAGATGTAGCCACGACCGCGCTCGACCGTAAGCTCCATCTCCAGCTTGCCCTTGCTGTTCAGGGTGGCGATGTGCAGGTCCGGGTTGTGCACCTCCATGCCCGCTGGCGGCGCGATGTCCGCGGCGGTGACCTCGCCCGGGCCCTGCTTGCGCAGGTACATGTGCACCGGCTCGTCGTGCTCGGAGGAGACGACCAGATCCTTGAGGTTCAAGATGATGTCGGTGACGTCCTCGGACACCCCGGGCACGGTGGTGAACTCGTGCAGCACACCCTCGATCCGGATGCTGGTGACCGCCGCGCCGGGAATCGACGACAGCAGGGTGCGGCGCAGCGAGTTACCGATGGTGTACCCGAATCCGGGCTCAAGCGGCTCGATCGTGAACCGCGACCGGAACTCGCTGACCTGCTCCTCGGTGAGGGTGGGACGCTGGGCGATGAGCATGGTGTGTTCCTTTCCGCCTGCCCGCTATATGACAGGCGACGAGGCGCCGGCGGTGGCCGCCGCCGGCGGAACCGCCCGGCCGCTAGGGCCGGGCGGGCCGGTAGTTACTTCGAGTAGTACTCGACGATCAACTGCTCCTGCACGAGCGTGTCGATCTGCGCGCGTGAGGGCAGCGAGTGGACCAGGATCCGCAGCTTCTCCGGGATCACCTCGAGCCAGGCTGGCGACTGGCGATCCCCGGCCTCGGCGCGTGCGACCACGAACGGCGTGAGCTCGCGGGACTTCTCCGTGATCTCGACGATGTCCGCCTCGCTGACCCGGTACGACGGGATATCCACCTTGCGGCCGTTGACCAGCACGTGACCATGCCGGACCACCTGGCGGGCCATGTCCCGGCTCTTGGCGAAGCCAGCCCGGTAAATGACGTTGTCGAGGCGGCTCTCCAGGATCTGCAGCAGGACCTCACCGGTCTTGCCGCGCTTGGAGGTGGCCTCCTCGTAGTAGTTGTGGAACTGCTTCTCCAGGACGCCGTAGATCCGGCGGGCCTTCTGCTTCTCCCGGACCTGGAGCAGGTACTCGCTCTCCTTCGGCCGGTTCCTGCCGTGCTCACCCGGCGGGTAGGGCCGGATCTCGATCGGGCACTTGGGCGAGTCGCACTTGGCGCCCTTGAGGTACAGCTTCGTCTTCTCGCGGCGGCAGCGCTTGCAGTCCGCACCGGTGTATCGAGCCATGCTTGTCGCTTACTCCTCAGTAGAGCCCGTTCACACCCGGCGCCGCTTCGGCGGGCGGCAGCCGTTGTGCGGGACCGGGGTGACATCCTGGATCGAGCCGACCTCGAGGCCGGTCGCCTGGAGCGACCTGATGGCCGTCTCCCGGCCGGACCCCGGCCCCTTCACGAACACGTCGACCTTGCGCATGCCGTGCTCCATCGCCCGCCGCGCGGCCGCCTCGGCGGCCATCTGGGCGGCGTACGGCGTCGACTTGCGGGAGCCCTTGAACCCGACCTGGCCGGACGAGGCCCACGAGATCACGCTGCCCGCCGGATCCGTGATCGACACGATGGTGTTGTTGAACGTGCTCTTGATGTGAGCGTGGCCGTGCGCGATGTTCTTGCGTTCCTTGCGGCGTACCTTCTTGACGCCGGTTCGGCTCTTAGGAGGCATCGGTTATGTCAACTCCGGAGGTGATCGGTCCGATTACGTGCCCGTCCGCCGTCGCGGTGGCCCGGGCACCCGTGCTGGACTACTTCTTGCCGGCCTTCTTCTTGCCGGCCACGGTCTTCTTCTTGCCCTTACGGGTGCGTGCGTTGGTCTGGGTGCGCTGGCCGTGAACCGGCAGGCCGCGGCGGTGCCGCAGGCCCTGGTAACAGCCGATCTCGACCTTGCGCCTGATGTCCGCCTGGACCTCGCGGCGCAGGTCGCCCTCGACCTTGTAGTTCGCCTCGATGTAGTCCCTCAGCTGGACAAGCTCGTCGTCACTGATCTGGTGCACCCGGGTGTCGCCGCTGATTCCGGTGGCCTCGAGCGTCGCCGCGGCCCTGGTGCGGCCGATGCCGTAGATATAGGTCAGGGCGACCTCAAGCCGCTTCTCGCGCGGCAGATCGACACCTACGAGACGTGCCATTGGCTGGCAACTTCCCTTCTCATCTGGAGGTCCTGCGAGTCACTCCGCGACGGTGCCTCGTCGCGGCCCCGGCCTCCCCCGGGGGTACCCGGCCACCCGCGGGCGGCCGGTCGTGACACGTGCGCTCGTGCCGCGGTCGAGCCGTGGCTAGCCCTGCCGCTGCTTGTGCCGCGGGTCAGAGCAGATGACCATCACTCGGCCGTGCCGACGGATGATCCTGCATTTGCTGCAGATCTTCTTCACACTCGGCTTGACCTTCACGGTGGTTCTCCTAGAAAGCTGATGATGTGCCCGGTCCAGGTGCGCTGGCCCGGGTGCGAGCCATTCGGACCGCTACTTGTACCGGTAGACGATGCGGCCGCGACTCAGGTCGTACGGACTCAGTTCGACGACCACCCGGTCGTCCGGCAGGATCCGGATGTAGTGCATCCGCATCTTGCCGCTGATGTGAGCAAGGACCTTGTGCCCGTTGTCTAGCTCCACGCGGAAGAAGGCGTTGGGCAGTGACTCGATGACCCTGCCCTCGATCTCGATGGCGCCGTCCTTCTTGGGCATATCCTCCGCACTTCGCTGATGTCGTCGAGCCTGCCGGTCGTCTCGCGCTAGCTGGTAGTGCTTGATCGGCCTGGCCGTGCTCTGCTTGCTGGTTGTCTATCGCTTGCTAGCGGTCTGGCTTGCTAACAATCTGGGTTTGCTGGTATTCCGGCTGAACTGCGGGCTCTACCGCACGTTCCGGTCATCGGTCAGCACGGCTAACGCCTTCTGAAGTGGATGGCATCGGCCGGGCCGGCCGACGCTGAAGCGCCAGGCGCGAACCCAGGCGGCCCGTCGGCGTCTGCCGGTACCGCGGTCCTGCGACCATGCGGGATAGAGCAGCCTGATGAGCCGTAGCAGAGTCTACTCAAAGACCCGGGTCAATGCGAACCCGGTCCCGCTTACCGGGCACCTCGGATCGCCGGACGAGCCCTCAGGCATCGTCCTGCGGCCCGCCGATCTCATTCGACCGGCCACCGCCCTGGCCCCCGCCGTGCCCGGAATCACCGGGATGGGTGCCCATGATCCACCGGCCGGCCATCACCGCCCCCCAGGGCCCGGCCACCCAGAGCGGCCACGGGTACCCGGCGCCGGTCAGCAACCAGACCACCACGCAGACCAGGGTGACGCTGGCCCACGATGCCCAGGCCGCGCGCCAGGCGGGCGACAGCCTGCCGTGGTCGCGGACCACCTCGCCGAGCACCGAGTCGGCCGGCAGTCCGGCCGACGGCCGTCCGCGCCGTGGCAGGGACTCGGTCGGCAGCGGATAGGCATCGATAGCTGGCAGATCGGCGAGAAGTTCGTCAAGCTCACCGACGGTCCTGGCGGCGAACGCCTTGTCCAGTCGGTCGTTGAACTCCTCAGGGTCAAGTCGGCCCGCCGCGTGGTGCTCGCGCAGCAACTCCGCGGTGTGGTCCCGGTCCCGGTCCGACGCCCGGAAGTTCGGATCCGAGCTCATCCGCCGCCTCCGCGGCCGTCCGGCCCGGTCGCCCCGACTTCGGCCAGGCCGCTCGCGCCGCCATCGGCGGCGGTCAGCACCACCGGCCCGTCCGCGGTGATCGCGATCGTGTGCTCGAAGTGCGCGGCCAGCGATCCATCGGCGGTCACCACCGTCCAGCCGTCATCGCACTGCCTGGTCCGGTGGTCGCCCAGGGTCAGCATCGGCTCAATCGCGAGCGCCATCCCCTCGGCGAGCACTGGCCCGCGGCCCGGCCGACCGTAGTTCGGCACCGGCGGGTCCATGTGCATCGCCGATCCGATGAAGTGCCCGGTGTAGTCCCGAATGATGCCGTAGTCACCGCTGGCCCGCGCGCTCTGCTCGACCGCGTGCGAGATGTCGGTGAGACGGCGACCGGCGGTCGCGGTCGCCAGCCCGGCCCAGAGCGCTCGCTCGCAGGCGGCCATCAGTTCCTTGGCGCGCTGGGGCACGGTGCCCACCGCGATCGTGATAGCCGCGTCACCGTGCCATCCGCCGACGATCGCTCCGGCGTCGATGGACAGCACGTCACCGGCGGCAAGCACGACGTCCGGCCGCGGGATGCCGTGCACGATCTCGTCGTTCACCGAGGTGCAGATCGTGGCCGGATACCCGTAGTAGCCATAGAAGGAGGAGGTAGCGCCGGCCGCGAGCATCTCGCGCGCGGCGATCGCGTCAAGCTCGGCGGTGCTGATGCCGGGTTCTGCGGCGTCGGCCGCGGCACGCAGCATGCGCGCCACTACCAGCCCGGCCTCCCGCATCACGGACAGCTGAGCCGGGGTCTTGATCTCGATCGAGAAATCCCTGCCGCGCCGCATTGTCCTGCTGCCTCCCCTATTACCGTACCCGCAGCGGCGGACCGGCCGCTATCGGCGGGTGAAGCCCCGCAGTGCCATCAGCGGGTGAACCGCCGCAGCGCGACCAAGGCCCGGTCGGTCACGTCCTCGACCGGGCCGGTGGCGTCGATGCCGAGCAGGATGCCCTCGTCGGCGTAGTAGGTGATCAGCGGCTGGGTCTGCAACTGGTACACCTCGAGCCGGTGCCGGATGGTCTCCTCGCGGTCGTCGTCCCGCTGGAACAGCTCTCCGCCGCACTCATCGCAGACCCCGGACCGGGTCGGCGGGTCGAACGCGATATGCCAGACCCGTCCGCACTGGCGGCAGGTGCGCCGACCGGACAGCCGCCTGATCACCTCGTCGTGGTCGACCACCAGTTCCAGGACGATGTCCAGCCGCAGGCTCCAGTCGGCCAGGAGTTGCTTCAGCGTCCGCGCCTGCGGCACGTTCCTGGGGAACCCGTCCAAAAGGAACCCGGCCTGGGCGTCGTCCTCGGCCAGCCTGCTCGCCACCATCGCGACGGTGACCTCGTCGGGCACGAGATCACCGCGGTCCATGTACTCCTTGGCCTTGCGGCCAAGATCGGTACCGGTACTGACGTTGGACCGGAAGATGTCACCTGTCGACACCTTCGGGATCGACAGGTGCGATGCGATGAACTGGGCCTGCGTCCCCTTGCCCGCTCCGGGGGGCCCCACGAGGACGACGCGCACTATCTGAGGAAACCCTCGTAGTTGCGCTGCTGGAGTTGGCTCTCGATCTGCTTGACCGTATCGAGGCCGACGCCAACCGCGATCATGATGCTCACGCCGCCGAACGGGAACTGGGTGCCCGCGTTCACCACCGAGATGGCGAGCATCGGGATCAGCGCGACGATGCCCAGGTAGAGCGACCCGGGCGCGGTCAGCCGGTTCAGCACGAACCGCAGGTAGCCCGCCGTCGGCCCGCCAGGCCGGATGCCGGGGATGAACCCGCCGGACTTCTTCATGTCGTCGGCCACCTCATCCGGATTGAAGGTGATCGAGACATAGAAGTAGGTGAACAATATGATCAGGACGAAGAAGCCGATCATGTAGTAGCTGCTGCTCTGCGTCGAGAGGTTGGTCCGCACCCAGACCGTCCAGCCAGTGGTGGCGGTCGGACTGCCGAACAGGTTCGCCGCGAGTTCGGGGATATACAGCAGCGACGAGGCGAAGATGACCGGGATCACGCCCGCCTGGTTGACCTTCAGCGGGATGTACGTGGACGTGCCGCCGTACATCTTTCTGCCGACCATCCGCTTGGCGTACTGGACCGGGATGCGCCGCTGCGCCTGCTCCATGAACGCGACCGCGGCCACGATCAGCACGGACACGGCGAGCACGATCGCGAAGATGACCGTGCCCTGCGACCGCAGGATCTGGTACATCTGCCCCGGGATGACGGCGATGACCTGGACGAAGATGATCAGCGACATGCCGTTGCCGACCCCGCGGTCGGTGATCAGTTCGCCCAGCCACATGATCACCGCGGTGCCAGCGGTCATCGTGATCACCATGGTGGCGATCGTGAAGACCGAGGTGTTCGGGACGATCTGCTGGGTGCAGTTCGGGATCAGGTTGCCGCTCTCGGCCAGCGCGACGAACGCGGTGGACTGCAGGATGGCCAGCCCGACCGTGAGGTACCTGGTGTACTGGGTGATCTTCGCGGTTCCCGACCCGCCCTCAAGCCGCAGCGTCTCAAGCCGCGGAATGACCACGGCGAGCAACTGCAGGATGATGCTGGCTGTGATGTAGGGCATGATGCCCAGGGCGAAGATCGTCAGGCGGAACAACGCCCCGCCGCTGAGCAGGTTAACCAGGCCCAGCACGCCGGACTGCTTGATGCTCAGACACGCGTTCAGCGCACTCTGCGAGACCCCTGGCGTCGGCATCGATGAGCCGAGCCGGAAGACCAGGATGATGAAGAGCGTGAAGAGCAGCTTCTTGCGCAGGTCAGGCGTCCGGAACGCCTGGTAGAACGCGGTCAGCATGCGCCGTCCTGGAGTCGAAGTGTCAACGTCATCTGCTGCTCCTGGCCGCGGCCGCCCGGGCCGATAGGCCAGGACGCCGCTGTGCTCAGCGCGACACGCTCGCCGAAGTCTAACGCGTGGTTAATACTCCGGCAGCTTGCCAGCATGGTACCGGTGCCGGAACGGGGGCGACGGCTGTCGCCAAACCCGCTCCAGCACTGGCCGGGACATCGTCAGAGCCGGGTGGTGGTACCACCGGCAGCGGTGATCTTCTGCTCCGCACTGGCCGAGAAGGCATGTGCGGCGACCTGAAGACCACTGACCGCCTCACCCGTGCCGAGCACCTTGACCAGCTCACCGGCCCGGACCGCGCCGCGAGCGACGAGATCCTCGGGCGTGACGGTGCCGCCGGACGGATACAGCTGCGCCAGTCGGTCCAGGTTCACGACCTGATAGCTGGTCTTGAACCTGGCATTGGAGAAGCCCTTGAGCTTCGGGAGTCGCCGATGCAGCGGCATCTGGCCGCCCTCGAACGCCGGCGACACCTGGGTGCGGGCCTTGCTGCCCTTGGTGCCGCGTCCGGCGGTCTTGCCCTTGGACGCCTCACCGCGACCCACTCGGGTCTTCGGGGTATGCGCGCCCGGGGCCGGGCGCAGGTGATGGACCTTCAGGCCCGCCTTGCCGCCGACGGCCGGTTCGGTGCCCGCCATCTCAGTGCACCTCCTCAACGGTGACCAGGTGGCTGACCACGCTGATCATCCCGCGGATCTCCGGCCGGTCGGCCTTGATCACGCTCTCGCCGATCCGGTGCAGCCCGAGCGAACGCAGGGAGTCACGCTGCGCCTGGGTGCCGCCGATCTTCGACTTGGTCTGGGTTACCTTCAGTTCCGCCATCTCGTGCTCCCGCTCAGCTGCCCTGCTCGGGCGCGGCCGCGGCGGCTTCCCGCGCCCGCAGCATCGCCGCTGGCGCGACGTGCTCGAGCGGCAGGCCGCGCCGGGCCGCGATCTCCTCGGGCTGGGACAGGCTCTTCAGCGCGGCCACGGTCGCGTGCACCACGTTGATCGGATTGGAGGATCCGAGTGACCGGGACAGCACGTCGTGCACGCCCGCGCACTCCAGGACCGCCCGGACCGGGCCGCCGGCGATCACGCCGGTTCCCGGACTGGCCGGCTTGAGCAGCACCACGCCCGCGGTGTCCTCACCCTGCACGGTGTGCGGGATCGTGCCGCCGATCCTCGGCACCCGGAAGAACGACTTCTTCGCGGCCTCCACGCCCTTGGCGATGGCCGCGGGCACCTCCTTGGCCTTGGCATAGCCCACGCCCACCATCCCGTTGCCGTCGCCGACAACCACCAGCGCAGTGAAGCTGAACCGGCGTCCGCCCTGGACGACCTTGGCCACCCGGTTGATCGTGACCACGCGCTCGAGGTACGCGGTGCCCTTGTCGGACGAGCCACCACGGCGGTCGTCGCGACGGTCTCGCCGCTCGCCACCGCCCGTGCCGCCGCCGCGTCGCGCAGTTGCCATCAGAATGTCCTTCTCTCGTTGCTGCGAATGCCCCGCGGCGCGCGGGCGCCGCTGGCCGTCACTGCGCTCACAGTTCCAGCCCGCCTTCCCTGGCGCCGTCGGCGACGGCGGCGATCCTGCCGTGATAGGCATGTCCGCCGCGGTCGAACACCGCGGTGGTGATCCCGGCGGCCGCGGCGCGCTCGGCGACCAGCTTGCCGACCATCCTGGCCTTGGCGGTCTTGTCGCCGCTCTCGGCCCGGACCGCCGACTCCAGCGTCGATGCCGAGGCCAGCGTGTGGCCGGCCACGTCGTCGATGAGCTGAACGAAGACGTTCCTGGCCGACCGGCTCACGACCAGCCTGGGCCGGGCCGGGCTGCCCGAGATCTTCTTCCTGACCCGCAGGTGGCGGCGGGTCCGCGAGGCAGCCCGTGCCGATGTCCGGCTCTTGCTGCGCACGTGTGCCGTGGTCCTGGTGCCAGCCATCGTTACTTACCAGCCTTCCCGGCCTTGCGGCGGATCTGCTCGCCCGAGTACCGCACGCCCTTGCCCTTGTACGGGTCCGGCTTGCGGAGCTTGCGGATGTTGGCCGCGACCTCACCGACCTGCTGCTTGTCGATGCCCTCGACCACGAACCTGGTCGGAGTCTCGACCCGGAACGTGATGCCGTCCGGCGGGCTCACCAGCACCGGGTGGCTGAAGCCGAGCGCGAACTCCAGGTCCTTGCCCTTGGCCTGGACGCGGTAGCCAACGCCGACGATCTCCATGGTCTTGGCGTAGCCCTGGGTCACCCCGGTGACCATGTTGGCGATCAGCGACCGGGACAGGCCGTGCAGCGCACGGACATCGCCCTCGTCACTCGGCCGGGTCACGGTGATGACCCCGTCGGAGTGCGCGACCTCGATCGGCGCCGCCACCTGTAGGTTGAGACTGCCCTTGGGGCCCTTGACGGTCACATCGCGGCCGGCGATGGTCACATCGACTCCGGCCGGGACCGACACGGGCATCCGTCCGATTCGTGACATCGTCAGCTCCCTACCAGACGTAGGCGAGGACTTCCCCGCCTACGCCGCTCTTCTTGGCCTGCTTGTCAGTCATCAGGCCGGATGAGGTCGAGATGATCGCGACGCCCAGGCCACCGAGCACGCGCGGCAGGTTGTCCTTGCGCGCGTAGACCCGAAGTCCCGGCTTGGACACCCGCTTGATGCCGGCGATCGAGCGCTCCCGCCGCGGCCCGTACTTAAGCGCGACCACCAGGGTCTTGCCTACCTCGGCATCTTCCACGCGCCAGCCGGCGATGTAGCCCTCCTGCGCGAGGATCTCGGCGATGTGCACCTTCATCTTCGAGTGCGGCATGCTTACCGCGTCGTGATACGCCGAATTTGCGTTGCGCAGACGAGTCAGCATGTCCGCGACCGGGTCGGTCATAGTCATGGCCGTTTGGCCTTCCTCATCGCGGTTTCCTTCCGGACCTGCGATGTGGTCGGTGGGCACCGGCGGCGCCCAGATTCTGTCGTCGTCACCGGGCGCGTCCGCGCCTGGTGCGGGCCGGGCGGGTTCGCCCGGCCTTCGTCCGCCTCGCGGCGGTTACCAGCTTGACTTGGTGATGCCGGGAAGTTCGCCCCGGTGCGCCATGGTGCGGAAGCAGATCCGGCACAGGCCGAACTTGCGGTAGACGGCCCGCGGGCGCCCGCAGCGCGAGCACCGAGTGTAGCTGCGCACTTCGAACTTGGGCGTGCGCCCGGCCTTGGCGATCAGGCTCTTCTTCGCCACTGCTCAGTTCTCCTTGAACGGGAAGCCGAGCCGGCGCAACAGCGATCGACCCTGCTCATCGGTGGTCGCGGTGGTGACCAGAGTGACGTCCATGCCACGCTGCCGATCCACCTGGTCGGGATTGATCTCATGGAACATCAGCTGCTCGGTGAGACCGAAGGTGTAGTTGCCCCGGCCGTCGAACTGACGGTCCGACAGGCCGCGGAAGTCGCGGATCCTGGGCAGCGCGATCGAAAGCAGCCGGTCGCAGAACTCCCACATCCGGTCGCCTCGCAGCGTCACGTGCGCGCCGATCGGCATGCCCTCGCGCAGCTTGAACTGCGCGATCGACTTGCGGGCCCGGGCCACCGCCGGCTTCTGGCCGGTGATCAGCGCGAGGTCCCTGACCGCGCCCTCGATCAGCTTGGCGTCCCTGGCCGCCTCGCCAACGCCCATGTTGACGACGATCTTGGTCAGGCTCGGCACCTGCATCACGTTGGCGAAGCCGAACTCCTCGCGCAGTGCCGGCGCGATCTCGGCGCGATAGCGCTCCTTCAGCCGCGGAGCGACAGTCTCGACGACAGTCATCAGACGTCCTTACCGCCGGGCCGCGCCACCCGGATCTTGTCCTCGCCATCGAACCGGTATCCGGCCCGGGCTGGCTTCTTGGTCTCAGGGTCGATCAGCGCGACGTTGCTCACGTGGATCAGCGCCTCCTGGTGGACGATGCCGCCCTCCCTGGCGCCCTGCTGTCCCGTGTAGTCGACCTTGGTGTTCTTCTTGATCATGCTGACACCCTGGACGAGCACGCGCTGTCGCGCCGGGTCGGTCATGATCACGGTGCCCTCGCGGCCGCGGTCCTTGCCCGCGATAACCACGACCCGGTCACCCTTCTTGATCTTCATCGGACGGGCCTTCGCCGACTGGCCCTTCCTGGCCGCGCCGTTCCTTGCCATCACAGCACCTCCGGCGCCAGCGAGATGATCCTCATGAACCGCTTCTCCCGCAGTTCCCGGCCGACCGGGCCGAAGATACGGGTGCCGCGGGGGTCTCCGCCGTCCCTGATCAGCACGGCGGCGTTCTCGTCAAAGCGAATGTAGGAGCCGTCGCCACGACGCCGCTCCTTGCGGGTACGGACCACGACCGCCTTGACCACATCGCCCTTCTTGACGCCCGCGCCAGGCAGGGCGTCCTTGACGGTGGCCACGATGACGTCGCCGATGCCCGCGTACCGCCGACTCGAGCCGCCGAGCACGCGGATGCACAAGAGCTCCTTGGCACCGGTGTTGTCGGCGACCTTAAGCCGCGACTCCTGCTGGATCACGTCAACTCCTGCTCACTTAGTCCGGCCGGGCCGGGCGTCTTCCTACTTGGCCTTCTCGAGGATCTCGGCCACTCGCCACCGCTTGGTGGCCGACAGCGGCCGGGTCTCCCACAGCACCACGCGGTCGCCGACGCCGCAGGCGTTCTCCTCGTCGTGGGCCACGTACTTCCTGGTCCGGCGGATGACCTTGCCATACTTCGGGTGCTTGACCCGGTCCTCCACCATCACGATCACGGTCTTGTCCATCTTGTCGCTGACCACCAGGCCCTCCCGGACCTTGCGGTAGCCGCGCACAGGAGTCTGCTGCTCCGTCTCACTCATCCTCGTCAGCCTCCTCCTGCTCAATGGTCACGATGCCGAGTTCGCGCTCGCGCTTGACCGTGTAGATGCGGGCGATCTCCTTGCGTACCGCACGCAGCCGACCGTGGCTTTCCAGCTGGCCAGCCGCCGCCTGGAAGCGCAGGTTGAACAGCTCGATCTTGGCCTCCGCCAGCTTGTCCTCGAGCTCTTCCTCCGACGAGGCACGCAGGTCGGCCGCGGCGAGTCCCCTGGCCATTACGCCTCACCCACTTCACGCTTCACGAACTTGCACTTCATCGGCAGCTTGTGCATGGCCCGGCGGAGCGCTTCCCTGGCCACCGGCTCCGGCACGCCGGACAGCTCGAACATGACCCTCCCGGGCTTGACGTTGGCCACCCACCACTCCGGGGCGCCCTTGCCGGAGCCCATCCGGGTCTCGGCCGGCTTCTTGGTCAGCGGCCGGTCCGGGTAGATCGTGATCCACACCTTGCCACCACGGCGGATGTGCCTGGTCATCGCGATACGCGCGGCCTCGATCTGCCGGTTGGTGACGTAGGAGTGCTCGACGGCCTGGATGCCGTACTCACCAAAGGTCACCCTCGTGCCGCCCTTGGCGGCACCGGACCGATCCGGCCGGTGCTGCTTGCGGTGCTTGGTCCTGCGGGGAATGAGCATGGCTCAGCCCTCCTCGCCCGTTGTCGCCTGCGCGGCAGCCGGCTGCTCGGCCTTCGGCCGCGAATCCGTCCGGCCGGCGCCCTGGCCGCGCCCCTCGGCGCCGCCTCGCTGGCCGCGCTCGCCGCCGTCGGGACCGGCACCCGGCCGACGACCGCGGCGCGGTCCACTCGGCCGCTCCCGGCCGCCGCCCGGCCGCCCGGCCGCCCGCAGGCCAGCCGCCTGCGCCTCGCGCTCGGCTCGCGTCTGGGCGGCATCGCCCCGGTAGATCCAGACCTTCACGCCGATCCGGCCGAAGGTGGTGCGCGCCTCGTAGAAGCCGTAGTCGATGTCCGCGCGCAGCGTGTGCAGCGGGACCCGACCCTCGCGGTAGAACTCCGACCGGGACATCTCCGCGCCGCCGAGGCGACCGGAGCACTGCACCCGGATGCCCTTGGCGCCGCCCTTCATGGCGGTCTGCATGGCCTTGCGCATCGCCCGCCGGAACGACACCCGGCTGGATAGCTGCTCGGCCACGCCCTGCGCCACTAGCTGGGCATCGATCTCGGGGTTCTTGACCTCGAGGATGTTCAGCTCGATCCGGCGGCCGGTGAGCTTCTCCAGGTCACCGCGGATCCGGTCGGCCTCCGCCCCGCGACGGCCGATCACGATGCCGGGCCGCGCGGTGTGGATCCACACCTTGACCTTGTCCTTGTCCTCGCGCTCGATCTCCACCTTGGAGATGCCCGCCCGCTCCATGCCGCGCTGCAGCATCCGGCGGATCGCGACGTCCTCCGCGACGTAGTCCTTGTACAGCTTGTCGGCAAACCACCGGCTCTTGAAGTCGGTGGTGATGCCCAGCCGGAACCCGTGCGGGTTCACTTTCTGGCCCACTAGCGGGTCCTCTCCTTGCGGTTCGACTTGCCGCCCTCGGTGGCCGCACCCTGATCGGAAACCACGACCGTGATGTGGCTCGTTCGCTTGTTGATCCGGTAGCCGCGGCCCTGGGCCCGCGGCCGGAACCTCTTCAGCGTGGGTCCCTCGTCCACCCAGGCGCGGCTCACGACCAGCGAGGAGGCCGATACCTGCCCGGTGTACTCGGCATTGGCGATGGCACTTGCCAGCACCTTGCCGACAGGGTCGCTCGCCGACTGCGGCGCGAAGGCCAGCACCGCCCGCGCCTGCTCAGCAGGCAGCCCGCGGATCAGGTCCACCACTCGGCGGGCCTTCCGCGGCGTGACGCGCACGTACCGCGCCTTTGCCCTCGCTTCCATCGGTCCTGCCTCGCTCTCTCCCGCTCACCGGGCACCGGGCACACTGCCCGTCGCACCTGGCGGCGCCGTCTTCGACTCTTGCTTGCCGGCCCGGTCGCCTAGCGGCGGCTGCGCCGGTCGTCCTTTACGTGACTGCGGAACGTACGGGTCGGCGCGAACTCACCGAGCTTGTGGCCGACCATCGATTCGGTGACGAAGACCGGGACATGCTTACGGCCGTCATGCACCGCGATCGTGTGGCCGAGCATGGCCGGGACGATCATCGAGCGGCGCGACCAGGTCTTGATCACGTTCTTGGTGCCCTTGGTGTTCTGGACGTCCACCTTCTTCATCAGGTGGTCGTCGACGAACGGGCCCTTCTTGAGGCTACGAGGCATCGCCGGTTACTCCTACCGCTTCTTCTTCGAGCGCCGCCGCGTGATCAGCCGGTCGCTCGGCTTGTTCGCGCGCCTGGTACGTCCCTCTGGCTTGCCCCACGGGCTCACCGGGTGGCGGCCGCCCGAGGTCTTACCCTCGCCGCCGCCCATCGGATGGTCGATCGGGTTCATCGCAACACCGCGGACACTGGGCCTGCGGCCCTTCCACCGACTCCGGCCGGCCTTGCCGAGCTTGATGTTGCCCTGCTCGGCGTTGCTGACCTCGCCGACCGTCGCCCGGCAGGACGCGTCGACAAGCCGGATCTCGCCGGACGGCATCCGCAGGTGCGCGTGCTTGCCCTCCTTGGCCAGCAACTGCACGCCGGATCCGGCCGACCGCGCGATCTTCGCGCCGCCGCCTGGGCGAAGCTCGATCGCGTGCACCACGGTGCCGGTCGGGATCGATCGCAGCGGCAGGCAGTTGCCGACCTTGATGTCGGCGCCCGGCCCGTTCTCCACCCGGTCACCCTGGCCGAGACCGGTCGGCGCCAGGATGTAGCGCTTCTCGCCGTCGGCGTAGTGCAGCAGCGCGATCCGCGCGGTCCGGTTGGGGTCGTACTCGATGTGCGCGACCTTCGCCGGGATGCCGTCCTTGTCCGCCCGCCGGAAGTCGATCACGCGGTACGCGCGCTTGTGCCCGCCGCCCTGGTGCCGGGCCGTGATCCGGCCGTGCACGTTGCGGCCGCCACGCCCGTGCAGTGGCTGCACTAGCGACTTCTCCGGCTCGCTCCGCGTAATCTCGGCGAAGTCCGAGCCGCTAGCGCCGCGCCTGCCCGGCGTCGTCGGCTTGTACTTGCGGATGCCCATGTCTGCTTAAGCTCCTATGCTCGTCCGGCCTAGCTGCCCAGGCCGCCGATGTCGATCCGCTCACCGGCAGCCAGGCTGACGACCGCCCGCTTGGTGTCCGGCCGCTGGCCCCAGCCGAACCGGGTACGGCGACGCTTACCGGGCCGGTTCAGCGTGTTCACGCCGGTCACCTTGACGTTGAAGATGGCCTCCACCGCCTGCCTGATCTGCGTCTTGTTAGCGTGCGGAGCCACGATGAACGTGTACTTGTTGAACTCGTCCTGCAGCCCGTAGCTCTTCTCCGAGATAACCGGCCGCAGCAGGATGTCCCGATGGTTGTAGACCTTGCTCACTGCTCCTCGCCCTCTGCGCCGCCGCCCTGGCCCGCCCGGGCCACGAACGAGGCAAGCGCCGTAGAAGTGAAGACCACCCGGTCACTCACCAGCACGTCATAGGTGTTCAGCTGGCCGGGATCGATCAGGTGCACGCCGGGGGCGTTCCGCAGGCTCTTCCAGGTCAGCACGTCGCCCCGGTCGGCGACCACGAGCACCGAGGTGGTCGTGGCCGGCGCCCCGGTCACGCCGGTGAGCGCCGCGAGCGCGTCCTTCGTCTTCGGCTCCGAGCCCTCGACGAACGCGCTCACCACGTGCACCAGGCCGTGCCTGGCCCGGTCCGACAGCGCGCCGCGCAGCGCAGCGGCCTTCATCTTCTTCGGCGTGCGCTGGGCATAGGACCGCGGCACCGGGCCGTGTACCACGCCACCGCCGGCGAACTGCGGCGCCCGGGTCGACCCCTGGCGGGCCCGGCCGGTGCCCTTCTGCCGGTACGGCTTCTTGCCGCCGCCGCGGACGTCGCCGCGGGTCTTGGTCGCGTGCGTGCCCTGTCGCGCGGCGGCCTGCTGCGCGACGACCACCTGGTGGATCAGCGGCACGTTTACGGTCACGTCGAAGATCTCGGGCGGCAGGTCGGCCTGCACCGTCACGTCCGGGACCGGCTTCGCCTTGGCCTTCGGCTTGGCAGCGGGTGCCTTCTCGGCCGGCTTGGCCGCCGCCTTGGCGCGCGGCTTCCGCGCGGGCTTCGCCGCCGGCTCAGCATCCTCAGCGGCCGCCGCCTCGGGCTCAGTGGCCTCGGCCTCAGCCGCGGCGGCCTCGGGCGCGGACTCTTCGGCCGCGCTCCCTTCCGCCGTCGCCGGCGTCTCCTGCTCCTCCGGCGTGCTCGGGTCAGATGCCGGGCTCATCGGGCCGCACCAGCCTCTCTCGTCTTCGCGCCCGCGTTCAGCGGTGACTTGACCGCGCTGCGCACCAGGACCAGGCCGCCGGCCGGTCCGGGCACCGCGCCCTTGATCAGCAGCAGGCCGCGGTCGGCGTCCACGCCGTGCAGGGTCAGGTTCAGCACCGTGGTGCGCTCCCCGCCCATCCGGCCGGCCATCCGCAGACCCTTGAACACGTGGCCGGGGAACGCGCAGCCGCCGATCGAACCCGGCGACCGGTGCTTACGCTGGGTGCCGTGGGACGAGCTGAGGCCGCGGAACCCGTGCCGCTTCATCACACCAGCGAAGCCCTTGCCCTTGCTGGTCGCGGTCACGTCGACGAGCTCGCCGGACTCGAAGGTCTCCGCCGTGAGCTCCTGGCCGAGCGTGTACTGGTCGGCGTCGGAGGTGCGCAGCTCGACCAGGTACCGCCGTGGCGTCACTCCGGCCTTGGCGAACACACCTGCCTTGGGCTTGTTGACCTTGCGCGGGTCGATGTCGCCGTAACCCAGTTGCACGGCCGAGTATCCATCGGAGTCCGCACTGCGCACCGCGGTAACGACGCACGGACCCGCGGACACCACGGTGACCGGGACGATCTTCCCATCGTCGCCGAAGACCTGGGTCATACCGAGCTTGGTGCCCAGGACCCCTCTGATCTGCTTGGACATGTCCGTGCGTTCCCTCTACAGCTTGATCTGGATGTCGACACCGGCTGGCACATCGAGCCGCATCAGGGCATCGACGGTCTTCGGAGTCGGATCGATGATGTCGATCAGGCGCTTGTGCGTGCGCATCTCGAAATGCTCACGCGAGTCCTTGTACTTATGCGGCGACCTGATCACGCAGTACACGTTCTTCTCGGTCGGCAGCGGCACCGGGCCAACGACCTTCGCCCCAGTCCGCATCACCGTATCCACGATCTTCCGCGCTGAAGTGTCGATGACCTCGTGGTCATAACTCTTCAAGCGGATGCGGATCTTCTCTCCCGCCATCGTTTGGCCTCTGTCCTTACGCCCTAGTGCTGCCGACTCCGCGAGGCCGGGGTGTTAGCTCCGGTCCCGTATTTGCTCACTGGTTCCGGTGCGTGGGGCTCCCGGCCGACCGCGTTCCGCGACGGCCGAGAGTCCCCACGTACCAGATGCGACTACTTGATGATCTTGGTAACCCGACCGGCGCCAACGGTGCGGCCGCCCTCGCGGATCGCGAAGCGCAGGCCCTCCTCCATGGCGATCGGCTGGATCAGTTCCACGCTCATCTCGGTGTTGTCACCCGGAAGCACCATCTCGGTGCCCTCGGGCAGCTGCACCACACCGGTGACGTCGGTGGTGCGGAAGTAGAACTGCGGCCGGTAGTTGTTGAAGAACGGCGTGTGCCGACCACCCTCGTCCTTGGACAGGATGTAGACCTGAGCCTCGAACTGGGTGTGCGGGGTGTTGGTGCCCGGCTTGATCACGACCTGGCCGCGCTCCACGTCCTCGCGCTTGATGCCGCGGAGCAGCAGACCGGCGTTGTCACCGGCCTGGCCCTCGTCGAGGATCTTGTGGAACATCTCGACGCCGGTGACCGTGGTCTTCTGCGCCTTCTCCTTGATCCCGATGATCTCGACCTCGTCGCCGGTGTGGATCGTGCCGCGCTCGATCCGGCCGGTCACCACGGTGCCGCGGCCGGTGATCGAGAACACGTCCTCGACCGGCATCAGGAACGGCTTCTCGGTCTCGCGGACCGGCTCCGGGATGTTGTCGTCGCAGGCGCTCATCAGCTCGAGCACCTTCTCGCCCCACTCGGCGTCGCCCTCGAGCGCCTTCAGGGCCGAGACCCGGACCACCGGCACGTCGTCGCCGGGGAACTCGTACGCGCTCAGCAGCTCGCGGACCTCGAGCTCGACCAGTTCGAGGATCTCCTCGTCGTCCACCATGTCGGCCTTGTTCAGCGCGACCACGATGTACGGCACGCCGACCTGACGGGCGAGCAGCACGTGCTCACGGGTCTGCGGCATCGGGCCGTCGGTGGCGGCGACCACCAGGATCGCGCCGTCCATCTGCGCCGCGCCGGTGATCATGTTCTTGATGTAGTCGGCGTGCCCCGGGCAGTCGACGTGCGCGTAGTGACGCTTCTCGGTCTGGTACTCGACGTGCGAGATCGAGATCGTGATGCCGCGCTCGCGCTCTTCCTTCGCGTTGTCGATCTGGTCGAACGGCGTGAACGGGTTCACGTCCGGGAACTTGTCGTGCAGCACCTTGGTGATCGCCGCGGTCAGAGTGGTCTTCCCGTGGTCGATGTGCCCAATGGTGCCGATGTTTACGTGCGGCTTCGTCCGCTCAAACTTGGCCTTCGCCACTGGTGTCTCCTCGTTGCGATCGGTCCCCACGCTCGTGGGGTGCTGGCGCTCACGCGGGGCGCCGGTTGCTGATGGCTGGTGCTAGCTACTCGCCACGTGCCTTGGCGATGATTTCCTTGGCGATGTTGGGCGGGACCTCGGCATACGAGTTGAACTGCATGCTGTAATCCGCCCGCCCCTGCGTCCGGCTGCGCAGGTCGCCCACGTAGCCGAACATCTCGGACAGCGGTACGAGGGCGGTGACCACCCGTACCCCGGTCCGCTCCTCCATGGCCTGGATCTGGCCACGGCGGCTGTTCAGGTCGCCGATGACCTCCCCCATGTAGTCTTCCGGCGTCCTGACTTCCACCGCCATCAGCGGCTCGAGCAGGACAGGATCGGCCTGGTTGGCCGCCTTCTTGAACGCCATCGAGCCAGCGATCTTGAAGGCTAGTTCGGACGAGTCGACCTCGTGGTAGGCACCGTCGGTCAGCGTGACCTTCACGTCGACCATCGGGTAGCCGGCGAGTACGCCGAACTCGGCGGCCTCCTGGCAGCCGGCGTCCACGGACGGGATGTACTCCCGCGGGATCCGGCCGCCGGTGACCTTGTTCTCGAATTCGTAGCCGCCGCCGTCGCCGCCGGTCGGCTCCAGGTTGATGATCACCCGGCCGAATTGACCGGATCCACCGGTCTGCTTCTTGTGGGTGTACTCGACCTTCTCGACCTTCCGGCGGATGGTCTCCCGGTAGGCGACCTGCGGACGGC
Organism: Actinomycetes bacterium; assembly: GCA_021792855.1. Taxonomy (GTDB): domain Bacteria; phylum Actinomycetota; class Actinomycetes; order Streptosporangiales; family Streptosporangiaceae; genus Chersky-822. The sequence goes on from JAJYTW010000002.1 coordinate 46,696, forward strand.
CGATGTTCGCCTCGACCTTGAACTCCCGGCGCATCCGGTCGACCAGCACCTCAAGGTGCAGTTCACCCATTCCGGCGATGATCGTCTGGCCGGTCTCCTCGTCGGTCCGCACCTGGAAGGTCGGGTCCTCCTCGGCGAGCCGCTGGATCGCGGTGCCGAGCTTGTCCTGGTCACCCTTGGTCTTCGGCTCGATCGCCACGTTGATCACCGGCGCCGGGAAGGTCATCGACTCCAGGATCACCGGCTTGGCCGGGTCGCACAGCGTGTCGCCGGTGGTGGTGTCCTTCAGGCCCATCACCGCCACGATCTGGCCGGCGACCGCCGACGGGCGCTCCTCGCGCTTGTTGGCGTGCATCTGGTAGATCTTGCCGATCCGCTCCTTGCGCTCCTTGGTGGAGTTCAGCACGGAGCTGCCCGCCTCCAGGGTGCCGGAGTAGATCCGCAGGTAGGTGAGCTTGCCCAGGTGCTGGTCGGCCATGATCTTGAAGGCCAGCGCGGAGAACGGCTCGGCCACGTCGGCGTGCCGCTCGACGTCGGTCGGGTCGGCGCCCAGGGACTGGCCGTGGATCGCCGGGATGTCCACCGGACTCGGCAGGAAGTCGACGATCGCGTCCAGCATCGGCTGGACGCCCTTGTTCTTGAACGCGCTCCCGCACAGCACCGGGTTCAGGGTGCCGGCGATGGTAGCCCGCCGGATCGCGGCGATCAGGGTGGCCTCGTCGGGCTCGGTGCCCTCGAGGTACAGCTCCATCATCTGCTCGTCGTTCTCGGCGATGGTCTCGAGCATGCTGTCCCGGCCCTCGCGGGCGGCCTCGAGGTGATCCTCGGGGATCTCCACGACGTCGTAGGCCTCGCCCTTGCCCTCGCCGTGCCAGATCAGGGCCCGCATCCGGATCAGGTCGATGACGCCGCGGAAGTCCGACTCGACTCCCCAGGGCAGCTGCACCACTAGCGGCGTGGCGCCGAGCCGGTCGGAGATCATGTCCACGCAGCGGTGGAACTCCGCGCCCACCCGGTCCATCTTGTTGACGAAGCAGATCCGCGGCACCCCGTACCGGTCGGCCTGGCGCCAGACGGTCTCCGACTGGGGCTCGACCCCGGCCACGCCGTCGAACACGGCCACCGCACCGTCGAGCACCCGCAGCGACCGCTCCACCTCGACGGTGAAGTCGACGTGCCCGGGAGTGTCGATGATGTTGATGGTGTGATCGCGCCAGGTGCAGGTGGTGGCGGCGGACGTGATCGTGATGCCGCGCTCCTGCTCCTGCTCCATCCAGTCCATCGTGGCGGCGCCCTCGTGGACCTCACCGATCTTGTAGTTGATGCCGGTGTAGAACAGGATCCGCTCGGTCGTCGTCGTCTTGCCCGCGTCAATGTGGGCCATGATCCCGATGTTGCGGACCCTGGCCAGTTCCGTGGCGGTAGCTGTGGCGGCCACTAGTAATGATCCTCGTTCCTGCTCGATCTGCGAATGCTTGCTCGCACTACCAGCGGTAGTGGGCGAACGCCTTGTTCGACTCGGCCATCTTGTGGGTGTCCTCACGCCGCTTGACGCTGGCGCCGAGGCCGTTGCTCGCGTCGAGCAACTCGTTCATCAGCCGCTCGGTCATGGTCTTCTCGCGGCGGGCCCTGGAGTAGCTGACCAGCCAGCGCAGCGCGAGCGTGGTGCTCCGGGAGGCCCGAACCTCGACCGGCACCTGGTAGGTCGCGCCACCAACCCGGCGGCTGCGCACCTCCAGCGTCGGCTTCACGTTGTCCAGCGCACGCTTGAGAGTGACCACCGGGTCGTTGCCGGTCTTGTCCCGGCAGCCTTCGAGCGCGCCGTACACGATGTGCTCGGCGAGCGAGCGCTTCCCGTTCTTCAGCACCTTGTTCACCAGCTGGGTGACCAGGGGCGAACCGTAGACCGGGTCGGTCACCAGCTGCCGCTTGGTCGCGGGGCCCTTGCGCGGCATGTCAGCTCTTCTCCTTCTTCGCGCCGTAACGGCTGCGGGCCTGCTTGCGGTTGCGGACACCCTGGGTGTCCAGCGATCCGCGAATGATCTTGTACCGAACGCCGGGCAGGTCACGCACGCGACCTCCCCGGACCAGAACGATGGAGTGTTCCTGGAGGTTGTGCCCCACCCCCGGGATGTACGCGGTCACCTCGACGTGGCTGGTGAGCCGGACCCTGGCGACCTTGCGCAGCGCCGAGTTCGGCTTCTTGGGCGTGGTCGTGTAGACGCGCGTGCAGACGCCTCGGCGCTGCGGGCTGCCCTTGAGCGCCGGGGTCTTGTTCTTGGCTACCTTGTCCTGCCTGCCCTTGCGGACCAGCTGCTGGATCGTGGGCACCGCGTCTCCGTCTTCTTCTGATCGTTCGGTCGCGCCCACCCGGGACGCGGCCATCGTTGCTGGCACAGACTGTGTGGTCTGCCCGACCCCCGCGCTCGGGCGTGTCGCCGCTCTCGCGGCGCACCTGAGCCGCCATATGGGGCCCGGGTGACGGGGAAGGAAGTCGCACGCATCCGCCGCCTGCGATTAGCTACCGGTACGGCGGCCATATCGCGGTCACAGACGCGCGTGCCCGTGGTGACGGGCACGGAGAACTAGAATACCTAACGCCCACCGCAGTGGTCAAAGCGAGTCGGTTCTCGTCTCAGCAAGTAAGTAGCTTAGCCCATCGCGCGACACGCCCGGGCCATATTTGACTGCGGCCTGACATGCGGTGGTCCGATCTGGCAGCGAACCGGCATGCGGCGGCCCGCGGCCAGCCGATGCCGACTGGCCGCGGGCCGGTTGCCCGTCCGCGGCGGGATGACCGCCGCGCCTAGTTGTGATAGGCCCCGAAGCCGTACTCCTCCAGCGGCACGGACTCGCCGCTGGACGGGGCACCAAACGGGTAGGTGACCTCGGGCGGGTAGGCCGCCGCCGGGTAGGCGGCCGCGCGTGCCTCGTCCTTTGGCTCCACCCGCATCGCCCGGTAGCGCTGCATGCCGGTGCCCGCAGGGATCAGCTTGCCGATGATCACGTTCTCCTTGAGGCCGACCAGCGAGTCCGACCTGGCGTGGATCGCCGCGTCGGTCAGCACCCTGGTGGTCTCCTGGAACGAGGCTGCCGACAGCCACGACTCGGTGGCCAGCGACGCCTTGGTGATCCCCATGAGCTGCGGACGGCCCGCCGCCGAGGTACCGCCGGCCTCGACCACCGCGCGGTTGATCTCCTCGAACCTGGGCCGCTCGACGAGTTCGCCGGGGAGCATCTCGGTGTCACCGGACTCGATCACATTCACCCGCTTGAGCATCTGCCGGATGATGATCTCGATGTGCTTGTCGTGGATCGACACGCCCTGTGACCGGTACACCTCCTGCACCTCGTGCACCAGGTGCAGCTGGACCTCCCGCGAGCCGAGGATGCGGAGCACCTCGTGCGGGTTGACGGCGCCGGCGATTAGCTGCTGGCCGACCCGGACGTGGTCGCCGTCGGCTACCAGCAGCCGGGACCGGATCGACACCTGGTAAACGACCTCTTCCGAGCCGTCGTCCGGGGTGACGATGATCCGGCGCGACTTCTCCGGCTCCTCGATCCTGACCCGGCCCTCCACCTCGCTGATCGGGGCCATGCCCTTGGGGATCCTGGCCTCGAACAGCTCCTGGATGCGCGGCAGGCCGTGGGTGATGTCCAGGCCAGCCACACCGCCGGTGTGGAAGGTACGCATCGTCAGCTGGGTACCCGGCTCGCCGATCGACTGTGCCGCGATGATGCCGACCGCCTCGCCCACGTCGACCCGCTTGCCGGTGGCCAGCGAGCGCCCGTAGCACTTGCCGCAGACGCCCACCTTGGCCTGGCAGATCAGCACGCTATAGGTCCGGACGGAATCGACCCCGGCGGCCACCAGCTTGTCGATCAGCGACTCGGTCACGTCCGACTCGGCCGGCGCGACCACGTTGCCGTCGGCGTCGACGACGTCCTCGGAGATCGTGCGACCGGTGCCGGTGTTCTCGATGTTCGGCAGCTTACGCAGGTTGCCCTCGGCGTCCCGCTCGGCGATCCGCATCGGCAGCGACCGGTCGGTGCCGCAGTCCTCCTCACGGACGATGACGTCCTGCGCGACGTCCACCAGTCGCCTGGTCAGGTACCCGGAGTCGGCGGTCCGCAGCGCGGTGTCGGCCAGGCCCTTGCGCGCGCCGTGCGTGGAGATGAAGTACTCCAGCACCGACAGGCCCTCGCGGAAGCTGGACTTGATCGGCCGCGGGATGGTCTCGCCCTTGGGGTTGGAGACCAGTCCACGCATTCCGGCTAGCTGCCTGACCTGCATCAGGTTGCCTCGGGCGCCGGAGTTGACCATCATCCAGACCGGGTTGGTCTCGGTGAAGGCCCGCTCCATGTCCTGGGCCACGTCCGCGGTGGCGTGCGTCCAGATCTCGATCAGTTCCTGACGCCGCTCGTCGTCGGTGATCAGGCCGCGCTCGTACTCGCGCTGCACCTTGTCGGCCCGCTTCTCGTAGGTGTCCAGGATGTCCCGCTTGTTCGGCGGGGCCGTGACGTCCTCGATCGCGACCGTCACCCCGGCCCGGGTCGCCCAGTGGAACCCGGCGTCCTTGAGCGCGTCCAGGGCCGCGGCGACCTCGACCTTCGGGTACTTCTCGGCGAGGTCGTTCACGATCACCGAAAGCTGCTTCTTGCCGACCTCGTAGTTCACGAACGGGTAGTCGGCGGGCAGCGTCTCGTTGAACAGGCAGCGCCCCATCGTGGTCGTCAGCCGGAACGGCTGCCCCGGCTGCCAGCCCTCCGGCGGCGTGAAGCCCTCCGGCGGCGTGACGTCCTGCAGCCGGATCGTGATCTCCGCCTGGAGGTCCAGGTCGCCCCGGTCGTAGGCCATCAGCGCCTCGGACATCCCGCCGAAGACCCGCCCGGTCCCGGGCACCTCCGGCGACATCCTGGTCAGGTAGTAGATCCCGATGATCATGTCCTGGGTCGGCATCGTCACCGGCTTGCCGTCGGCCGGCTTGAGGATGTTGTTCGTGGACAGCATCAGGATCCGCGCCTCGGCCTGCGCCTCGGCCGACAACGGGACGTGCACGGCCATCTGGTCGCCATCGAAGTCCGCGTTGAAGGCGGTGCACACCAGCGGGTGGATCTGGATCGCCTTGCCCTCGACCAGTTGCGGCTCGAAGGCCTGGATACCCAGCCGGTGCAGGGTCGGCGCGCGGTTCAGCAGCACCGGGTGCTCGCTGATGACTTCCTCAAGCACGTCCCACACGACCGGCCTGGCCCGCTCGACCATCCGCTTGGCCGACTTGATGTTCTGCGCGTGGTTCAGGTCGACCAGGCGCTTCATCACGAACGGCTTGAACAGCTCGACGGCCATCTCCTTGGGCAGACCGCACTGGTGCAGCTTGAGCTGCGGGCCCACCACGATGACCGACCGGCCGGAGTAGTCGACGCGCTTGCCGAGCAGGTTCTGGCGGAACCGGCCCTGCTTGCCCTTGAGCATGTCGGACAGCGACTTCAGCGGACGGTTGCCCGGCCCGGTGACCGGACGGCCGCGGCGGCCGTTGTCGAACAGCGAGTCGACGGCCTCCTGCAGCATCCGCTTCTCGTTGTTCACGATGATCTCCGGGGCGCCCAGGTCAAGCAGCCGCTTGAGCCGGTTGTTCCGGTTGATCACCCGCCGGTACAGGTCGTTCAGGTCCGAGGTGGCGAACCTGCCGCCGTCCAGTTGCACCATCGGGCGCAGGTCCGGCGGGATCACCGGGATGCAGTCGAGCACCATGCCGAGCGGGCTGTTGGTGGTGTTCAGGAACGCCGACACGACCTTCAGCCGCTTCAGCGCCCGGGCCTTGCGCTGGCCCTTGCCGGTGCGGATGGTCTCCCGCAGCGAGGCCGCCTCGGCCTCCAGGTCGAAGCTGCCCAGCCGCTCCTGGATCGCCTGCGCGCCCATTCCGCCGCGGAAGTACCGGCCGAACCGGTCCCGCATCTCCCGGTACAACAGTTCGTCGCCCTCGAGATCCTGGACCTTCAGGCCACGGAACCGGTTCCAGACCTCCTCGATCCGGTCGATCTCGCGCTGCGCCCGGTCCCTGATCTGCTTGCACTCCCGGTCCGAGCTCTCCCGGACCTTACGCCGCGCGTCGCCCTTGGCGCCCGCGGCCTCAAGCTCGGCAAGGTCCTTCTCGAGCTTGGCCTGCCGCGCCTCGATGTCGGCGTCGCGGCGCTGCTCAAGCTGGCTCTTCTCGACCGTGATCTTCGCCTCCAGCGAGGGCAGGTCACGGTCCCGCGCCTCGGTGTCGACGTGCGTGATCATGTAGGCGGCGAAGTAAATGACCTTCTCCAGGTCCTTCGGCGCCAGGTCGAGCAGGTAGCCGAGGCGGCTCGGCACACCCTTGAAGTACCAGATGTGGGTGACCGGTGCGGCAAGCTCGATGTGCCCCATCCGCTCCCGGCGGACCTTGGCCCTGGTGACCTCGACCCCGCACCGCTCGCAGATGATGCCCTTGAACCTGACCCGCTTGTACTTACCGCAGTAGCACTCCCAGTCCCTGGTCGGGCCGAAGATCTTCTCGCAGAAGAGCCCGTCCTTCTCCGGCTTGAGCGTGCGGTAGTTGATCGTCTCCGGCTTCTTGACCTCGCCGTGTGACCACAGCCTGATGTCGTCGGCCGTGGCCAGGCCGATACGCAGATCGTCGAAGAAGTTGACGTCTAGCACGTTTCTTTTCCCCTAATCCCCTGGGATCGTTGTGGAATCAGACCTCTTCGACGCTGCTCGGCTCGCGCCGGGACAGGTCGATTCCGAGTTCCTCGGCGGCGCGGAACACGTCCTCGTCGGTGTCGCGCATCTCGATCGCGGCCCCATCGCTGGACAGCACCTCGACGTTCAGGCAGAGCGACTGCATTTCCTTGATGAGCACCTTGAAGGACTCGGGAATGCCGGGCTCGGGAATGTTCTCGCCCTTGACGATGGCCTCGTAGACCTTGACCCGGCCGAGGATGTCGTCGGACTTGATGGTCAGCAATTCCTGCAGGGCGTAGGCGGCGCCGTAGGCCTCCAGGGCCCACACCTCCATCTCGCCGAACCGCTGGCCGCCGAACTGCGCCTTACCGCCGAGCGGCTGCTGGGTGATCATCGAGTACGGGCCGGTGGACCTGGCGTGGATCTTGTCATCCACCAGGTGCAGCAGCTTGAGGATGTAGATGTAGCCAACCGACACCCGGTCCCGGAACGGCTCGCCGGTGCGCCCGTCGAACAGCCGCGCCTTGCCGCTGGCCCCGATGAGCTGGAGGCCGTCACGGTTCGGCAGAGTGGAATCGAGCAGGCCGGTGATCTCCTCCTCGCGCGCGCCGTCGAATACCGGCGTGGCGACCTTGGTGCCCGGCGCCGCCGCGTCCGCGCCCGCCTGGCGCAGCCGCTGCTTCCACGCGTCGTCATCGCCGTCGACCTGCCAGCCGGTGGCCGCGACCCACCCGAGGTGGGTCTCGAGCACCTGGCCGACATTCATCCGGCTCGGCACGCCCAGCGGGTTCAGCACGATGTCAACCGGCGTGCCGTCCTCCAGGAACGGCATGTCCTCCACCGGCAGGATCTTCGCGATGACGCCCTTGTTACCGTGGCGGCCGGCCAGCTTGTCGCCGTCGGTGATCTTCCGCTTGGCCGCGACATAGACCCGGACGAGTTCGTTAACGCCGGGTGGGAGTTCGTCGCCTTCTTCACGCGAGAACACCCGGACGCCGATCACCCGGCCGGACTCACCGTGCGGCACCTTCAGCGAGGTGTCCCTGACCTCACGGGCCTTCTCACCGAAGATCGCGCGAAGCAGGCGCTCCTCGGGGGTCAGTTCGGTCTCGCCCTTCGGGGTGACCTTGCCGACCAGGATGTCGCCGGTGACGACCTCGGCGCCGATCCGGATGATGCCACGCTCGTCCAGATCGGCGAGCACGTCCTCGGAGACGTTCGGGATGTCCCTGGTGATCTCCTCCGGGCCGAGCTTGGTGTCCCGCGCGTCGACCTCGTGCTCCTCGATGTGGATCGAGGAGAGCACGTCATCCTGCACCAGTCGCTGGGACAAGATGATCGCGTCCTCGTAGTTATGTCCTTCCCAGGACATGAACGCGACCAGCAGGTTCTTCCCGAGCGACATCTCGCCGTTCTGCGTGCACGGGCCGTCCGCGATGACCTGACCGGACTCGATCCGCTGGCCGCCTGCCACGATCGGCTTCTGGTTGAAGCAGGTGCCCTGGTTCGACCGCTGGAACTTGGCGATCAGGTAAGTCGACCGGGTGCCGTCGTCGTTCGCGATCGTGATCTCGTCGGCACTGACCTCCTCCACCACGCCGGCCTTGGCGGCCACGATCACGTCACCGGCGTCGGTGGCGGCGCGGTACTCCATGCCGGTGCCGACCAGCGGCGACTCGCTGCGCAGCAGCGGCACCGACTGACGCTGCATGTTCGAGCCCATCAACGCGCGGTTCGCGTCGTCGTGCTCGAGGAACGGGATCATCGCGGTGGCCACCGACACCATCTGGCGCGGGGACACGTCGATGTAGTCGACCTCGTCCGGCCTGATCAGGTCGACCTCGCCGCCCTTCCGCCGGACCAGCACGCGATCCTCGATGAACGACCCGTCCGGGTTGATCGGCGCGTTCGCCTGGGCGATAACGTGCCGGTCCTCCTCGTCCGCGGTCAGGTAGTCGATCTGGTCGGTCACCTTGCCGCCGGTGACCTTGCGGTACGGCGTCTCGACGAAGCCGAACGCGTTCACCCGGGCGAACGAGGACAGCGAGCCGATCAGGCCGATGTTCGGGCCTTCTGGCGTCTCGATCGGGCACATCCGGCCGTAGTGGCTGGGGTGCACGTCACGAACCTCGAACCCGGCCCGCTCTCGGGACAGACCGCCCGGGCCGAGCGCCGACAGGCGGCGCTTGTGAGTCAGACCGGCCAGCGGGTTGGTCTGGTCCATGAACTGGGACAACTGGCTGGTGCCGAAGAACTCCTTGATGGAGGCGACCACCGGCCGGATGTTGATCAGCGTCTGCGGCGTGATCGCCTCGACGTCCTGGGTCGTCATCCGCTCCCTGACGACCCGCTCCATCCGGGCCAGGCCAAGCCGGACCTGGTTCTGGATCAGCTCACCGACGGTACGCAGCCGCCGGTTCCCGAAGTGGTCGATGTCGTCGACCTCGATCGGGATCAGCCCCTCGCCGACCTTCATCTCGTCCTCGCCGACGTGCAGCCGGACCAGGTACTCGATGGTGGCGACGATGTCGTCCTCGGTGAGCGTGCCCTGGGTAATCGGCTGGCTCAGGCCGAGCTTCTTGTTGATCTTGTAACGACCGACCTTGGCAAGGTCGTAGCGCTTCGGGTTGAAGTACAGGTTCTCCAGCAGCGCCTGCGCGGACTCCCTGGTCGGCGGCTCGCCCGGACGCAGCTTGCGGTAGATGTCGAGCAGCGCCTCGTCCTGGCTGGCGGTGTGGTCCTTCTCCAGGGTGGCCCGCATCGACTCGTAGCCGCCGAACCGCTCCAGGATCCTGGCCTCGTCCCAGCCCAGGGCCTTGAGCAGCACGGTGACGCTCTGCTTGCGCTTGCGGTCGATCCGCACGCCGACGCTGTCCCGCTTGTCGATCTCGAACTCCAGCCAGGCGCCCCGGGACGGGATCACCTTGCAGCTGTAGATGTCCTTGTCCGACGTCTTGTCGACCTGCCGGTCGAAGTACACACCCGGCGAGCGGACCAGCTGGCTGACCACCACGCGCTCGGTGCCGTTGATGATGAAGGTGCCCTTGTTCGACATCAGCGGGAAGTCGCCCATGAACACGGTCTGGCTCTTGATCTCGCCCGTGGAGTTGTTGATGAACTCGGCCGTGACGAACATCGGCGCGGAGAAGGTCATGTCCTTCTCCTTGCACTCGTCGGCGGAGTACTTGGGCGGCTCAAACCGATGATCTCGGAACGAGAGCGACATCGTTCCCGTGAAGTCCTCGATCGGACTGATCTCCTCGAAGATCTCTTCGAGGCCGGACTGCTCTGGAAGGTCCGTGCGACCGAGCTGACGCTCGGCTTCCATCCGCTGCTTCCACTTCTCATTGCCGAGCAGCCAGTCGAACGAGTCGGTCTGCAGGGCGAGAAGGTTCGGAACCTCAAGCGGTTCCTTGATGCGGGCAAAGGAAATACGACGTGGACCAGGAGCGATAGCTGAGGCGCTGCGCGAGGCTGCCAACAGGGGTCCTTCCGAGCTCGTGGCTGAACGGTCAGCGCGCACGCGCAATGCCCTGCGGCCTCGTCCCCCTACGAGACGACACGGTGGGTGGCGAAACAGTGGGTTAGTTAGCCGAGGACAGGTGGGTGCAGCGCAAATTGGCAGTGTAGTCTACGGACACACCGCCGGTCAACTTATCGCACCCTGTTACTCACGACTGAAGGCAGCATCGCTCCTCAGCGCCGAAACGTCAAGAGCCGAGCTAGCTGTGTCGGCATCGGGTAGCCGGTGATGTTATTCACGCAGCCGCCCTGGTTTGCCCAGCTAGCGGATCGGGCATACCGATTGCTTACCCGCCGATGCCCGCTCCCGCCTCGCGCTGCTGATTACCCACCGGAGCCACCCACCGGCCGGACCAGCCACGTCGGAACGGCGATGGCCCGCGACCGTGGTGCGGTCGCGGGCCATCGACATTACGCGAGCCTGGCCCGGCTGGCACGGCAGACGCGCCGGCCAACCTGGGCGCTGGCCGACTACTTGACCGTGACGGTCGCTCCGGCGCCCTCCAGGGCGGCCTTCGCCTTCTCCGCGGTCTCCTTGTTGACCTTCTCCAGCAGCGGCTTGGGCGCGCCGTCCACCAGGTCCTTGGCCTCCTTCAGGCCCAGGCTGGTCAGGCTGCGCACCTCCTTGATCACCTGGATCTTCTTGTCGCCGGCGGCCTCGAGGATGACGTCGAACTCGTCCTGCTCCTCGGCCTCCTCGGCGGGGGCGCCGCCGCCGGCGGCGGCCGGGGCGCCGGCCACGGCGACCGGAGCGGCGGCCTTCACGTCGAAGGTCTCCTCGAACTGCTTGACGAACTCCGAAAGCTCGATCAGCGTCATCTCCTTGAACGCGTCGAGCAGGTCCTCGGTGCTGTACTTCGCCATGGTGCTGCTTCCTCCATCTAGCTTCCCGCCGGTGACCTCCGGGTCATCGGCGCCGATCTCGCCGCTCGCGTCCGCGCGATGCGGTCAGCCTCTACTCGGTCTCGCTGCCTGCCGCGTCCGCGGCCTGCTCGGCCTCGCCCGCGGTGTCGCCAGCCGCGGCGGTGTCGTCCGCTGCGTCGGTGTCGCCCGCTGATGCGGTGTCGCCCGCCGCCGCGCCAGGCTCGCTCGCCCGCTTGGCCTCCAGCGCGGCCGCCAGTCGGGCCATCTGGGTCGGCAGCGCCGCGAAGGTCGCGGCCGCACCGGCCAGCGAAGCCTTCATCGCACCCGCCAGCTTGGCCAGCAGCACCTCGCGCGACTCAAGGTCCGCGAGCTTGGAGATCTCGGCCGGCGACAGGACCTTGCCGTCCAGCACACCGCCCTTGATCACCAGCATGGGGTTCGTCCTGGCGAACTCGCGCAGGCCCTTCGCCGCCTGGACCACGTCGCCGCCGACGAACGCGATCGCCGACGGGCCGACCAGCATTTCCGAGAACTCGCTGGTCAGTCCGGCATCGGTCGCCGCGATCTTGGTCAGCGTGTTCTTCACCACCGAGAAGGTGGCGTCCGAGCCGAGCGTCCTGCGCAGCTCGCCCACCTCGGCCACGGTCAGGCCACGGTACTCGGTGAGCACAGCTCCCGAGGAGTTCTTGAACCGCTCGGTCAGCTCGGCGACCGTCGCCTCCTTTGCCGCCCTCGCCATGGGCCTCCTCCGACGTTGCGGAGCCGCCCGCTCGCCGGGCAGTTCCTGGTGACTTGCGTCCTGACCGCCGGCGGGCCGGAGATGACGAACGCCCCGGGCGCAGGCGCACCGGGGCGGGCCACTCGCACCAGATGTCGAGGTGCGGGGCGTAGCTCAAGCTCACCTGCGTGGGCCGCCCGGCGATCCCGGGTCCTTCGGTCCGCGCACCAGGCACGGACAGCCGACGGTCTTTGGCGCGCACCAGACTACGCGGCCACCGGCGCTCACGCCAAATCGGCGGCGGGCGCGGCCGGCCCGGCCGGCGTACCCACCGCGTGCGCCCCACCCCACCGCGTGCGCCCAACCTCGCGCACCCATCGACCGTCTGTTGGGTCAGGAAACGGCGCGGAACGGCGTGTCCGTGAATCGGAAAGGCGGCCCGGCCATGGCCATTCGAAGCAGGTACGCAGTCGGCGTCGCGATCGCGGCGATCGGTATCGGCGGCTGCGCGCTCACCCATCGGGCCGCCGCGCCGGCCGGGCACCACGCGGTCACCACCGAGGCGGCGAAGCCGGCCGCCTGCGGCCGGTCGCAGCTACGGCTGAGCTACCGCGGCAGCATGCCGGGAGCCGGCAACGACCTGGGCACCATCGTCGTCTCGGACCGGGGCCGACCCTGCTGGCTGGCCGGGCCGATCACGCTGACCGGCCTGGCCAAGACCGGCCGCCCGGTCACCGCGACGATCATCTACCGCAAGGTCGGCCGGATGGCGAAGGCGGGCGCCCGGTCGGCCAGCCAGAGCGGCACGGTGCTCAGGCCCGGCCTGGTCGCCTCGATCAGCGTGTGGGCCGAGTACCGGGACGACCCGGCCAGCCCGAACGGCATGTGCACGGCGCATCAGCTAGAGCCGGCCAGCTGGCGGCTCAGGCTAGCCTCCGGCGCGCTGCTGACGGTCCGCAACGCCGATCCGGCCGGATCCGGGTCGCTGACCGCCGATCACGGCCTGCTGACCTGCCGCGGCCAGCTTGACCGGCCGCAGCCGATCGTGGTCGCCACGACGGTGTTCTAGCCGGGGTGAGCTAGCCGAACGAGCAGGACCCGGCGCCGGGAGTCATGCTCCTGGCGCCGGGTCCGCTACTGGTTACCCGGGATCGCGGCAGGCTAGCTGGCCGCGGCACCCTCAAGCTCGCTGGTCAGGCCACGGGTCTGGCCCGGGTCGACCGGGACGCCCGGCCCCATCGTGGTGGAGAAGGTGATCTTCTTCAGGTAGCGGCCCTTGGCGGCGGCCGGCTTCAGCCGCATCACCTCGTCCAGTGCGGCGGCGTAGTTCTCCACCAGGGCGCGGTCATCGAACGAGGCCTTGCCGATGATGAAGTGCAGGCTGCCGTGCCGGTCCACCCGGAACTCGATCTTGCCGCCCTTGATGTCGGTCACGGCCTTCGCCACGTCGGCGGTGACGGTCCCGGTCTTCGGGTTCGGCATCAGCCCGCGCGGGCCGAGCACCCGGCCGAGACGGCCGACCTTGCCCATCAGGTCCGGGGTCGCGACCACCGCGTCGAAGTCCAGGAACCCGCCCTGCACCCGCTCGATCAGTTCGTCGGCGCCAACGATGTCGGCGCCGGCGGCGCGCGCCTCCTCGGCTCGCTCGCCCGCAGCGAACACCAGCACCCGGGCCGTCTTGCCGGTACCGTGTGGCAGGTTCACGGTGCCGCGGACCATCTGATCGGCCTTGCGCGGGTCCACGCCGAGCCTGATGGCCACCTCGACGGTCGAGTCGAACTTGGTGGTCGCGGTCTTCTTGGCTAGGTCAACGGCCTGCGCCGGGGTGTACAACTGCTCGGCGTCGACGAGTTCGCCCGCCTTGCGATATGCCTTGCTGCGCTTCATCTGCTCTCTCCTGGTGAGTTAGCGAGGAGTCGTGGTCAGCGGGCCAGCGCCTGGCCCTGCCACTGCCCGGATCGGTGCCGACCGGATCGGTGCCGACCGGATCGGGCTCGGTCAGCCCTCGACGGTGATCCCCATCGACCGGGCCGTCCCGGCGATGATCTTCTCCGCGGCCTCGATGCTGGTCGCGTTCAGGTCCGGCATCTTGACCTGGGCGATGTCCCTGACCTGGGCCATCGACATGGTGCCGACCTTGCTCTTGTGCGGCTCGGGGCTGCCCTTCTGGACCCCGGCGGCCTTCTTGATCATCTCCGCGGCCGGCGGCGTCTTGGTGATGAAGGTGAACGACCGGTCCTCGTAGATCGTGATCTCGACCGGGATGATGTTGCCGCGCTGGGACTCGGTCGCCGCGTTGTACTGCTTGACGAAGTCCATGATGTTCACGCCATGCGGGCCAAGCGCCGTGCCGACCGGGGGCGCCGGGGTCGCCGCGCCCGCGCTCAGCTGGACCTTGACGATCGCAGCGATCTTCTTCTTCCTCGGAGCCATCTGCCTGCCAGTCCTATCTGTGTCGTGCTAGCCGTGCCTGCGCCAGCCGTTCCCTGCGTCAGCCGTTCCCTGCGCCGATCAGATCTTGCTGACCTGATCGAAGGAGAGCTCGACCGGAGTCTCGCGCCCGAAGATGGACACGAGCACCTTGAGCTTCTGGGTATCGGGGTTGATCTCGCTCACCGTAGCCGGAAGCGACGCGAACGGGCCCTCCATCACGGTAACCGACTGGTTGACCTCGAAGTCCACCGCGGCGGCCCGCATGGTCTCGGCCTTCTTCGCGGCCTTCTCCTCGGGCACCGGCGCCAGCAGGGCCGCGACCTCGTCCAGGCTCAACGGCGACGGCCGGCTGGACAGGCCGACGAAGCCGGTCACGCCGGGGGTGTTGCGCACCGCGGCCCAGGACTCGTCGGTCAGGTCCATCCGGACCAGGATGTAGCCGGGCAGCACCTTCTCCTGCACCTGCTGCCGCTTGCCGCCCTTGATCTCCACCACCTCGTGGGTGGGCACCTCAACCTGGAAGATGAAGTCCTCCATGTTGAGGGACTGAGTCCGGTTCTCCAGGTTGACCCGGACCCGGTTCTCGTATCCGGCGTAGGAGTGCACCACGTACCACTCGCCGGGCAGGCTGCGAAGCTCCGCCTTGAACGCGGCGACCGGATCGTCTTCCTCAGCCGCGTCGGCAACCTCAGCCGCGTCGGCTGCCGCGGCTGCAGCGGCGTCATCGACGTGGCCGACGTCGCCTGAGCCGCCGTCGGCGGCCGCATCCTGCGCACCGGGCAGGTCCTGCTGGCCGTCGTCGGCAGGCTCGGCCGGAAGGCCATTGCCCTGCAGTTCGGACTCGGACACGATTACTCTTTCTCTCTGCTTATCCCTGCGCTTACCCTGCGGCCTGCCCCATGCTGCGACATCGCCCTTGCTCGCAGTGATCATGCTGCCACGCTCAGCGCACAGACACTACCGGCACGACCGGCGCTAGCCGAAGACCGCGGCCACCAGCTTGGTGAAGCCGTAGTCCGCGGCGGTCACGATGGCCACCGTGATCAGGATGAACACGACGGCCACCGTGGTGTAGGTGACCAGTTCCTTGCGGGTCGGCCAGATCACCTTCCGCAGCTCGGACCTGACCTCCCGAAGGAAGGCAGCCGGACTCGTCCGGGCCGGCCGGGCCGGGCCGGACCGCTTGGCCGGCTTCTTGGCCTGCGAGCCGCGTACCTGAGTCGCCATGTCCTCACCTTGAGCGCTTGTCTTCGGCCGGCTCACGCCGGTACAGCCCGCTGGGTACGAGCCAACTCGCAGGGCAGGAGGGACTCGAACCCCCAACCACCGGTTTTGGAGACCGGGACTCTAGCCAATTGAGCTACTGCCCTCTGTCAGGCACCCGCAGGCATGCTAGAACAGCCCGACGGATCCTCGCCAGATGTTGAAGTGTACGTTGCCAACCGGCCCCACGTCGAACCGCGGTGAATATCCATCGATCCCGGGGGCGTCCCGGCGCGCGGTCCGCCGGGGATGCGAAAATGCCAGGCATGGAAGCGCAGCAGCGGCGGATCTCCGCCCGAGTTTCGGCCATCACCGAGTCGGCGACGCTGGCGGTGGACGCCAAGGCCAAGGCGATGCGGGCGGCGGGCCGGCCGGTGATCGGCTTCGGCGCGGGCGAACCCGACTTCGCCACCCCCGGCTACATCGTCGACGCCGCCAGGCGAGCGTGCGACGAGCCGCGCTTCTACAAGTACACGCCCACGCCCGGCCTGCCCGAACTGCGCGCCGCGATCGCGGCCAAGACCGCGCGCGACTCGGGGTTCGAGGTCGAGCCCAGCCAGGTGCTGGTGACCAACGGTGGCAAGCAGGCCGTCTACCAGGCCTTCGCGACCCTGCTCGACCCGGGTGACGAGGCACTGCTGCCGACGCCGCACTGGACCACCTACCCGGAGGCGATCACGCTGGCCGGCGGCACGCCGGTCCCGGTGCTGACCGACGAGAGCACCGGCTACCTGACATCGGTCGAGCAACTGGAGCGGCACCGCACCGCGCGCACCAAACTGCTGGTCTTCGTCTCGCCGTCGAACCCTACCGGCGCGGTCTACCCGCCGGACCTGGTCGCTGAGATCGGCCGATGGGCCGCGCGCAACGGCATCTGGGTGGTCACCGACGAGATCTACGAGCACCTGGTCTACGGGGACGCCACGTTCACCTCGATCCCGGTCGCGGCACCCGAGATCACCGACCGGTGCGTGGTGCTGAACGGCGTGGCCAAGACCTACGCGATGACCGGGTGGCGGGTCGGCTGGATGATCGGCCCGGCGGACGTGATCACGGCGGCCACCAACCTGCAGTCGCACGCCACCTCCAACGTCTGCAACATCGCCCAGGCCGCCGCCCTCGCCGCGGTCTCCGGCGACCTGTCCGCGGTTGCGCAGATGCGCACCGCGTTCGACCGGCGCAGGCAGCGCATGACGGCGATGCTTAACGAGATGCCCGGGGTGGTCTGTCCGCTGCCCGAGGGCGCGTTCTACTGCTACCCAAGCGTCAAGGGCCTGCTCGGCCGTGAGCTTGGCGGGCAGCGGATCGAGTCGTCCGCCCAGCTTGCCGAGATCGTGCTCGAGCAGGCCGAGGTCGCCGTGGTGCCCGGCGAGGCGTTCGGCACGCCAGGTTACTTCCGGCTGTCCGCCGCGCTCGCCGATGCCGACCTGGAAGAGGGGCTGACCAGGCTCGGCAAGCTGCTGGCCACCGCGTACTGAACGCGGGCGGCGGACCGGACACGAGCGGGGCAGACTAGGCGGATGGCCCGGCGGCTCGACCTGCTCCCCAAGGCGCACCTGCATCTGCACTTCACCGGATCCATGCGCCGGGCCACCCTGATGGACCTGGCGACGGCGCACCGGATCCGGCTGCCCGAGGCGTTCAGCACCGAATGGCCGCCCCGGCTGCACGCCACCGACGAGCGCGGCTGGTTCCGCTTCCAGCGGCTGTACGACAGCGCCAGGGCGGTGCTGCGGACCGAGGCCGACCTGCGGCGGCTGATCGCCGAGATGGCCGCTGACGAGCGCGCCGACGGCTCTGGGTGGCTGGAGTTCCAGGTCGACCCGTCCGGCTACGCCGGCCTGTTCGGCGGGCTGGTCACGTTCACCGAGATGGTGCTCGACGCCACCGCGCAGGCGGCCCGGACGACCGGGATCGGGATCGGCGTCATAATCGCCGCGAACCGGACCAGGCACCCGCTGGACGCCCGGACGCTGGCCAGGCTGGCAGCCGCCTACGCCGGCCGCGGCGTGATCGGGTTCGGGCTGAGCAATGACGAGCGCCGCGGCGCCCCGGCCGAGTTCGCCAGGGCCTTCGCGATCGCGTCCCGGGCCGGTCTGATCGCCGTCCCGCACGGCGGCGAACTGCTCGGCCCGGCCAGCGTCCGGGCCTGCCTGGACGAGCTTGGCGCCACCAGGATCGGGCACGGCGTGGCCGCGGCGGCCGATCCCGGCCTGACCGGACGGCTGGCCAGGTCGGGGGTCGCGCTAGAGGTGTGCCCCGCGTCGAACGTGGCCCTTGGCGTGGCCAGATCCGCCGCCGACGTCCCGTTGCTCCCATTGCTAGAGGCCGGGGTCGAGGTCGCGCTTGGCGCGGACGACCCGCTGTTGTTCGGCGCCCGGCTGACCGCGCAGTACGAGATCGCCAGGAGCGTGCACGGGCTGTCCGACGCCGCGCTGGCCGAGCTTGCCAGGATGTCGGTGCGCGCCTCGGCCGCGCCCGCCGACGTTCGGGCCAGGCTGCTCGCCGGGATCGACGACTGGCTGGCGGCCCCGGATCCGGCCGACCCGGCTGGCCCGACCGACCCGCCGGGCGAGGCTACAGCGCTACCCCGACAAGCACCGGCTCGTTAGTCAGCACGACGCCGAACGCGTCGGCTACCCCGGCGACCACCTCGCGGGCCAGGGCCAGCAGGTCGGCGGTGGTCGCGCCGCCGCGGTTGGTCAGCGCGAGGGTGTGCTTGGCCGAGATCCGGACCGGACCGCTGCCCGGATAGCCCTTGCCGAAGCCCGCCCGCTCGATCAGCCAGGCGGCGGGCACCTTCACCAGGCCGGGACCGGCCGGGTACCGGGGCACCGCGACCCCGGGCAGCCGCCGCTCCGCCGCGGCCGCCAGATCGGCAAGCTGGCCGTCGTCCAGCACCGGGTTGGTGAAGAACGACCCGGCGCTGACGCTGTCCGGGTCGGCCGGGTCGAGCACCATGCCCTTGCCGCGCCGCAGGTCGAGCACGGCCTCGCGGACCCGCGCCAGCGGCGCCCGCGCACCCATCTCGACCCCCAGCCTGGCGGCTAGCTCGGCGTAGCCGACCGGTTCCGACAGGTCGCTCCTGGCCAGCCCGAACGTCACGTCGAGCAGCACGTACCTGCCGGTCGGGCCGGCCGGGCCGGACTGCGGCCAGGCGGCGGACTTGAACACCGATGTCCGGTAGCCGAACCCGCACCGCGGCCCGGTCAGGACCGCGCACTGCCCGGTGGCCCGGTCAAGCACGCCGACCGAGATGATCGACGTCGCGACCTCCTGGCCGTACGCGCCGACGTTCTGCACCGGCGTGGCCCCGACCGAACCCGGGATCCCGGACAGGCACTCCAGTCCGGCCAGGTTCTCGCCGACCGTCCAGGCCACCAGGGCATCCCAGTCCTGCCCGGCGGCGACCGTGACGGCGACTCGGTCGGGCCCGGCGGCGGCGATGTCGAGGCCCCGGGTCGCGACCTTGACCACCGACCCGTCGAACCCGGCGTCGGCGACCACCAGGTTGCTCCCGCCGCCGAGCACCAGCAAGGGCTGTCCGGCCAGGTCCGCGGCACGGACCTGGGCGGCTACCTCGTCCGCCGTCTCGGCAAGGGTGAAGCGCGCCGCAGGCCCGCCAAGCCGCAGCGTCGTGTAGTCCGCCAGATCGACCCGTTCCCCGACCACGTGCACGAGGTGAGCCTACGGCCTGCTCAGGACAGCCCGCTCAGGGCAGCCCGCTCAGGGCAGCCGGACGACGGCCCTGGCCCGGGTCAGCACCTTGGTGTCGGCGGACCTGGCGGTCAGCGCCAGAACCACCCGGTGGTCGTCGAGTTTCTCGGTGACCTCGCCGCTCACGGTGATGGCGGCGCCGGTCTCGTCGTCCGGGACGACCACCGGGGCGGAGAACCTGACTCCGAACTCGACCACCCTGGCGCCCGGCCCGGCCCAGTCGGTCACGAACCGCCCGGCCTGCGCCATCGTGAACATTCCGTGCGCGATCACGTTCGGCAATCCGACCGAGCGCGCGATCCGCTCGTTCCAGTGGATGACGTTGAAGTCACCGGAGGCGCCGCAGTACCTGACCAGGCTGAGCCTGGTCACCGGATAGCTGGCCGCCGGGATCTGCGCGCCGGTCTCGACCTCGTCGTAGCTGACCTGATCGCTCACTGCGCACCGCCCCGCTCGACCAGCGTGTTGTAGGCCGTGCAGACGTGCTCGCCGCCGACCGTCTCGATCCTGGTGCTGGTGGTCATCAGCGAGTTCCGGCCGGCCTGCCGGATGTCGGAGATCGTCACGGTGGCGGTCACCACGTCCCCGGCCACTAGCGGGCGGGAGTACTCGAACCGCTGCTCGCCGTGCACCACCATCGCGTAGTTGAGGTTCAGCCCGGGATCGGCCAGCGCCTGGCCGCTCGCGGCCATCCCGATCACGATCGGGAACGTCGGCGGGGCGATCACGTCCGGGTACCCGGCCGCGGCGGCCGCCGCCCGGTCCCGGTACACCGGGTTGGGATCGCCGATCGCGTCGGCGAACTCGGCCAGCTTGACCCGGCTCACCTCATACGGCGGCCCGGGCGGGAAGGTCTTGCCGATGTACTCGGGATTGATGGCCATGCGGCTCCAGCCCTCGGTAGGGAATCACTGCCTAGCGGGAGATTATTCTCCCGCTAGGCGGCGCCGCTAGCACGGCCCTGGCCCGTGACCGCCCCCGGCCTGCCGGGCCGCCAGTCGGGCCGGTCAATCGGGTCAGCGCGTCTCGCGGTGCGGCTGGTGCTTGCGGCAGTTCGGGCAGTACTTGCTCAGCTCGAGCCGGTCCGGGTCGTTGCGCCGGTTCTTCCGCGTGATGTAGTTGCGGTGCTTGCACTCCTGACAGGCCAGGGTGATCTTGGGCCTGATGTCGGTCGCAGCCACGGTGGAGTGCCTTTCTCCCGTAGGAACTTACTTGTGGCGGCCTGCTTGGCCTGCCTGCCGAACCGCTCCCCCTCGGAGCGGCAAAATACACGATGCCAAAGTACACGGTGCAGAGCACGCGGTGCCAAAGCATGGTTAGCCGGGCGCCTCGCGGCGAGACTTGCTCGCTCGGCGAGTTCGTAGCGGAGGCCGGACTTGAACCGGCGACACAGCGATTATGAGCCGCTTGCTCTGCCTGACTGAGCTACTCCGCCACTGCGAATCGATGCCGCCCAGCCGGGCGGCCGGTCGATCCGCGCTGCCCGGAACGATAACCCGGGCGTGCATAGCTTACAGGGATCCGGGGCCGAACGCGGACCGGTATGGCCCCGGCCGCCCGGTCAGCACTCGACCACGTTGAGCGCGAGACCGCCCCGGGCCGTCTCCTTGTACTTGTCCTTCATGTCAGCGCCGGTCTCGCGCATGGTCTTGATCGCCTGGTCCAGCGAGACATGGTGCGAGCCGTCGCCGCGGACCGCCATCCTGGCCGCTGTGATCGCCTTCACCGACGCGATCGCGTTCCGCTCGATGCACGGGATCTGCACCAGTCCGCCGACCGGGTCGCAGGTCAGTCCGAGGTTGTGCTCCAGGCCGATCTCGGCGGCGTTCTCGACCTGCTCCGGGGTTCCGCCGAGCACCTCAGCCAGGCCGGCCGCGGCCATCGAGCACGCGGACCCGACCTCGCCCTGGCAGCCGACCTCCGCCCCGGAGATCGACGCGTTCTCCTTGAACAGCACGCCGATCGCGGCGGCGGTGAGCAGGAAGGCGAACACGCCGTCCGGGCTGGCCCCGGGCACAAACCTGGTGTAGTAGTGCAGCACGGCCGGGATGATCCCGGCGGCGCCGTTGGTCGGCGCGGTGACCACCCGGCCGCCGGCCGCGTTCTGCTCGTTGACCGCGAGCGCGTACAGCGTGACCCACTCCATCGCGTACAACGGGTCCGCGGCGTCCCCGCTGGCCTCCAGCGTCTGCCGGAGCCTGGCGGCCCGCCGGCGCACCTTCAGGCCGCCAGGCAGCACGCCCTCGGCATCGCAGCCGGCCTGCACGCACTCGCGCATCACCGACCAGATCCGGTCCAGGCCGGCCCGGATCTCCGCCTCGTCCCGGCGGGCGCGCTCGTTGGCCAGCATCACGCCGCTGATCGGCAGGCCGGTCGCCTGGGTGTGCGCGAGCAGTTCGTCGCCGGTGGCGAACGGGTACGGCACCACGGTCTGGTCGGCGACGATCTTCGGCGCGCCGGCCTCGTCCTCGCCGAGCACGAACCCGCCGCCGATGGAGTAGTAGGTGTGGCTGGTCAGTTCGCCGCCGTCCGCGCCGAAGGCGGCGACGCGCATCGCGTTGGGGTGGAACGGCAGTCGCTTGCGACGGTGCAGCACGATGTCTTCGTCGATGTCGAGGTCGATCTCGGCGGACGCCCGGCGGCCGGACCGTTCGCCCAGGCGCAGTCGCCGGGTCTGCCTGACCTGCTCGACCACGGCTCCCGCCGCGGCCGGGTCGACGGTCTCCGGGTGCTCACCGAGCAGTCCGAGCAGCACGGCCTTGACGCTGCCGTGGCCGTGCCCGGTGGCCCCGAGCGAGCCGAACAACTCGGCGCGCACCCGGCGCACCTGCCCGAGCAGTCCGTCCGCGGCCAGTGCCTCGCCGAACATGGCCGCCGCCCGCATCGGCCCGACGGTGTGCGAGCTTGACGGCCCGATACCGATCTTGAACAGGTCGAACACGCTGACCGCCATCGGCCCGGGGGCGGGTTGCGGCACCGGACTCGCAGCCGAGGCTGCCGTCCTGGCCGCCACGGACCTGGCCGCCACGGGCACGCTCACCGATGTACCTTCTCCCCCGCCGCTGCCCTGGCAGTCACCCGACCGAAGGTAGCGCCGGGTAGCACCAGGTCACCGCCGAAATGCCACAGGTATGCAGTTACGACCGATCCGCCGATCGTATCTCGCCAGACGGCCGACGTCACCAGGCCGGGTAACCGACCCGGCCGCGTCGGGAGGCCGACCCGGGTCGTCCCGGGTAGCCGGCGCGGGCCGTCCGAACTGGACGCAAGCAGCGGACCTCGTCGCCCTAAAGGTCTAGACACGGCGGCCTACGGCGGCCTGTTTGCGCGCGGAATTACCGATTGGACATTTAAAGGGTATGGACAGTTTGATTGTACGCACTTACGCTGCCGTTCATCCGATACCGCTCCACCGGCGTCGATTCAGACGGAGGACCGGCCCATGCGCGCACGCACCGAACCAACCGGAGGAGAGCGCGACAGCGCCGACCTCGCCCGATTTGGTTATCGTCAGGAACTCAAGCGATCTCTGGGTACTTTCAGCTCGTTCGCCGTCGCCTTCAGCTATATCTCCCCGTCCACCGGGATCTTTACGTTGTTCGCCCTCGGACTCACCACGATCGGCGGTGTGTTCATCTGGAGTTGGCCGATCGTCGCGGCCGGGCAGTTCATCATCGCGATGAACTTCGCCGAGGTCTCCAGCCACTATCCGATCGCCGGATCTGTGTTCCAGTGGACCAAGTACCTGGCCAGCCGGCGCTATGCCTGGTTCTCCGGCTGGATCTATCTGTTCGCCGGAATCCTGACCGTCACCGCAGTTGTCGCGACGCTGCCCCTGGCGCTGATCCCGGCACTGAACGGCCTCGGCTGGCACAGCCTCAACCTGAGCTTGCACACCGAACTCGTGGTGGCATTGATCACCCTGATCGCGATCACGGTGCTGAACATCTACGGTGTGCGCCTGGTCGCGCTGATCAACAACACCGGCGTGTTGTTCGAGATCCTCGGCATGTTCGTGTTCGCGCTGATCCTGATGGCATTCCACAACCACCAGGGGTTCCACGTGGTGACCAACAGCGCGGGTCTGCCCGTCACCGGCGGCACCTTCATGGCGGCCATGTTCATGTCGCTGTTCGTGATCTACGGCTTCGACACCGCGTCCACCCTGGCCGAGGAGACCAGGGATCCGCGCCGCGCGGCGCCTAAGGCGGTGCTCTATTCAATCGTCGGAGCGTTCGTGATCGGCGGCGTGTTCCTGGTAGGCACCCTGATGGCCATCCCGAACATGCACACAGCTATCACGAACGGCTGGGGGCCGGCGCAGATCATCGAGGCCAATTTCCCGACCGCGTTCGCGACTCTCTATCTGCTCGTCGTCTCGGCCGCGATCTTCGTCTGCTGCCTGTCGATCATGGCGTCCACGATCCGGCTCTGCTTCTCGATGGCGCGGGACAACCAGCTTCCGTTCTCCGGGCCGATGGCGAAGGTGGCACCGAAGCTGCACACCCCGGTCTGGTCGGCCATCGCGGTCGCGGTGGTCTCGGCCATCCCGTTCATCCAGTTCTCCGGCGCCGGAACGATCGCGATCGCCGCGACCGGCATGATCTACCTCAGCTATTTCGTCGGCAACATCGCGATCCTGCGGGCCAGGCTGCGTGGCTGGCCGAAGACGCCGGCCCCGTTCCGGCTCGGCCGGTGGGGCATAGTCGTCAATGTGGTCGGCCTGATCTACGGCGGTGCGATGCTGGTGAACTTCGCCTGGCCGCGGGCGGCGAGCAACCCGACGCCGAACCAGACCGTCGTCGGCACCGGCAAGAGCGCCGTCCAGACTCTCAACTTCCACATCGGCTTCCTCAACGGCATCCCGATCCTGTGGACCGTGTTCGTGTTCATAGCCCTGATCGGGGCCATCTACTACCTCGCGGTCGGCCGGACCAAGGAGTTCCCGGCGGTGGTCACTCCCGAGGAAGACGACGCCCCGCTACCGGTCTGAGACCGGCTATCGCAGCACTGGCCGGGCGGGCTAGCCTGCCAGTGGATCTGGCTGATCCACGTCGCGGAGACGATGCCCGCCGGTCGGCTCACCGAGGGCGGCACACGAGGGAGACGGCGGTGTTGCAGCGTGGCAAACCCGCATCAGATGGTCGCCGACCAGCCGCCGGCTGATCGGCTGCCCGGCCGACGACCGCCAAAGCTGGTCCGGGGCACCGGGCAGACCGTGCACGCGCAGATCGAGGACTGGCTGGCCGACGCCATCGTCACCGGCCGACTAGCGCCCGGCGACCGACTGCCCACCGAGCAGGACCTGGCCTCCTGGCTCGGCGTCAGCCGGATGACCCTCCGGCACGCGCTGGCCGAACTGGCCAAGCGCGGCCTGGTCACCCGGACGGTGGGCCGGGCCGGCGGGACGTTCGTGGCCGAGCCCAAGCTGGAGCAGGACCTGACCATCCTGGCCGGGTTCTCCGAGCAACTGCGCCGCCGCGGCCTGGTAGCCGGCGCGCGGGTGCTGGCCGCCGCCGAGATCCCGGCCAGCGCGGCGGCCGCGGCGGCACTGGAGATCGGGGTCGGCGACCGGGTCTACGAGGTGCGCAGGCTGCGGCTTGCGCACGGCCAGCCGATTCTGATCGAGCATTCGCTGTTCCCGGTGCGACGCTGCCCGGGCCTGATCGAGCACCGACTGGACGGCTCGTTGTACGACCTGCTTGAGGAGGAGTACGGACAGCGCCCGCACCGGGCCAGGGAGAGCCTGGAGCCGGTGACCGCCGGGGTCCGCGAGGCCGAGGCCCTCGGCGTGCCCGAGGGCACTCCGCTGATGCTGGTGGAGCGGACTGCCTACGCCAGGTCCGGTGTTCCGCTGGAGTTCGCGCGGGACCTGTTCCGCGGCGACCGCACCAAGGTCGTGGTCTGGACGTCGGAGTTCGCCGGCCAGATCTGACGACGGCACATCACCGTGCCCAGCCCGGCCGGCCACCACCCCATACGGCGAAGAGTTGGCGGCACCGGCGACGCCATTGTCTTCGCCGTAACACGGTCACGTGCTGGGCAGGAACCGGGCCAGGCCCTCGCCCTTGACGAACCAGGACAGCCCGAACGCGATGATCGCGGTGGACTCGAAGATGTACACGAACGGCGCGGCGTTCTGGATTGAGTGCGGCAGCAGCAGCGACAGCACGGCCAGCGCGAGGCTCACCACGATCGAGATGCCGCAGATTCGGTAGATCCGGTTCCTGGTGCGCTTGCCCGGCGTGAGCGCGGTCCCGGTCGGCGTGCCGGTCAGGCCGAGCACGTCGAGGATCCGCCACAGCAGGCCGTGACCGCCTGGAGCGGGCTCCGGGTAGGTCTTGGTGAACCGGAACGACATCACGGCCAGCGCGGTGAAGGTCAGCGCGGCGAACGTGATGTGCAGGTATCCCACCACCTGCTGGCCGGTACTCAGGACCGCGGCGTAGGGCGGCGTCGTCGGACTGAACGCGGTTCCGATCGCGCCGAGGCCGGCCAGGCCGGTGATCCGCTCGTCCCAGTCGTCGTAGCCCTCGTAGCTGAGCAGGAACACCCCGATCGCGCAGAGCGAGCCCACGAAGATGTTCCGCATGTGGGTGTAGTAGTAGTCGCTCACCGACCCGGGAATGACCCGGGAGAAAAAGATCACCTGACCCACGATCAGCACGATCGGCAGCAGCACCCCGATCCAGCCGATCGCCTTTCGCAACGTCAGGTAGGAAATGATCAGCTCATTGGCCGACGGACTCCGCGTGCGCATTCCGGCAGTGTGGCACGCCGAAGCGCGCAATAACGCGCCAAACGGGCGGCCCGGGTTCGCCAGGCCGCCCGGTTGGCGCCGACCGGCGGCCCGCTACTCGCCCAGGTCCACGATCGCGGCGACCGGGCCGCCGCCGTCCGGTCCCTGATGGGCTGCCGACACCGAGACGAACACGGCCGGGTCGCCGGTCACCGACGCCGCGACGCCGCCGACGCACGCCTTGATCTGCCGGTGCCAGTGCACGTCCGAGTCGTCCAGCATCGCGTTTCGCCGCCCCCGGACCTGCCCGTCCTGGCTGGCCTCGCACTTGAGGAACACGTTCACCAGGCGGCCGTCGAGGTCCGAGGTGTGCGGCCGGTCCGGCAGGTCGAGCCCGGCGTCCCTGATCGCGGCCCAGATCCCGTCGGTGTCCAGCGCGTCCCGCATCACCGAGTGCCCGATCCGGTACCGGCCGCCGACGCCGCGCGCATTGCCGGCCACCACGACCTGGGCCTGGTCAAGCTCAACCCCGGAGGAGCAGGACGCCACCGAGGAGTACAACTCGCGGTTGTGCAGCACGTCGGCGTCGGACGGCATCTCGATCTCGCCGAGCGCGACCGCGATGCCGAGCGCGGTGCAGCCGTTGGACAGGTCCATCGACTCGTGCGTGTTCTCGGTCCACACCGTCATGCCGCGGCTCTTGGCGTCCCGGATGGTGTGGATCGTCAGCAACGGGGTCTTGGTCTGCACGTAGTGCACGTCGGCCGGATCGGTGATCCCGGCCCGCTCCATCGCGACCCTGACCGCGTCGGCCACCTTCGTGATCATCGCGGTCCGGCCGATGTCCTCGGGCAGCAGTCGCTCGCTCATCGCGAAGCCGATCGTCAGCCTCGGCTCGTCGGTCCTGACCGCCTGCTCCGGCGGCAGGGTCGCGAAGATCGTGGCATGCGGGCTGATCACGCCGTCGGTGCCGCCGGACCACACGATCGGGATCGCCCTGACCTGCTCCGCGGTCCTGGTGCCCTTGGCCGCGAGCACCTCGCGGAACGCCCGGTCGGCGATGATCCTGGTGTAGTCGTTGACGCCGCCATTTCCCTCGGTCTTGCCAATCACGGCGATGACCCGGTCGGCCTCGATCACGCCATTGTCGATCAGCGCGGCTAGCTCGCTGGCGTCGGAGACGGTGTGCAGGGGGACCTTGCGGACTTCTATCGGCTCGGGCACGGGATGACTCCTCGATATCGCTGCGGTTCTGTTTTGTCGCCGCGGTTCTGGCTTGCTGATCAGTGGTCTGCGTCCGCCTCCGGTTCGCCGCGGGTCACTACCGTGCCCGCGCGGCCCGCCAGGGCCTCCTCGATCGTGGTCAGGTGGGTGATGACGGCACGGCCGCCGGTGCTCGCGAACCGGCACGCGGCCTCGACCTTGGGACCCATGCTGCCGCTGCCGAACTCGCCGCGATCGGCCAGCGCGCGCAGTTCGGGGACGGTGATCGCGCCGATCTCGCGCGCGTCCGGAGTGCCCCAGCCGGTGCACACGGCCGGCACGTCGGTGGCGATCAGCAGCACCTCGGCGTCAAGCTGGCTGGCCAGCACCGCGGCGGTCAGGTCCTTGTCGATCACGGCCTCCACGCCGCGCAGCGTCCCGTCGGGATCCCGGACCACCGGTACCCCGCCGCCGCCGGCGCACACCACGGTGAACCCGGCGTCGGCCAGCGTCCGCGCGGCGGCCGCGTCCAGGCACTCCACCGGCTCAGGCGAGGCGACGATCCGCCGCCAGCCGCGCTCCCCGAGGTCGCGCCAGTGCTGGCCGTGCGCGATCAGGGCGGCGGCCTCGGCTTCCGGCAGGTACCGGCCGATCGGCTTGGACGGCGCGCCGAAGTGCGGGTCGTCGGCGCTGACCAGGGTCCGGGAGACCACGACGGCCGGCCGGGCCCGGCTGACGCCGCGCCGGGCTAGCGCCGACTCCAGGGCGTTCAGGATCAGCACCCCGATCGTGCCCTGGGTCTGCGCGCCGCACCAGTCCAGCGGCACCGGCGGCACCACCGACGCGGCGACCTCGTTCTTCACCAGCAGGTTGCCGACCTGCGGGCCGTTCCCGTGGGTCAGCACCACGCCGACGCCCGCGGCGACCAGGTCGGCGACCTCATCCATGGCCAGCGTGACCGCCGCCCGCTGGTCCTCCGGCCTGGCCCGGCCGTCCGGACTGGTCATCGCGTTGCCGCCGAGGGCGATCAGGACTCGCACCTGACGAACGCTACCGGTCCGGACCGTCCGCGGGGCAGGCCAGCCAGTCCCGGATCGCCGGCGACGGCCCAGTCACCGAACCCGGTGATCGACAAGATGATCAGGGTCGGGTCAATGCCAGCATCCGGTCGACCTGCCAGCCAGGCCGGTCGAGCACCCCATGCCGGAAATTCTCGATCAGTCCGGCCAGCGGCCCGGCGGTGCTGGCCGGCGGCTCGTCCATCGTGGTCACAGCCAGTCCACCGGCGCGGCAGCGGTTCCGGCGAGCCTGGCGTAACCGGGGCCACGGTCGAAGAACGGCCGGCCTGGCTCCCGCTCGGCTCGCATTTTCGCCCGCAACGAATTCGTGCCCGCCAGGTCCGCGGCAGGCGAGTCATCCGGCCCGCCGATCAGCACGCCGTAGTCCGCGGCAGCCGCCTGTCGGGACACCTTGCCCCAGGCCACGTCCCTGACCACCTGGTCAACGTCGCGGTCCAGCGGATCGCCCCAGCCACCGCCGCCGGTGGTGCGGATCCTGATCAGCGTCCCGGCAGGGACGAACTCGGCGTCGGCGAGGGCGTCGACGTCACGTTCGTCCGGGCCGCCGGGGTCGATCGTGACACCGAACGGCTGGCCGGCGCGGCCCCCGTTAACGCCCCAGCAAGACAGGATCGAGCGGTCAGCGATCGACATGAAGAAGCCGTCGGCCAGCATCCGGAGGTGTTTCTCATAGCCCAGGCCGCCGCGGAACCTGCCCGGGCCGCCGGAGTCGACCGCGAGGCCAAGCCGCTCGACCAGGAACGGGAACCGCGCCTCGGAGAACTCGGCCGGCAGGTTCCGCGAGTCGGGCACGACGTGGATGGTGTCCTCGCCGTCGGCGTAGTAGCGCCCGCCGGAACCGCCGCCGAGCACCTCGCGCATCAGGTATGGCTCGCCCGATGCGTCGGTGCCGTAGACGCCGGTGTACCTGATCGTCTCCTGGTCGGCCGGCATCCGGCCGCCGACGGCCTTGGCTAGCACCCCGGCGAGCACCCCGAGCAGGCGCAGGATCACGAAGGTCCGCGCGTTGGTGGGCGCCGGGAAGACCGGCGTGAGCAGCGTGCCCGGCGGCGGGAACCGCATCTCGATCAGGTCGACCACGCCCTCGTTGACGTCAAGCTCGGCCATCCGCTCCGGCGAGTCGGCGAGATTGCGCAGGATTGGCGCCAGCCACTTGGCCAGGAAGTTGCCGTCGGCGTAGTTGGCGCAGTGATTGATCGGGCCCTTGGCCTGCGGGCCGGTGCCGTTGAAGTCGAAGATCAGTTTCGGCCCGGCCGGCGCGTCGTCCGGCGTCCTGGTCAGCGTGATCCGCTGGGTGTGCAGCCTGGGCGGCTCGACGCCGTCATGCTCGGCGTAGTCCTCCCAGGTCCAGGTGCCGACCGGGATCTTGGCCAGGATTTCCCGCCGGAACGTGGCGGTGGTGCCGGCCACGACCGCGTCGAAGCAGGCCTCGACCTCGTCCGCGCCGTACCGGTCGAAGAGTTCACCGAGCCTGCGGGCGCCCATCAGGCAGGCCGCGCACTCGGCGTCCAGGTCGGCGGCGAGCGACTCGGGCATCCGCGAGTTGCGGGTCATGATCGTCAGGACGGCCCTGTTCGGGACGCCCTGGTCCCACAGCCGGATCGGGGGGACCATCAGGCCCTCCTCGAACACGCTGGTCGCGTGGCTGGGCATCGAACCGGGAACGGCGCCGCCGATGTCGTCGTGGTGGCCGAAGGCCTGCACGAACGCGACCACCCGCGGTCCGTCCCCGTCGTCGTGGAACACCGGGACCGTGACGCACAGGTCAGGCAGATGGCCGATGCCGCCCTCGGACAGGTACACGTCGTTGTGAAAGAACACGTCCCCGGGCCGCATCGTCTGCACCGGAAAGTCCCGGACCACCGGATGCACCAGCGCGCTGTAGGACCGGCCGGTCAGCTTGCGCAACCGCCGGTCGTGGATCCCGGCCCGGAAATCATGCGCGTCCCTGATCATCGGCGACCGGGCGGTCCGGCCAATCGCGGTCTCGACCTCCTTCTCGATCGAGGCAAGGCTGCCCGCGATGATCTCTAGCAGCACCGGGTCGACCGCCCGCGCCCCATCCGTCAGTGTCCGCACGCTCACCCGCACCCCACCTTCACACCGGCCCGGCCCGGGCCAGGTGCGCCGTTCAGCCTGACTGCAACCTAGCAGCGGGTCCGGACACTAAGGCTTGCGGGCGACCCCGCAGTAGAAGGCGCGGGCGCCGTCGCTATCCGCGGTCTGCGGATCCTCGGCGCCCCAGAAGCCGGCGTGGGTAATCACCGGCCCGGCGCCCGGGTATGGCGGCACGATCTCCAGTCCGTCGAAGAATCGCTCGACCTCCGCCAGGCTCCGCGGGAACACGCTCTCGGTGGCGCCCTCGTACACCTGCACGACGGTCTCGATCTGGTTCGCCGGGATCTTGTCCCTGGTGGTGTGGGACAGCGCGAGGTAACTGCCGGGAGCGCACGCGTTCACGTAGCGCGCCACCAGGCCCCACGGGTCGGCGGCGTCGGGCACGAAGTGCAGCACCGCGGTCATCAGGACCGCGGTTGGCTGGTCAAAGTCGATCAGAGCGCGCAGGTCGGGGTGGTTGAGCACGGTGCCCGGCTCGCGCAGGTCGGCATGTAGCACGGCGGTGGTCCCGTCGTCGGCGAGCATCTCCGCGCCGAGCAGCAGCACCATCGGGTCGCTGTCGACGTACGCGACCCGGGCGGCCGGGTCGACCGCGTGCACCACCTCGTGAGTGTTCTGCTGGGTCGGCAGTCCCGAACCGATGTCGATGAACTGCCTGATCCCGCACTCGGCGGCCAGCCACCTGGCCGCCCGGCCGTGGAAGCCACGGTTCGCCCATGCGCCGTCGAACAGGTCGGGCGCCTGCGCGTAGATCCGCTGGGTCGCCTGCCGGTCGATCTCGAGATTGTGGGTCCCGCCGAGCATGAAGTCGTACATCCGAGCCGGGCTTGGCCTGGTCGGGTCGACGCCGTCTGGGAGTGGCTGAGCCTCGGCCACGATCTCCTCCAGTTCCGCTGATTCCTGTCGCTGCGGTGGCAATCCGATGTGCGAGCCCCACTGGCGCTTGGCTGGCAATTCTTATCGCTTTTGCGGATTCTTCGCCACTCGGGCGGCCATGCGGACTCGCCGGGTCCACGACCGTTCCCGGGCCCTCGACCTGAGATCTGGAAATGTCAGTACCCACTCATAGAATCGAAACTGTGAGCGATACAGGTACGACGGCGCGAGCACAGCGATAGGGCCTCGGGAGGGAACGGAAATGAGCGCAGCGGCTCAAGGCGGCGCGACGCCGATGGCGATCCACTCGGCAATCGCCCAGGCCGAGGCTGCCCTGACCGTTCTCGCGGACGTTAACCCGACCGGCCTGACAACGATTGAGCAGGCCGACTGTCTCGTCGTCCTGGAACGTCTCCAGTCGCGACTGCTAGCGGCGCGCACGGCCATTCTCGCGGCCTTTACCGATCGGCGCGGTTTCGCCGACGACGGTCATGGCTCGGCCCGCACCTGGCTGACCTGGCGCACCAGGATCACCAGGTCGGCCGCCACCGCCGCGACCTCCTGGACTCGCAGGCTGACGGCGCACCCGGCGATCCTGGCCGCGCTGGCTACCGGCGCGCTCTCGGTGTCCTGGGCGCGCCAGATCTGCGGCTGGACCGAGTTGGTGCCCGACGAGCACCGGGCCCGCGCCGACGAGATCCTGCTCGGTGCTGCCGCGGGCGGAGCGACGCTCGCCGACCTCGCCGGACTGGCCGAGCAGATCCGCCGGGCGACCGCCCGGCCGGACCGGGACGGCGACGGCTTCGAGGACCGCTGGCTCCGGCTGACCGGGCACTGGCGCGGCATGGCCAGGCTCGACGGGGAACTCACCCCGCAGGCGGCGGCCGCGCTGACCGCGGTGCTCAACGCGCTCGGCAAGAAGGCCGGCCCGGAGGACACCAGGAGCCAGGGGCAGCGCGACCACGATGCCCTCGAGGAAGCCTGCCGCCGCCTCATCGCCTCCGGCTGCCTGCCCGAGCGCGCGGGTCAGCCCACCCAGATCCAGTTGCACATGACCCTCGATCAGCTCCTGGACCGAGCCGGTCAGGGATCCACGACGGACGGCCCCGCGACGGACAGCCCCGCGACGGACAGCCCCGCGACGGACAGCCCCGCGCAGTCCGATCCGGTGCACGCCGATCCCGCGCAGCCCGGTCCCGCGACGGACAGCCCCGTGCAGCGCGACGCTCCCGCGCAGCCTGACCAGCCCGAGCCGCCCGGCAATCCCGGGTGGTCCGGTAATCCCGGGTGGTCCGCCGAACGTGACGCGGCCGCGTGGTCGATCATCGGCCTGCCTCCTGCCGCGCCGGGCGACGAGTGCGACGCGACCATCGTGCCCATCGTGACCGGCCACGTCGATCCCGCCGTGCTGGACCGGCTGATCCGCGACTGGCTCACCAGCCGCGAGTCCGCCGGGACCCCACGGCAGGACCATGCCCCACGGCAGGACCATGCCCCACGGCAGGACCATGTCGTTCGACAAGACCGGCAGAGCCCAAGCGCGGCCGGGCTTAGCGTGCTGGGCGGTACGGCAGTGCGGCAGGCCGTCGAACTGCTGTCCGGACCGGCCGGGCTGGCAGCGTGGCTGCGGAAGACTGCCGGGCCGGCCGTCGCGGCCTCGGTGAGCCTCCCGCTCGACGTCGGCGCCGCGACGGACACGATCCCCGCGCATCTGCGTCGGGCAGTCGCCGTCCGCGACCGGGGCTGCCGGTTCCCCGGCTGCGATCAGGAGCAGGCCGCGTGCCATCCGCACCACATCGTGCCCCGCGCCGAGAGCGGGCCGACCACCCTGGCCAACCTGCTCAGCCTGTGCTCGTTCCACCACCTGATCGCGGTGCACCGCTGGGGATGGCGGATCACCCTGCACGGAACCGGAGCGGTCAGCGCGACCAGCCCGGACGGCAAGCGGACGCTCACCGAGCAGGGCCCGGCCGAGCAACCAGGCGACGGCACCAGATCTAGTCCGCCGCGCCGAGCAGCCTGAAGAAACGCGCCGACTGCTCGCAGACGTCACGGAAGCCCATCCGGGCGTAGAACGCGTGTGCCCCTGGTCTGGCGCGCGAGCTAGTCACCTCCACCGCGATGCAGCCCCAGTCGCCGGCCATTCGATCCGCGGCCGCGAGCAGGGCCCGGCCAATCCCCGTTCCGCGCTCCGCCGCATCGACGACAAGGCTATCGATCCGCAGCCAGCGGCCGGTTCGCTCGAAATACGGGTTCGCGTGCACCGAGGCACAGCCGACCACCACGCCATCCCGCTCGGCTACCAGCACTCGGCTCATCGCGTCCGGCAGCCAGTAGCCCAGTCGTTCCCGTACCTCGTCGGCGGCTACCGGGTAACCAAGCTGGGTCAGCAGTTCGGCCAGGCGCAGAGCGTCAGGCTCGGCAGCCGACCGAACCCTGACCTCCTGCGCTGCGGGGCTAGTCATCGCGTCCTCCGGCACGGGCATCCCGCGTGGCGGGCCCTGCGGTCGACCGGCTACCCGGCGAAGGTGTCCGGGTCAGGGCCGGTCCGCTGGTTCCGGTTCAGCCCGGTAATCGCCGCCATCTCCGCGTCCGACAGTTCGAAGTCGAAGATGTCAATGTTCTCCCGGATCCGGGCCGGCGTGACCGACTTCGGGAAAACGATGTCCCCGCGCTGGATGTGCCAGCGCAGCAGATC
>JAJYTW010000089.1 GCA_021792855.1 Actinomycetes bacterium
GGCCGACCAGGGCGGTCTTCAGCGCCTGCTGAACGGCGGCCTCGGACTCGGAGTCCAGATGCGCGGTCGCCTCGTCGAGCACCACCACGGACGGCGCCTTCAGCAGCAGCCTGGCCAGCGCGATCCGCTGCTTCTCCCCGCCCGACAGCCGGTAGCCCCGGTCGCCGACCACGGTGTCAAGCCCGTCCGGCAGGGCCGCGATCAGCGGCCAGATCTGGGCGGCCCGACAGGCCGCGATCAGGTCGTCCTCGGTGGCCTCCGGCCGGGCATAGGCCAGGTTCGCCCGGATCGTGTCGTGGAACATGTGCGCATCCTGGGTCACCACGCCCACCGTGTCGTGCAGCGCCGACTGCCGTACGGTGGCGATGTCGGTGCCGCCGATCCTGATCACACCCGAGCGCGGGTCGTACAGCCGCGCGACCAGGTGCGTGATCGTGGTCTTGCCCGCGCCGGACGGGCCGACCAGCGCGGTCAGCGAGCCGGCCGGGACGGTGAAGCTGACGTCGCTGAGCACATCCGCGCCCGGGTCGGCGCGCTCGGCGGTCGGCACCGCGATCGACTCGAGCGAGGCCAGCGACACCTCGGCGGCCACCGGGTACCTGAACCAGACATGATCGAACTCGATCGCCGGGGCGGACTTCGCGGCGGGCAGGCCGGTCGCGTTCGCCGCGTCGGTGATCAGCGGCTTCAGATCGAGCACCTCGAACACGCGGTCGAAGCTGACCAGCGCCGTCATCACGTCGACCTGCACGTTGGAGAGCGAGGTGATCGGCCCGTACAGGCGGCCGAGCAGCGCGGCCAGCGCGACCAGCGTGCCGATCCTGAAGAAGTTGTCGATCACCAGGATGCCGCCGAGTCCGTAGACCAGGGCGGTGGCCAGCGAGGCCAGCAGGGTGAGCGAGATCACCAGCGCCGACCCGTACATCGCGGTGCGAACCCCGATGTCGCGCACCCGGCCCGCCCGCGCCCCGAATTCGGCGGCCTCGTC
This sequence comes from Actinomycetes bacterium, assembly GCA_021792855.1. Classification (GTDB taxonomy): domain Bacteria; phylum Actinomycetota; class Actinomycetes; order Streptosporangiales; family Streptosporangiaceae; genus Chersky-822. Next base: position 989 of record JAJYTW010000089.1, read on the forward strand.
CTCGGACCGGCCGAACAGCTTCACCAGCATCGCACCGGCCACGTTGAACCGCTCGGTCATCGTGGACCCCATCGCGGCGTCGAGTTGCATCGACTCCCTGGTCAGCCGCTGCAGCCGTCGCCCCACGATCCTGGCCGGGACGATGAACAGCGGGATCAGCACCAGCGCGGCGACCGTGATCTGCCAGGACAGCGACATCATCACGACCAGCACCAGGAGGAGCGACAGCGCGTTGGCGACCACCGAGGACAATGTTGAGGTCAGCGCCTGCTGCGCGCCGATCACGTCGCTGTTCAGCCGGCTCACCAGCGATCCGGTCTGGGTCCTGGTGAAGAACGCGATCGGCTGCCGCTGCACATGGGTGAAGACCTCGGTGCGCAGGTCGTAGATCAATCCCTCGCCGATCCTGGCCGAGTACCACCGCTGGGCGATCGAGGCCAGCGCGTCCACAGCGGCGAGGCCGGCGACCAGCAGGCCGATCGCCACCACCACGCCGCTGTCCCGGCGCAGGATGCCGTCGTCGATCAGGGCCCGCAGCAGCAGTGGCACGGCGACCGTGATCCCGGCATCCACCGACACGATGGCCAGGAACACGGCCAGGTCCCGACGGTACGGCCGGGCGTACCCGGCGATCCGCCGGACCGTGCCTGGCTTCAGCCGCTGCTGGGTGACGGACCGGTCCCGGGAGAACGAGCGCATCGAATGCCAGCCGCCATAGCTCATGCCGAGGCAACCGTACCCGGCGCCGCGGACTTCCCCGATCCGCTGTCGGCGAACTGGCGGGCGGAATCCGGCGGGTTCTGCTATCCGTCGGCCAGCCTGGACCGCAGCAGCCTGGCCTGCGCCTGCCGTTCCGCCGCCGCCTGCTCGGCCAGGGTGGCCCCCGACGCGTGCGCCAGCAGCGCCTTGGTCGCCCTGGCAGCAGCCGCATCGGTCGCCAGCAGCGCCCCGACCAGGTCCCGTACCGCGTCGTCAAGCTCGGCGGCCGGCACCACAAGCTCGGCCAGTCTGAGCAGCACGGCCTCGGCGGCCGAGACCATCCGCGCGGTCAGGCACAACTCGATCGCCCGGCTGAGGCCGACGATGTCCACCAGCGGCTTGGTGCCGGTCAGGTCCGGCACCAGGCCGAGTGCGGGCTCCTTCATGCAGAACTGCGCGTCGTCTGCCAGGATCCGCAGGTCACAGGCGAGCGCAAGCTGGAAGCCGGCTCCGATCGCGTGGCCGTGAACGGCGGCGATGGACACGATGTCCGGGTTGCGCAGCCACAGGTACCCGGCCTGGTACCCGGCCACATGCTGCTCGAAGTCCGGATCGGCGGCGCTGGCCACCGGTTCCTCGCCGGGAACGCCCTCCGGGGTGAACAGCCGCAGGTCGATGCCGGCGCAGAAGGACGGCCCGGCGCCCCTGAGCACCACCACCCGGACGTCGGGAGGCAGGCTCGCGCCGATCGCCGCCAGCCCCCGCCAGGTCGACGGGGTCATCGCGTTGCGCCGCTCGGGCCGCGCCAGCGTGATGGTCGCTACCGCCCCGTCGATCCGGAGGCGCAGTCCGCCCGCCGCTAGTTCGCTGTCGTCAGCCTGGCTGGCCGTCACGCCGTCCTCCCATCGCCCGCCTCACTTCGCGGACCGCGACCGTCCTCTCGTCGCCCCGCCGCGACCGCGCAGCGCCACGCCGGACTCGGCCAGGATCCGATGGATGAAACCGTACGACCTCCCGGTAGCCGCCGCCAGCGCCCGGATGCTCTCCCCGTCGCCGTACCGCTTGCGCAGATCGGCGGCCAGATTCTCGCGATCGGCACCGGTCACCCTAGTGCCCTTCTTGAAGGTGTCGGTCACGCCATCCTCCCAGTGGACTCATGCGGATACCGCACTGCCGTTCGCTGTACTGCGTATCCGTAATGATCACCCAAGAAATGCCGGACGGCTAGCCGCCGAGGGCGAAAAAGGACACCCAGCCGGGAGATTCCGACCGCCCGACGCTGCCTATGCCAGCGCCACCAGGTCGGCCAGGTCGGCGCTCCAGATGTCCTCGACGCCGTCCGGCAGCAGCAGCACCCGCTGCGGATTGAGCGCCTCGACCGCGCCCTCATCGTGCGTGACCAGCACGATCGCCCCGGAATACCGGCGCAGCGCGCCGAGGATCTCCTCCCGGCTCGCCGGGTCCAGGTTGTTGGTCGGCTCGTCAAGCAGCAGCACGTTCGCGCCGGACACGACCAGCAGGGCGAGAGCGAGCCTGGTCTTCTCCCCGCCGGAGAGAACCCCGGCCGGCTTGGCGACGTCGTCGCCGGAGAATAGAAAGGATCCGAGAATGCCGCGCTGATCGGCCTCGGTCAGATCCGGCGCCGCCGATCGCATGTTCTCCAGCACGGTCCGGTCATTGTCCAGCGTCTCGTGTTCCTGCGCGTAATAGCCGATCCGCAGCCCGTGCCCGGGCAGCACCGCGCCGGTGTCGGGTGCCTCCACCCCGGCCAGCAGCCGGAGCAGGGTGGTCTTCCCCGCGCCGTTCAGGCCCAGCACGACGATCCTGGCGCCCTTGTCCACCGCCATGTCCACGTCCGTGAACACCTCGAGCGACCCATAGGACTTCGACAGTCCCTGCGCGGTCAGCGGGACCTTGCCGCAGTGCGCGGGCTCGGGGAAACGCAGCCTGGCCACCCGTTCGGCCGCCCGGTCGGCGCTGACCCCGGCCAGCAGCCGCTCGGCCCGCCTGGCCATCGACTGGGCCGCCTTCGCCTTAGTGGCCTTGGCCCGCATCTTGTCGGCCTGAGCCTGCAGGGCGGCCGCCTGCCGCTCGGCGTTCACCCGCTCCCGCCTGCGACGCCGCGCGTCGGTCTCCCGCTGGTCCAGGTACGCCTTCCAGCCGAGGTTGTAGATGTCTAGCTCGGCCCGGTCGGCGTCGAAGTGGAACACCTTGTTCACCAGCGCGGCCAGCAGGTCGGTGTCGTGGCTGATCACGATCAGCCCGCCGCGGAAACCGCGCAGGTGGTCCCTGAGCCAGGACACCGAATCGGCGTCCAGGTGGTTGGTCGGCTCGTCGAGCAGCAGCGTGTCGGCGCCGCTGAACAGGATCCTGGCCAGTTCCACCCGGCGGCGCTGGCCGCCGGACAGGGTCCGCAGCGGCTGCCTGAGCACCTTGGCCGGCAGGCCGAGGCTGGAGGCGAGCGCGGCGGCCTCCGCCTCGGCCGCGTATCCGCCGAGCACCCGCATCCGCTCCTCAAGCTGCCCGTACCTGCGCACGGCCGCGTCCCGCCTGGCCGGATTCTCATCCGCCATGCCGGCCTCGGCCTGGCGCATCCCGGCGAGCACCTCATCGAGGCCGCGCGCCTGCAGGATCCGGTCGGTCGCCAGTGCCTCCAGATCGCCCACCCGGGTGTCCTGCGGCAGATAGCCGATCGTGCCGCTGGATCTGGCCTGGCCGGCGGCCGGCTGGCCCTCGCCCGCCAGCACCCGCAGCAGCGTTGTCTTGCCCGCGCCGTTCCGGCCCACCAGGCCGACCTTGTCACCCGGCCCTACCTGGAAGCTCACGCCGTCAACCAGCAGCCGCGCACCGGCGCGCAATTCAATGTCGTGTGCGGAGATCATCGCCGAATCGCTCGCTCTCAGAGACTCTCAGGGACATGACCGGACATATCGGACCCATACCGCCACACGTCACCGGTGCGGCGTGGACGTCCCGTCACGAGAGGAGCGGCTGCATACCGCGAGTTTACCCAAGCGCCCGGGCCGGCCGGCAACGTCTTTCCCGCCCGGCCGGCCACGGCGTCATCGGTGCTAGCGCCGGCGGGCGGCCCGGTTCAGCCCGCTGATCACCGCGCGGAGCGACGCGCGGACGATCGACTCACTGATCCCGACACCCCAGTAGACCCGGTCGCCGATCTCGATCTCCAGGTAGGCCGCGGCCCGGGCGTCCCGGCCGGAGCTGAGCGCGTGCTCGGCGTAGTCGAGCACCCGGACGCCAACTCCCCCGAGCCCCATGTCCAGGCCGGACACCGCCTGGCAGAACGCGGCGATCGGGCCGTTGCCGACTCCGGTGAGCCGGTGCTCGGTGCCGAAGGCGCGCACGGTCGTGGCAATCCGCTCGGTGCCCTCGTCGCTGGTCGATGAGAAGCTGACCAGCTCGAACGGGCCGGGCGCGAGATACTCGGTCTCGAACGCCTGCCACATCTGGGCGGCGTCCACCTCGCCACCCTCGCTGTCGGTGCGCCGCTGGATCACCTGGCTGAACTCGATCTGCAGCCGTCGCGGCAGGTCCATGTGGTGGTCGGCCTTCATGATGTAGGCCACGCCGCCCTTGCCGGACTGGGAGTTGACCCGGATCACGGCCTCGTACGACCGGCCCACGTCCTTCGGGTCGATCGGCAGGTACGGCATCTCCCACGGCATCTCCCCGACCGGGCGGCCGGCCACGGCGGCGGCCTGCTCCAGCCGGTCGAAGCCCTTCTTGATCGCGTCCTGGTGCGAGCCGGAGAACGAGGTGTAGACCAGGTCGCCGGCGTACGGGTGCCGCTCGTGCACGCCGATGCCGTTGCAGTACTCGGCGGTACGCCGGATCTCGTCGATGTCGCTGAAGTCGATCATCGGGTCGATGCCCTGGCTGTACAGGTTCAGGCCGAGCGTGACCAGGTCCACGTTGCCGGACCGCTCGCCGTTGCCGAACAGGCAGCCCTCCACCCGGTCGGCGCCGGCCAGCACGGCAAGCTCGGCGTCCGCGATCGCGGTGCCCCGGTCGTTGTGGGTATGCACCGACAGCGCCACGTGCTCGCGGCGGGACAGGTTCCGGCTCATCCACTCGATCTGGTCGGCGTACACGTTCGGGGTGGAGCGCTCCACGGTGCACGGCAGGTTCAGCACGATCTCGCGGTCCGGGCCTGGCTGCCAAACGTCCATCACCGCCTCGCAGATCTCCAGGGCGAAATCCAGTTCGGTGTCCATGAAGATCTCGGGCGAGTACTCGTACCCGAAGTCGGTTCCCGGCAGGTAGGTCTCGGCGAACTTCACCACCGCGCGGGTGCCGTCGACGGCCACGGCCTTGCACTCCTCCCGGCCGTCGCCCGACCAGCCGAAGACCACGTCGCGGAACATCGGGGCGGCCGCGTTGTACATGTGCACCGTGGCCTGCTTCGCGCCGACCAGGGACAGGATGGTCCGCTCGATCAGTTCCTCGCGCGCCTGGGTGAGCACGGAAATCCGGACGTCGTCCGGTACCGACCCGGACTCGATCAGGCCGCGCACAAAGTCGAAGTCGGTCTGGCTGGCCGCCGGGAAGCCGACCTCGATCTCCTTGTAGCCCATCGAGACCAGCAGGTCGAACATGGCCTGCTTGCGCGCGGAGTTCATCGGGTCGATCAGGGCCTGGTTACCGTCCCGCAGGTCGGTCGAGAGCCACCGCGGCGCGGCCGTGATGGTGCGGGTCGGCCACTGCCGGTCCGGCAGATTGACCGGACGGAACGGCCGGTACCGGTGACACGGCATGCCGGAGGACTGCTGGGCGAACCGATCGGAATACCTGCCGGACGGGCTGGAAGACGATGTCATGACGCTGCTCCTTGCGAGATCACCGGATTCGGTCGGCGCAGCACGCAGTCTCCGCGACGAGGAGCCGACCGGTCGGTTACCGGGCCCCGCCGCGGCTGCGAAGAAGCAGTCGCCACATCATGATCGCCCCAGCATAGCAACCTCAGCCGGCGCCGCCCACCGCCACCGCCCGCGCGGGCACCGAGATGGTGTCCAGATCACTGGCCGCCAGCACCTCGCCGCCGAAGACGGCGCCGGCCTCGGCCGCCAGCCGTGACCCGCCATCGGGGCCGTAGCGCTGGGAGAAGTGGGTCAGCACCAGACGGCGGACCCCGGCCTCGGCCGCGATCCGGCCGGCCTGGCCCGCCGTCAGATGCCCGTACTCCCGGGCCAGTGCCTGGTCGGCGTCGGCGAAGGTAGCCTCGATCACGAGCAGATCGGCCCGGTCGGCCAGGGCGAACGCGGCATCGCACAGCCTGGTGTCCATCACGAACGCGAACCGCTGGCCGGGTCTGGCCTCGCTCATCTCCTCAGCGGTCACCAGCCGTCCGCCTGCCCTGACGGCGCCCTCGCGAATCAGCATGCCCACCGCGGGCCCGGCGATCCCGGCGGCAGCCAGCCTGGCGGGCAGCATCCGCCGCCCGCCCGGCTCGGCTAGCCGGTATCCGATGGCCGGCACCGGGTGGTCAAGCGCCATTGCCTCGAGCCGGAAGGAAGCCAGGTCGGCCAGCACGTCGGCCGACTCCGCGCCCGCCGGCCGCTCGCGCAACCGGACCCGGTCCTGGTAGATCGAGGCGTACCTGAGCCGGTCGAACAGGTCCCGGTTCGCGGCCGGGTAGTGCACATCCACGACGTGCGGCACCTGATCGAGCGACATCCGCTGGAGCACGCCGGGCAGTCCCAGACAGTGGTCTCCGTGAAAGTGCGTAACGCAGATCCTGTTGATCTGGCTGGCAGTCACGCCGGCGAACAGCATCTGCCGCTGAGTTCCCTCGCCGGGGTCGAACAAGATGCCCTCGCCGTCCCAGCGCAGCAGGTAGCCGTTGTGGTTGCGGTGCCGAGTCGGCGCCTGGCTGGCCGTGCCGAGGACCACTAGCTCGCGACTGGACACAAGACCTGACCCTACGCGCCGGGCGATCGCGGACCAACGACCCTACCGGCGGCCGAGCGGTGCCTCCCAGACTGGGAGGTGAACTGGATACTCGCGCGCGGCGGCGGTTGGCTGGGCGGAGGTAAGCCGGACATGGGCACTGGCACGAGGGGTCTGACTGGCGTCGGCGTACCGGAGCGCCGGCGTGCTCGCCGCACCGAACACCAGGCGCCGCACCGCCAATCGCCCCGCCGCCAGTCGAGGCGTAGCGCGGCGCGCCCGGGATCGCTGTTTGTGGCCGGACTTGCGGTGCTCTACCTGTCCGGCCTGGTGCTGCCCGCATGGTGGCTGTCCGGTCTGCACTCGGCCGTCCGGCCCGGGCTGACCGGTTACCCGAGCGCGTACATTGGCGACACGCTGCTGCTGCCGACCGGGGTCGCAGTCCTGATTGCCGGAATCCGCCGGTTGCCCCGATCCCGCTGGGAGCCGGTGACCGGCCTGCTCGCCGCGGCCGCGGCCGCGGCGGTATCCGTCGCCGTCCAGATCGACTGGCTGACCGACCCGACCACCCCGACCAACTGGACCATGCCGGCATCTGGGCGCCTCGACCCGGCCGGCTGGTGGCACTTCGCCTACTTCACCGGCATGAGCATCGCCATGATCACGGCCACGACGGTGTTCCTGACCAGGGCCAGGGCGACCCGGCACACCGACCCGGCGCTGGTAGCCGACCTATCCGCCGGGCGCGGCGCCGTCCTGCTACTCGCCGCCTGGGGCTCGTACGCGGCGCTGTCGATTCACTCCGACCTGACCACGGCGCTGACCAGTTCGGCGGCAGCGACGATCGCGCTGACGGCGGTCGTGCTCACGCTAGCCTTCGGCCTGGTCTGGCTCGGCTACGGGCGGCTGACCAGGGTGCTGGCCTGGCCGGCGCTTGCGGCTATCCCGGGCATCGCCGTGGTGCTCGGCTTCGTGTTGCTGCCGCCCGGCAACTGGCTGGTAGTCACCGCTCTGGTCGGCGCCCTCTACCAGGCGTTCGCCGCCGACGCCGGGCGGCGGGCGGCCTGCCGCGCCAGGTGGGCGGCGGCCGCGGGTCAGAACGGCAACCGGACCAGGGCCGCGGTTACCGGCCGCACCAGCGACCGAGACGGCTCAGCCAGGCTCGGTGAGCAGGATCCGGATCGCCCGGAACAGCCGCGGGGTGTCCTTCAGGACCGCTAGCCGCGGATCGGGAACGGTCAGGAACGCGTCGGCGGCCCGGTCGAAGTATGACGCCAGCCTGGCGTCCGCGCGCAACGGGGCGATCGCCCGGCGGTCACCGCCCAGCACCAGGACGTCCAGCCGGTACGGCGCGAACACCGCGGCGGCGGTATCCGCCGCCGCGCCGAGTGCCTCTCTGGCCTGCTTCTCCCGTCGCCGGGCGAACCGCTGCTGCGACTGGCCCCCGGCGGCGCTGCGCCCGTGCACCAGTCGGCTGCCGACCTTGGCGGCGGCGAGCACCGGCCCGGGACCGGTGAACACTCCGGCGGCATACCCGCCGAGCCTGACCAGCAGCACGCCCACGGTGCGGTCCGCGACCGCATGGTCGGCCACCATGCGGGCCAGCGCCAGCGGATCGGCTTCCCCGGGCGGGCCGGGCGGACTGCCGTCAGGCTCCTCATCGGGCAGCGGGGGGAACGGCACCTGACAGACGGCGTGGGCACCGTCGGCGGCCAGGAAGGTCACCGCCGCCGGATCCCAGACCGCCTCGGTCAGCCCGCCGTGCCTGCCGCCGAACGACTCGACCCAGCGCACCAGCCGCTCAGGGCCGACATCGATCCGCCGGGCCGCGGTCATGGCACTGGCGGAACCGCTGCTGGCCGAACCGCTGCTGGCCGAACCCGCGCGGCCTGGTCCTGCGGGCACCGGCTCAGACGTTGAAGCCGAGCGCCCGCAACTGCTCGCGGCCATCCTCGGTGATCTTGTCCGGTCCCCACGGCGGCATCCAGACCCAGTTGATCCGGAAGTCGCTGACCATTCCCTCGAGCGCGACCTGGGTCTGGTCCTCGATCACGTCGGTCAGCGGGCAGGCCGCGCTGGTCAGCGTCATGTCGATGGTGGCGAACTTGTCGTCGTCGATGCTCACGCCGTACACCAGGCCGAGATCGACGACGTTGACGCCGAGCTCGGGGTCGACCACGTCCCGCAGTGCCTCCAGGAGGTCCTCGGCCTCGGGCGTGCTTGCCTGGCCCATGTCCTGAGTCACTTCCGCGTCCTGAGTCATTGCCGCTCCCTGTCGAAGTCGCTGTCGAGGTCGCCATCGAGGTCAGCCAGCGCGCGGGCCGTGGCCGCGGTGCCGAGCGCCTGCGCGGTCGCGTCCTTCCACGCCATCCAGCCGAGCAGCGCGCACTTGATCCTGGCCGGGTACTGCGCCACCCCGGTGAACGCGACCGCGTCGCCGAGCACATCCTCATCGGGCTCGGCCTGGCCGCGCGAGTGCATCAGGTCGAGGAATTCCGCGCTGACCTCCATCGCCTCGGTGACCGGCTTTCCGATCAGCAGGTCGGCCAGCACCGAGATGCTGGCCTGACTGATCGAGCAGCCGAGCGAGTCGTAGGAGATGTCGGACACGATGTGGTCGCCGTCCGCCTCCTTCAGGGCCACCCGCAGGGTAATCTCGTCCCCGCAGGTGGGGTTGACGTGATGCACCTGGGCGTCGAACGGCTCCCGCAGGCCCCTGTGGTGCGGGTGACGGTAGTGATCCAGGATGATCTCCTGGTACATGGACTCGAGTTGCATCACACCGCCTTGAACGTCGCTTGGGTTGCCGGGTGTTCCTTCGGCATCAGAGGGCCCCGAAGAACTTCTGCGCGGTCCTGATCCCGTCGGCCAGGGCATCCACCTCGCCGGGCGTGTTGTACAGGTAGAAGCTGGCCCGGGTGGTGGCCTGCACGCCGAGGGACCGGTGCAGCGGCCAGACGCAGTGGTGGCCGGTCCGGACCGCGATCCCGAGTTCGTCAAGCACCTGCCCGACGTCGTGCGGGTGCACCTGATCCACCGTGAACGAGATCGCGCCGCCCCGGTCCTGCGTGGTCAGCGGCCCGACCACCCGCACGCCGGGGATCTCGCTGAGCGCCTCAAGCGCCCGCGCGGTCAGCATCCGCTCGTGCTCGGCGATCTCCGCCATCCCGATCGCGTCCAGGTAGTCGCAGGCCGCGGCCAGGCCAACCGCCTGCGCGACCGGCGGCACCCCGGCCTCGAACCGCTCCGGCGGCGGCAGGAAGGTGGAGCCCTCCATCCGGACGACCTCGATCATCGACCCGCCGGTGATGAACGGCGGCAGCGCCGCAAGCAGGTCGGCGCGCGCCCAGAGCACCCCGATCCCGGTCGGCCCGAGCATCTTGTGCGCGGAGAAGAACAGCGCGTCCGCGCCGCTGGTGCGGACGTCCACCGGGTGGTGCGGCACCGACTGCGCGCCGTCGGCGACCACGATCGCGCCCCGGGCGTGAGCGACCTCGGCGATCCTGGCGACCGGCGGCATCGCGCCGGTCACGTTCGACTGCTGGGTCACCGCCACGATCTTGGTGCGGTCGTTGATCAGGGTGTCCAGATCGGATAGGTCGAGTCGGCCGTCCTGGGTGACGCCGAACCAGCGCAGCGTCGCCCCGGTCCGCTGGCAGAGCTGCTGCCAGGGAATCAGGTTCGCGTGGTGCTCAAGCTCGGTGACCACGATCTCGTCACCGGGGCCGACAGCGAGCGCCGCGGCCGCCGTCCCGGCGGCCGGGCCACCGGACGGGCCGCCGGTGGCGGCGTTGCTGATCGCGTAGGCGAGCAGGTTCGCGCCCTCGGTGGCGCTCTTGGTGAACACGATCTCGCCCGGTTCGGCGCCGATGAACGCGGCGACCCTGGCCCGGGCGCCCTCCAGTGCGTCGGTCGCCTCCTCGCCCAGCAGGTGCGTGCCCCGGTGCGCCGCCGCGTTGCTGGTCAGGCTGTAGGCCCGCTCGGCGTCCAGCACCTGGATCGGTCGCTGCGCGGTGGCCCCGGAATCCAGGTAGACCAGCGGGTTCCCACTCCGGACCGTCCGCGCCAGGATCGGGAAGTCGGCGCGGATCGCGGCGACGTCGAGGCTCATGCCAGTTCGCCCGTGCCCGCGGCCGCGCCGGCCGGCAGGAAGCGCTCGTAGCCGTTGGCCTCAAGCTCGTCGGCGAGTTCCGGGCCGCCCTCGGCGACGATCCGGCCGCCCACGAACACGTGCACGAAGTCCGGCCGCACGTACCGCAGGATCCGGGTGTAGTGGGTGATCAGCAGCACGCCGTGCTCGGTCCCCGCCCGGTAGGCGTTCACTCCGGCGGAGACGATCTTGAGCGCGTCGATGTCCAGCCCGGAGTCGGTCTCGTCCAGGATCGCGATCTTCGGGTCAAGCATCTGAAGCTGCAGGATCTCGTGCCGCTTCTTCTCCCCGCCGGAGAACCCCTCGTTCAGGTTCCGGTTCGCGAACGCCGGGTCGATCGAAAGCTCGGCCATCGCGCCGTTCATCTCCTTGATGAACGTCCGCAACTTGGGCGCCTCGCCGCGGACCGCGGTGACCGCGGTCCGCAGGAAGTTGGACACGGTCACGCCCGGCACCTCGACCGGGTACTGCATCGCGAGGAACAGCCCCGCCCTGGCCCTGGCGTCAACGGACATGGCCAGCACGTCCTCGCCGTCCAGCGTCACCGAGCCGCCGGTGACCTGGTACTTCGGGTGGCCGGCGATCGAGTAGGCAAGGGTGGACTTGCCGGAACCGTTCGGCCCCATGATCGCGTGGGTCTGGCCCGAGGCGACGGTCAGGTTCACGCCGCGCAGGATCTGCTTGCTCTCGCCGGGTCCGGCCTGCACGCTCACCTGCAGGTCGCGGATCTCAAGTGTGGACATTGATCGTTCTCCTGGTCTTCTCGCTAGCTGGCGGACAGCGAGACGTAGACGTCGTCGCCCTCGATCCGCACCGGATAGGTGGCCAGCGGCCTGCTGGCCGGCGGACCGGTCGGCTTGCCGGTGCGCAGGTCGAAGCACGAGCCGTGCAGCCAGCACTCGACCGTGTGGTCGTACACCTCGCCGTCGGCGAGGGAGACGTCCTCGTGGGTACAGAACTCGTCCAGCGCGAAGATCTCGCCCTGGGCCTTGACGATGACCAGCGGCACGCCGCCAAGCTCGACCGCGAAGGTCCCCTGCTCGGACAGGTCGGCGACCGCGCAGGCCCGGATGAACTCGCCGGTCATGCCGCTCCCCCGGGCCAATCATCCGGGTCGGCCAGCTCTGCCTCGATCCGCGCGCTGACCCGGTCCCGCAGATCGGGAACCTCGATCTGCTCGATCAGTTCGGCGAAGAAGCCGCGGATCACCAGACGGCGGGCCTCGGCGGCCGGGATGCCGCGGGCCATCAGATAGAACAGGTACTCGTCTTCCAGCCGCCCGCTGGTACTGGCGTGCCCGGCCCGGGCGACCTCGCCGGTCAGGATCTCCAGGTTCGGCACCGAGTCGACCCGGGTGCCGTCGGTCAGCACCAGGTTGCGGTTGCTCTCGTAGGTGTCGGTCCCGGTCGCCTCCGGCCGGATGATCACGTCACCGATCCAGACCGCGTGCGCGTCCGCGCCCTGCAGCGCGCCCTTGTAGGTAACCCTGCTGCGGCAGTTCGGCTCGGCGTGGTCGACGAACAGCCGGTGCTCCAGATGCTGACCGGCGTCGGCGAAGTACAGCCCGCGGACCTCAGCGTTCCCGCCCGGCCCGGCGTAGCGCACCGACGGCGCAAGCCGCACTACGCTGCCGCCGAGCGAGACCGCCGTGTGCGTGAACGATGCGTCCTTGCCGATCAGCGCGTGCTGGTGGGACAGGTGCACGGCGTCGCCGGCCCAGTCCTGCACCGACACCACGGTCAGCGACGATCCCTCGGCCAGCACGAATTCGACGTTGTCCGCGTAGGTGGCCGACCCCGCGTAGTCCAGCACCACCGCCGCCGACGCGTTAGCCCCCACCTCGATCAGCACGTGCCCGGCCGCCGCGACTTCGGGGCCATCGCCGCGTACCGACACGACGGCGGGTCGCGAAGCGACGACGCCCGGCGGGACAGTCAGGACCGTCGCCTGACCGGCCGCCTGAAAGGCCCTAGCACTGACCCGATCCGAGGGCACGAGGGCGACGCCGAGCCGAGGATCACCGTGTTGCGCAAGCACAACGGTGATCTCGGATCCGGCGTCGACCTCGACATTCGCCTTCCCGTCCAGCGCCGCGTCCGCGTGCAGTCCGCGCAGTCGCCGCAGCGGCGTGAACCGCCACTCCTCCTCGCGCCCGGACGGCACGCCGAAGTCGTCCGGGTCGAACGACCCCGCCGCGTGCAGCCTGGAGACGGGGCCAGCCGTCTCGACGGCCCCCTGGAGCGCAGTCATCAGCCGACCGCCCCTTCCATCTGAAGCTCGATCAGCCGGTTCAGTTCCAGCGCGTATTCCATCGGAAGCTCGCGCGCGATCGGCTCGACGAAGCCGCGGACGATCATGGCCATCGCCTCGTCCTCGGTCATCCCCCGGCTCATCAGGTAGAACAGCTGGTCCTCGGACACCTTGGACACGGTGGCCTCGTGACCCATCTCGACGTCGTCCTCGCGGACGTCCACGTACGGATAGGTGTCGGACCGGCTGATGCTGTCCACCAGCAGCGCGTCGCACTTGACCGTGGACTTGGCGTGCTCGGCACCCTCGCCGACCTGGACCAGGCCGCGATAGGAGGTCCGGCCGCCCGCCCTGGCCACCGACTTGGACACGATCGAGGACGAGGTGTTCGGCGCCAGGTGCACCATCTTGGCACCGGCGTCCTGGTGCTGCCCCGCGCCGGCGAAGGCCACCGACAGCGTCTCACCACGGGCGTGCTCGCCCATCAGGTACACGGCCGGGTACTTCATCGTGATCTTGGAGCCGATGTTGCCGTCGATCCACTCCATGGTCGCGCCCTCGTGCGCCACAGCCCGCTTGGTGACCAGGTTGTAGACGTTGTTGGACCAGTTCTGGATCGTGGTGTAACGGCAGCGCGCGCCCTTCTTCACGATGATCTCGACCACGGCCGAGTGCAGCGAGTCCGAGGAGTAGATCGGCGCGGTGCAGCCCTCGACGTAGTGCACGTAGGCGTCCTCGTCGACGATGATCAGGGTCCGCTCGAACTGACCCATGTTCTCGGTGTTGATCCGGAAGTAGGCCTGCAGCGGGATCTCGACGTGCACGCCCTTCGGCACGTAGATGAAGCTGCCGCCGGACCAGACGGAAGTGTTCAGCGCCGCGAACTTGTTGTCGCCGACCGGGATCACGGTCGCGAAGTACTCGCGGAACAGGTCCGGGTGCTCCTTCAGCGCCGTGTCGGTGTCGAGGAAGATCACGCCCTTTTCCTCAAGGTCCTCGCGGATCTTGTGGTAGACGACCTCGGACTCGTACTGCGCCGCGACGCCGGCGATCAGCCGGGCCTTCTCGGCCTCCGGGATGCCCAGCCTGTCGTAGGTGCTCTTGATGTCGGCGGGCAGTTCGTCCCAGCTCGTCGCCTGCTTCTCGGTGGACCGGACGAAGTACTTGATGTTGTCGAAGTCGATCGTCGACAGGTCCGAACCCCAGGTGGGCAGCGGCTTGCGGTTGAACAGCTCAAGGCCGCGCAGGCGCAGCTTCAGCATCCACTCGGGCTCGTTCTTCTTCGCCGAGATGTCCCGCACGACCTCTTCGGAAAGGCCGCGGCGAGCGCTGGCACCCGCTACGTCAGAGTCGGCCCAGCCGAACTTGTAGCGGTCCAGCCCCTCAAGCTCGGGGTGTGCGGTAGTGGTCATACGGACAGGCCTCCGACCTTTGTTGAGGTAGTGGCGCCGCGGCCGGGCCGCAGTGCCGGAGCGGTGACATGGGTGGTGCAGACCCCGTCGCCATGGGCGATCGTGGCCAGGCGCTGCACCGGGGTGCCGAGCAGTCGCCCGAACGCCTCGGTCTCGGCCTCGCACAGCTGCGGATACTCCGCGGCGACGTGCGCCACCGGGCAATGATGCTGGCAAAGCTGCTCGCCGACGGCCGGCGCCGCGGGCGGCTGGGCCGGGCCCGGGCTGGCCGGACCCGTGCTGGCCGGACCGGTGCCGACCGGACCGGTGCTGGCCGGAACCGTGGTCGCTGAGGCGGCGTAGCCATCCGCCGACAGCGCCTCGGCAAGCGCCCGCACCCGGGCGCTATCCGGGGCGGCGTCCACCACCGGGCGGTACCGGCGCTCAAGCTCGGCCACCTGCCGCCGGGCGAACTCGGCGACCGCGTCCGGCCCGGCCCGCTCGGCCAGGAAGCGCAGCGCGCTGGTGGCCAGGTCGTCGTAGGTGTGCTCGAACGCGCTCCGGCCCGCGTCGGTGATCGCGAACAGCTTCGCCGGTCGCCCGCGGCGGCGGCTGCCGTAGACCCGGGCGATCCGGATCTCGATCATCCCGTCGTCGAGCAGGTTGTCCAGGTGCCGCCGGACGGCGGCCGGCGTCAGCCCGAGCCGGGTGCTCAGCGCAGCGGCCGTCACCGGCCCGTTCTCCAGGATCAGCCGGGCCACCCGGGCACGCGTGCCCGGCTCGGCGGCGGCGCCCCTGGTGACGGGGGCCTCGCGCCGAGCGGCCGCGCCCGCGGGCGGGCAGTCGGTCTGGCCCATGTTTTTCACAACATCATTGTGGCGTAAATAGTTCCTGGCCCGCAAACCGGGGGTGCTGAGACGTGGGTCACACCGCGCTGGCAGCACCGGGTACCCGGCCCGTCAGGTCAGGAAGCCGCGCAGCAGGGCGCCGGTGCCCGCCAGATGCTCGGCGACCGCCCGGCGCGCGGCCTCGGCATCGCCAGCCAGGATCGCGTTCACGATCGCGACGTGCTGGCTGGCCGCGTGCGCGATGTTCGGCTTAAGCACCGGGATCGCGTTCAGCAGGTCGTTCAGCCTGAGCCGGGCGTCG
>JAJYTW010000090.1 GCA_021792855.1 Actinomycetes bacterium
TGATCCGGTGCTCGGCGGCGACCACTATCTCCAGGACGGCCTTGAGCAGGATGGCCGTCAGGAGGGTCAGCGTGAAGGTCTCGCTGAGAACGCGGGGCAGGTATTCGACGAACAGGTTCAGCACGACTACATAGACGAAGACGTCCACTACCCCGGCCGCGTACCTGGTGTCGGGCGGCGCCGCCGCAGCCTGCTCCTGGCCCGTCATCCCCGGCCTGTCTGCGGCGGGGCCTGACTGGCTGTGGGCCAGTCCGGGTCCAGCCTGGTTAGGCTGCTGGCCAGGGCCCAGAATCGCCGCGCCTCCTCCGGATCGGATGCCTCGGCACTGGACTCAATCTGATGCCGGTCGGCGTAGAACTTCCCGCCGATTCCGTCCAGGGATGGGTCCAGTGCCATGAAGGTGAGCGAGTCGGTTGCCGTGTCGATGCTGGTGGCGAACGGCATGTGCGGCAGGACGTGCGTCATCATCCAGCGCAACCACCCGGAAGTACTCGCCGCCGCGGTGACCGGGACGAATCCGGGGCAGACGGCGTTCACGGTGATGGTCCGCGGTCCGAGCCTGCGCTGGAGTTCGTAGCTGAGCCACATGACGGCGAGCTTGGAGTTCTTGTAGGCCCGGTCAGGGTTGTAGCCATGCTGAAGCTGGGGATCGTCGAAGTCGAAGTCGACCGGCCTGCCGCGCGAGCCTGGCAGGTGCAGCCGCGAACTGACGTTGACGATGCGCGCCGAGTCCGATCGCACCAGCGCCGGGAATACGAGTGCGGTGAGCAGGAACGGCGCTAGGGCGTTGACCGCTAGCGTTTCCTCGAATCCGTCGGCCGTGACGCGGCGGGTCGGGCTGGTTTGCAGCACGCCGGCGATATTGAGCAGGACATCGATGACGCCCACCTCCGCGACGATGGCCGCTGCTAGCTCCCGGATTTCGGAGTGGCGCGACAGATCGGCCGATCGGGGCTCTACCCGGGCTGACGGGTCGGCGGCGCGGATCTGTGCGGCCGCGTCCTCGGCCGATTGCCGGGTCCGGGCGACCAGGACGACCCGGTGACCGGCCCGGGCAAGCTTCCCGGCGGTCACTAGGCCCAGGCCCCGTCCGCCGCCGGTGACCAGTATTGTCTGCACCCGTTCACCTCGCCACTACACCCCGTCGCGGGACAGGAGATACCCCGGGTGCGCGGTGTGCACGCGCGGCGGGATATGCCCGGCACGCCGAGGGGTAGGCCAGCAGCATGAAGTCCCGCAGGACCGGGCCGATCGGGAGCGCCGTATCAGCCTGCAGCAGCAAGCTAGCCAGCGGCGGCCCGGATGACTGAACGTAGCTTTCCCCGGATCAAGGCACGTGACCTCGACGGCCGCGAGGTTGTGCTGCCGACCGGTCTGGCCGGGGAGTGGAATGTCGTCATCATCGCGTTCCGCCGCCAGCAGCAGGCCATGGTCGACTCGTGGGTTCCCTGGCTGCGGGACCTGGCGGAGGCGACCCCGGGTCTCGGCTTCGCCGAAGTCCCGGCCATTGGTCTGGCCTGGCAGCCGGTCCGGCCGGCGATCGACGGCGGGATGGCGGCCTCGATCGCTGATCAGCAGGCCCGCCGCCGCACCCTGACCGTCTATACCGACCTACGCCGACTCACTGGTCCGCTGGGTATCGCCGACCGTAACTCGATCTGGCTGTTCCTGACCGACCGGGACGGGCAGGTCCGCTGGCACGGCACCGGAGGGTGGGATGCGACCACGGCAGCTGATCTTGCCGCGGCACTGGCCGGACCGGGCGGGTCCGGTACCGGTACCCGCCACGCGGCGGTCGCCGGGTCCGGCCAGTTCGAGATGGCCTTCGACCGGCGCTTCCGCCTTCCACTTGCCGCGCTCGGCATCACCCCCGCGACCTCGCACGTCAGCATCAGCCCTGACCTGCTGATCGCCTGCCTCGGTCCGTGGACGTGCCACACCGCACCGGCCAATGTTCGCCAGGTCTGTGTGACCGGTCCGTACCGGGCCTACCGGGCGATCGGCCCCCGGCTCTCGCTTGCCGATCATGGACTGACCTTCGGTACGACTATTCGGCGGGGAGTATGCCTGCTGTTCGATGAGCCTGTGACCGGTATAGACCCGTTCGGGGTGCTTCGCCACCCCGGTCTGACGCTCACCGTCGCGGAACCCGAGCGCTTCGCCGCTACCGTGCGCGACTATGCCGGACTATCCGCGCCGCCGGAGGCAGTAGTCCCGCCCGCTTAGCATGGGCCGTCAGGCACGCCTGATCCGGCCAGGTTCCCGCGCGGCGGCGGACGTCAGGATTGGGTGCGCCGGCAGGGCGCTGACATCGACTTCCCGACCTCGCTGCACGACAAGGGCAACCGTACGCAGATTCTCGACGCTGGCTATCGGGTCCTGATCGAGAACGAGCAGGTCGGCCTGCAAGCCCGCACGCAGGGACCCGATCTGATCATCGACGTGATAGGCCCTGGCCACGTTGTAGGTGGCGGCCTGGAGGACCTGCATGGGACTCATGCCCCGGTCGGCCATCGCCCGCAGATTGAGCAGTTCTGCCTCGCCGAGCAGGGAAGCAAGTCCCTCAAGGCCACCTCCCTGCTGCTCCGCGGCCACGTCGGGGTCTGTCCAGCCGGCGTCGGTGCTCATGAACTGCGGAACGCCCGCCTCGATCAGTCGGACGGCGTTCTCCAGGTCGAAGCTCACGCCGTCGTTCCCGTTGGCGCTGTCGTCACCCGGGAAGGCGCGTTCGGCCACGATACGGCGCTCATCCTCGGTGAGCGGGAGCCACTGCGTCCCGCAGTGATAGCCCGTTTCGAGCATCCGCTCAATCGTGCGCTGGTAGATCCGCGACCGTCCGGTCATGGACGCATGCTGACCGATGTCGTTTCCTACCTCAACGGCGATGTGCAGCGCTTCCGCCGACGTGGTGTGCGTCTGTACCACCTTGCCCGCGTCGTGTACCGCGTCGACGATCGCTCGCTGCTGATCGGGGCTGAATCGCAGCACGGCTTCCTGTCCGACCTCGCTGTTGATCGGCTGCCCGTCGCCCGTGGCGCCGTACTTGACGAAGTCGACTCCGCTGGCTGCGTACCGGGATATCTGAGCGTAGATCTGCTGTGGTGTCTTCCACGGCAGGTCCGGGCCGGCCCCGGCCTCGAAGCGGTCGTTGATTCGCCGCTGGAAGGCCTGGCTCGCGGCAGACATCGACGCTGATGTCGTGAAGACCGCCCGGAATCCGACAATGTTGCCCGCGACGAACATTCGGGCGCCCGGCACCTCGCCGCGGTCGATCCGGTCTCGCGCGGCGATGAGCGCGTCGAGTGGCCCCATTGAGTCGAACACGGTTGTGATACCTGCCCGGATCGCCATCTGCGCGCCCTCGACGGCTACCTCATCAAAGCGATCCTCATAGCGAGCGAGGAATTCGATGTAGCTCCAGGTGGGCCAGGGAACCAGGTGGACGTTGCCATCAATGAGTCCCGGCATCAGGAATCGGCCAGCCAGTGAAACGACCCTGGCCCCATGCGGTATCGGCACCTCTCGCTGGGTGCCCACGGCGACGATGCGCTCGCCGCTCACCAGGACCGCTCCCCGGCGGATCGGTGGCGCTCCGAGCCCGTCGATGATGGTCGCGCCGACATACGCAACCATTCCGGGATCCGGCCCGGCCGCGGCCGGCAACGCGGACTCGCTCATGACTGACCTCCTTGCCGCGCCGCCTCCGGTAGCAGGCGCAGTCCACCCGACGGGCTTGCCGCCGCCGCGTGATCACCGGCCACGGTTTCACGTGAAACCGTTGACTAGCGCCGTCCTGCCGTCTGGAGATCCGGGCACACGCCGATGGTGCACGATGGATCCAGCCAGGAACTCGCTCCGCGTCCCCGCGTGCTGCCTACTGGTCCGTCCCGTTGCCCGGGAAACCCGGCGAGATCGTCTTTACGATCCGGTCCAGGTCATCCAGCGAGGCGAACTCGACCACGATCTTGCCCTTGCGCTGGCCAAGCTCTACCTTCACCCGGGTATCGAGGGCATCGGACAACCGGTTGGCGAGGCTGGTCAGGCCGGGAGCAACGGGCTGCTTGCGCGCCTGCTGACGCCGCGGCTTCCGGCCATCCGCACCACCGAGTGCCACGATCTCCTCGACCGCCCGGACCGACAGGCCCTCAGCGACGATCCGGTGGGCAAGTTGCTCCTGCGCCTCGGGATCCTCGATCGCTAGTAGCGCGCGGGCATGGCCCGCGCTCAGCACCCCGGCCGCCACCCGGCGCTGCACCGCGGGCGGCAGGTTCAACAGCCGGATCGTGTTCGTGATATGCGGGCGCGACCGGCCGATCCGGCTGGCTAGCTGCTCGTGGGTCGCGCCGAAGTCGTCAAGCAACTGCTGATAGGCAGCCGCCTCCTCCAGCGGGTTCAGTTGCTGACGGTGCAGATTCTCGATCAGGGCATCCCGCAGCAGGTCCGCATCCGAGGTCTGGCGGACGATCGCGGGCACGGCTTCAATCCCGGCTAGCTGGCAGGCGCGCCACCGGCGCTCCCCCATGACGATCTCGTACTGCTCCGGGTCGGTCTGCCGGACGACGACTGGCTGGAGCAGGCCGACAACCTTGATGGACTCGGCGAGTTCGGCCAGAGCGTCCTCGTCGAAGACCTGCCGCGGCTGGCGGGGATTGGGGACGATTGACGCCGCCGGAATCTCATCGAAGTAGGCGCCAGCCACATCGGCCGGCCGGGCCGCCGCGGCAGACGCGCCGGCAACCGGGCCAGCCCATCCCGCCGTGGTGGGCGCCGCACTCGCGGCCGGTCCGGTCGGGATGAGTGCTCCGAGACCCTTGCCCAGGCCCCGCTTCTGCTGCGCCATCTAGCTCTCCCTGCTACCGGTAGCCTTGCCCGGCCGGCTTGTCCGTCCATCCTGCCAGGCCGGCGATTCCGCCGGACCTCGTACGCCTACGGGCACGCGGATCTCACCCGCTGCCACCTGGCATGTTGCGTCGGATCGGCTCGCGCACGACGCCTATCCGGCCCCGTCTGACCGGTAGGCCATCTCCCGCGCCGCCTCAAGGTAGGCAACGGCGCCGTTGGAGCCGGGATCGTAGGTCATCACCGACTGGCCGTAGCTCGGGGCCTCTGACACTCGCACGCTCCGCGGGATAACCGAGGACAGCACCAGGTCGCCGAAGTGGCTCCGGACCTCCTCTGCCACCTGGCTGGCCAGCCTCGTCCTGCTGTCGAACATCGTGAGCAGGATGGTGCTGACCGAGAGCCCGGGGTTGAGGTGACTCTTCACCAGTTCGATCGTCCGGAGGAGTTGCTCCAGGCCCTCGAGCGCGTAGTACTCACACTGGATCGGGATCAACACCTCCGGTGCGGCAACCAGTGCGTTGACGGTCAGCAGGCCTAGCGACGGCGGGCAATCAATGAGGACGTAGTCCAGCTCGGCGGTATCGAATTCCGCGATCGCCCGTCCAAGCCTCGCCTCGCGCGCGACCAGTGGCACGAGCTCGATCTCCGCGCCGGCCAGGTCAATGGTCGCGGGCGCACAGTACAGGTACGGGAATCCCGCGACCTGCTGGATCACATCCTGCAAGGGCCTGCCCTCTACCAGCACGTGATAGATCGAGGAGGTACCCGCGCGGTGTTCCACATCCAGGGCGGTCGAGGCGTTCCCCTGCGGGTCCAGGTCGACGACGAGCACCCGTGCTCCGTGCATCGCGAGACTCGCGGCCATGTTGACCGCGGTGGTGGTCTTCCCGACGCCGCCCTTCTGGTTGGCGATCGTCATGATCCGGCACGACCGGGGCTTCGGCCACGGCCTGCTTGCCGCCCGGGCCTTCATTGCCGCCTGGGCCGCCCGCGCGATCGGCGTATCCGCCGAAGCGTCCGGAGCAGCAGGAATGGCCACCTCATCCTCGCTCTCGCTAGCCGGAGCGCTTCGCGCGCCGTAACTTATGCCATCCGCGATCATAGGCCCGCCTGGTGGCTGCGACGTCCCCCAACTGCGAACCTCCCCGGCCCGAACGCGGTTGTCCGGCAGATCTGATCCGGCGCCCGGGGGCACATCGACCTGATTCCCCCGATCCGGCCAGACGCCCTCGCTCTCAGCCGCATACCAGCCCAGTGGCCTGCCATGCCGGGGAGCGATCCGCTCGCCGCCGCCGATACGCTCGGCGGCCGCATGCCTGCCCGGTCCACCCGTCGCACCTGGGCTGCCAGTGCCGCCGGGCAGATCAGCATCCCAGTCCCCGGCCAGATACCCGCCGGTCGACCCCGCGTCCGCCTCCCCAACTTCTGCCTCCCCGGTGCCCGCCTCCGCAGTTTCCGCCACCCCGGTGCCCGCCTCCCCGGTGCCCGCCTCCCCGGTGCCCGCCACCGGCAACCGCCAGTCGGAGCCGACCGCCGCCTGGTCAGCGTCCGGCCGATCAGACCCACCGAATGTCGCCGCACCGGGAACCGGGCCACCGGGCCTCGCGCCACCCGGATCGGCAGCCCCGGCATCGGCGATCGCAGCCTGGCCGGTGCCCTCTGCCACCTGGTCCGACGTCTGCCCGGCAGTGAACCAGCCAAGCCCGGACTCACCCGCTGCGGACCAGGGCTCCGGACTCTCGCTGACTTCCGGCTCCCCGGCTCCAACACCGACTCCTCCGCCCGGCTCCGGACCTGGCCACCCGGTGCTCGACCGCACTGGCTGCCCGCCGTCACCAGATCCCGCTGCCCGCAGGCCCAGATCCGGTGCCGACCGTTCTCCCCGCCACGCGGCGGGGCCGCGTCGCATCGAATCCCCGGCCGTCGGATCCTCCGGTACACGGGCAGGGGGGTAAGAGCGTTCCGGCCGAACCCGCAGACCGACGTCCGCCGGCACAGCTCCGGCGCCTACGCCTGTTTCACGTGAAACGGCCTCAGCCGGCCGGTCGTCGTGCACACCTACCGGACTTGCAGTCCCCGGCACCAAGTCACCAGCGGTCCCGCCACTGTGCTCCGGCGACTCAGCGCCGGAGCGCTTCGTGCCCGGCTCAGCGCTGTCCGCTACAGGCCCAGGCCAGCCGATCCCGCTCTCGTAGTGGATTGCCGCTGGCGCCAGCGTCCCACGGGCAAGTACCGAGGATGAGCGCATGTCCTCCCGGACCGGCATCCGGCGACCGCTCCGCCATGACGCCCTACCCAGCATCACCGCGCTCGCCCGAGCATCGGGACCCGGCCATCCCACCCCCGGCACGGTGCCGCGATGAGCCGGAGGCAGAGACCGAACCGAAGACGGCGCCGGACGTAGCGTCGCTGCTGGCAGCCTCGCCGCAGTACTCGCGACGCTCAGGTCACCGTCCCGTGCACCGGAGAGAACCCGCGCCTCGCGCGCAACGATCTTGCTTCCATCGCCAGTGCCATGTCCCGCTACCGGGAACCGACCGGCCCCTGTCCAATCCTCGATGCCGCCAGCCTCACCGGAAGCATCCGCGGCGCCGCGTTCATTTCCGCTGGCCACCGCCCCGATCCGGGCCGCTACCGCAACCGGTAGCGCCGCCGACTCGCTCCGGGCCAGCACCGCGCCGGCATCGGACCAGCCGAGCCCGTGCGAATCGTGGTCCGGTCGCGCCGCGACCCGGGCCTCCGCCTCATCGCGCGGCCAGCCAAGCCCGGACCATGTGGCTGTCATGATGACAGGTCACCTCACTCTGATCCGCCCCGTAGCCCCGCGTCCCAGCCGGAACCGCCGGAGCCTAGATCAGCACCAGCCTAAGCCGACAGTCAGCCCGGCAGCACCGGACAACCGCCTATTACCGCCGGCGACCCGCTGAACGGCCGCCGCGCCGCCCCGCACCAGCCGAATCCGGCCCGGTGCTCGCCGTGTGAAAGCTGACGACCGTCGCCGCCGGTTCGATAACGCCGACCCCGGCGGCAACGATCCGCGCGTCGGTCACTCCGAGCCCGCTCAGCACAGCGGCCGATCGCCGCACCTCGTCGGTCGCCGATGACCCCTTCATAGCCAGCACCAGGCCACCCCGGCGCGCCAAGCCGTCCGCCAGTACCGCCAGGCGCTCTAGCGGGGCGACGGCGCGTGCCGTCACCACATCCGCGTCAAGCCGCCCGGCAAGATCCTCTGCGCGGCTCCGCTCGACCCTGACATTAGCCAGCCCAAGCTCGGCGGCACACGCGCTCAGGAAGACCGTGCGGCGCACCATCGGCTCGATCAGCACCACCTCGGTGCCCGGCCGCAGAATGGCCAGCACGATGCCCGGCAACCCCGCACCGGATCCCAGGTCAGCCAGCACCCCACCGTCCGGCACAAGCTCCGCGACCACGCCGCAGTTCAGCAGATGCCGTTCCCAGATCCGGTCTGCCTCGGCCGGGCCGATCAGTCCACGCGCCACACCGGCGCCCGCGAGTAGTTGCGCGTAATGCTCGGCCGCGCCGAGAGCCGGACCGAAGACCGTCCGCGCCGCGTCCGGCGCCGCCGGAATCTCTCCCCGGGCCAGCTCAGCTGCCAGGAAGAACGACCACCCTGCGGTTGGGGTCCATGCCCTCGGACTCACTCCGCAGTCCCGCCGCGGCGATCGCGTCGTGCACGATCTTGCGCTCGAACGCGTTCATCGCCGCCAGGGCCTTCGCCTCGCCCGTCCGCTTGACCTCATCGGCCACCCTGGTGCCCAGTTCAGTCAACTCGGCCCGCCGCTCGGCCCGGTACCCGCCGATGTCCAGCATCAGCCGTGTCCGGTTCCCGGTCTGCCTGAGCACAGCGAGCCTGGTCAGTTCCTGGAGGGCGTCCAGCACCTCGCCGTTATCGCCAACGAGTTCGTCCAGCGTGGCGCCAACCACGGAAACCACCGCACGGTCGCCCTCGACGTCCATGTCGATGTCGCCATCGAGATCCGCGACGTCCAGCAGGCCCTCGATGTAGTCAGCGGCGATCTCGCCCTCAAGCTCCAGATCAGCGATATCCGGTGCGCCACGCTCAGCGGCAGGCTCGTCCTCGATCCCGGCGTCCGCGTCGTCAACCTCGTCCGCGTCGTCAGCTACCCCGACCGGCACCGCTTCCTCCGACTCGGAGAGCGTGTCCTCCCCATGCGTCACTGCACGATCCTCCTCGTCGGTATCAGCCCGCGACCCCGGCCCGGACGCCGATGGCGTCCGGCCGTCAGTCACGCACTCAGCGCTTGCCCGTCCGCTTGCTCCGCGACTGCCGCTGCTGCTGCCGCCGCACGATCTTAGTCTCCGATACCTCAGGCTCCGGCTCCGGCTCCGGCCGGGAGCGACCGAATCGCTTCAGCATCCCGCCCTCACTGGCCGGCCTGTGCCCGTTGCTCCCGCCGGAAGCGCCCTTAGCCGGGACACTCTTCTGTCCCGCGCCCTTGGCCGCCGACGGCTTAGCGGGCGCGGGCTTCGCCGCTGCGGGCTTGCCCTGCGCGCCCTTCCCGGCCGCTGGCTGCTCCTGAGCGCCGGCTTCGCCCGCCGGGGCACCGGCCGCGGGTGCCGTGCCGTTCGCCGACGGGCCAGCGTTCGCCGCCTCGCCACCCGCCTGAGCCGCGTTCTCCCCGGCGGCCGGCTTCTGCGCGGCCTTCCCGGCCGTGCCCGTCCCGCCGGTCAGTGCCGATCGGGTAACCGACCTACCGAGACCCAGCCCCGACCTCGACTTGCCCCCGGTCGGCACGTTGCCGCCCGCCTGGGCCGCCGCCGCTCCAACCGGATACTTGCGCAGTAGCACGAACTGCTGGCCCAGCGTCCACACGTTGGTAGTCACCCAGTACAGGACCAGGCCGAACTGCCAGTACAGGCCGGTCAGCGCGAACAGCGGCATCACGTACATCATCAGCTTCTGGGACTGGCCCATCGCGCTGTTGTCGCCCGCTGAGGGCATCATGCCGCGCTTCTGGCTCTGCCGCACGGTCAGGAAGGTCGTCACCATGCTGATCACCACGGCGACGACGATCACGGCCTTGGCTTCCAGCGAGACGTTCATCCCGTGGGTGAAGAGCACCTTGTCGCTGATCGTCGCGCCGAAGATGGACGCGTGCTGCGCGCTGTTGATCAGGAACTCGCTGAGCCCGTAATTCAGCTTCTGCCCCTGGTGCCATTCGGCGATGAACCGGAGCACGTCGAACAGCGCGAAGAAGATCGGCATCTGGAGCACGAGCGGAAGGCAGCCCATCAGCGGGTTGACGCCCGCCTCCTGGTACAGCTTCATCGTCTCGGCGTTGAGCTTCTCCTTGTCGCCCTTGTGCTTCTTGCGAAGCTCCGCCATCTTCGGCCCCAGCGCGGTCATCGCCCGCTGGGTGTGCATCTGCTTGATGAACAGCGGCACCAGGATCAGCCGGATCAGCACCACCAGCAACACGATGACCAGCAGCCAGGTGATCCCGCTGGCCGCCCCGAAGACCGGGTACAGCAGGTTGAACAGCTGCGTGATGACCCAGGCAACCGCGTCGTTGATCGGGTTGAGGATGCTCAACTTGCTAGTTCCCTCGCTCGTCGGTGGGCAGCGCCCGGATCGCCGTGGTCGTCGCCCGCATCGGATGCGATGCCCGCATCGCCCGAGTGCCGATGCCGGGCAGGCGGGACCGGGTCGAGTCCCCCGGGATGGAACGGATGACACTTGCCGAGCCGCCGGACCGCCAGCCAGCTTCCGCGTCCCGCTCCGTGCACCCGCACCGCCTCGAGGGCGTACGCGCTGCACGACGGGTAGAACCGGCAGCGCGGCGGCAGCAGCGGGCTGATCAGCGTCCGGTAGAACCAGATCAGCCCCATGAGAGCACGCGCCAGCGGCGACGGCCGCCGGACCGTGTCCCGGGTAGGTTCTGTTGTCTCTTTCACACCGCACCACCCTGCCGCCGGAGCAGCGCCCGGATCACCGAGCCCAGATCAGCGGCCAAGTCCGCCTGGCTTGCCGTCGCGGCCGGGGGATTAGCGCGCAACACAACGAGGCTACCCCGCGGCAGGGAGTGCAGGTACCCGGCTACCAGGTGGCGAAGCCGCCTACGAACCCGGTTCCGCACTACTGCGGGTCCGACCGCGCGGCTCACGATGAACCCCACCCGGGCCGGCTCGTCGCAATCAGGCCGGACCACCAGGTGGCCGACCACACAGGTTCGTCCCGCCCGCCGACCGCGACGAACCGCGGCCGTGAACTCGGTGCGACGACGCATCCGCGCGGCCGGGGGCAACATCCCGCCTCACCGCCGCGCGTCACGCGGTCGCCAGCTCAGACGCTGACCCGGGCACGGCCCTTGCGGCGCCGTGCGGCAAGCACCGCGCGGCCGGCGCGGGTGCGCATCCGCAGCCGGAACCCGTGCGTCTTCGCCCGCCGGCGATTGTTCGGCTGGAACGTGCGCTTGCTCACAGGAACTCCAGATCAGGTTCGGAAGTCGTTCGGGCCAGCAGTACCGGTTCGCCGCCCCTGGGGCAGGCCAGGATAGCGTGCAGCATTAAGCGCCGCCGGAGTGGCCGGACTGATTAACGCTACGCTGGCGACCCGCGCCCGGTCAAACCGGAATCTCGCGGCTGACGCCGACAGTCGGCATTTGACGCACAGGCCGGCCATCGCGCCCCTAGGCTGTGGATAGTCTTGCCGCCCCGAGATAGCCATGCCAGCGGCTACCCGGAATCTGCGGCAGCGTGGCGCACCGGGGCGTTGCACATGCTGTGGATAAACCTGTTGAACACGACGTGGGGGGCGCGAGGTGAGCGAACCAGACCTCGCCGAAATCTGGGCCAGGTCACTTAACGACCTGGGCGACATGCAGATCGAGCCATACCAGCGAGCATGGCTTCAGCTCACCCGCCCGCTCGGGCTGGTCGAGAATACCGCGCTGATCGCCACCCCGAACGAGTTCGCCAAGGATCAGCTGGAGAACCGGCTCAGGGCCCTGATCACCAACGCGCTCTCCCGCGAGCTTGGCCGCAGCATCCAGCTTGCCGTCATCATCGACCCCGCCGTCGGCGCGGCCCCGCCCGCCCCGAGCGAGCCGCACGGGGCGCCCGAACCGCTCGGCATCCGGCAGCCGTTCGGCGTCGCCGAGGGAACCGAGAGCGTGCCGGGGTTCTTCGCGACGGTCCGCGGCGACGAGGCGGCTCTCGGGGACGGCGCGGTGAGCCATCTGGCCGCCGATGCGGCTCACCTGGCCGGCCACGGCCGCCCGGGCCAGGGAGCCGGGCCAGGCACGGAGCCCATCCCGGCCGGCTATCCCGGCCAGTACCAGCTTCAGCCCGGCCCTGCCGGCCTGCCCGGTCAGCGCCAGGTCCAGCACGCGCCGGACCAGCCCGGCTCGAACGGCCGGCATGCGGCCGGTCCCGTCCAGGACCGCGGCCCCGAGCCCGACCAGCAGGGACACCGCGGCCACGGCCAGGGCGGACCGCGCATTCCTGGCCAGAACGCCGCCCGGGCGGCTGCCCAGACCCGGCTGAATCCGAAGTACACCTTCGAGACCTTCGTGATCGGGTCCAGCAACCGGTTCGCGCACGCGGCGGCCGTCGCCGTCGCCGAGGCCCCCGCCAAGGCCTACAACCCGCTGTTCATCTACGGCGACTCCGGTCTCGGCAAGACGCACCTGCTGCACGCGATCGGGCACTACGCGCAGAGCCTCTACAACGGCATCCGGGTGCGGTACGTGAGCTCGGAGGAGTTCACCAACGACTTCATCAACATGATCCGGGACGGCAAGCAGGACGGCTTCCGCCGCCGCTACCGCGACGTGGACGTGCTGCTGGTCGACGACATCCAGTTCCTGGAAAACAAGGAGGGAACCCAGGAGGAGTTCTTCCACACGTTCAACACGCTGCACAACGCCAGCAAGCAGATCGTGATCTCCAGCGACCGGGCGCCTAAGCGCCTGGTGACGCTGGAAGACCGGCTGCGGAGCCGGTTCGAGTGGGGCCTGCTGACCGACATCCAGCCGCCCGAACTGGAGACCAGGATCGCGATCCTGCGCAAGAAGGCCGTCCAGGACCGGCTGAACGCGCCGCCCGAGGCGCTGGAGTACATCGCCAGCCGGATCTCCACCAACATCCGCGAGCTTGAGGGCGCCCTGATCCGGGTCAGCGCCTTCGCCAGCCTGAACCGCCAGTCGGTCGACCTCCAGCTAGCCGAGTTCGTGCTGAAGGACCTGATCCCCGAGGCCCAGGGCCCGGAGATCACCGCCGCGACGATCATGGGCCAGACCGCGTCCTACTTCGGCCTGTCCATCGACGACCTGTGCGGCACCTCCCGCTCCCGGGTGCTCGTGACGGCCCGGCAGATCGCGATGTATCTGTGCCGCGAGCTAACCGACCTGTCGCTGCCGAAGATCGGCCAGCAGTTCGGCGGCCGCGACCACACCACGGTCATGCACGCCGACCGCAAGATCCGCTCCCTGATGGCCGAGCGCCGGTCGATCTACAACCAGGTGACCGAGCTGACTAACCGGATCAAGCAGCAGGCCCTGCCCAGCTGACTCCTCCCGCCCGCCTGGGGCACAGTGGTCACGCCAATCCCGGTAACGCAAAGTAGTTGTCCGCTGACTCAACGACGTCAGCGATCACTATTCGTACACACAGGCTGTGGATGAATGTGTGGATGATCTATGGATAGGCGGCCGAAGCCTGCGTCCAAGCCGGGGATAACCCTGCGGGCGCCGCAGCCGCCACTGCCCGCTTCCACAGCGACGGGCCAGCGCGCTCGCCAGCGATCCACCTGCCCTGTGCGCAGCGCAGGGGTCCTGACCAGGGTGAACGGGCTTATCCCCAGTATCCACCGGCCCTATGACGACTACTGCCCTTGTCATTACCGAGATCGACAAACCCAAGTAGCGTGGCGGCGGCGCGTCGTCGCAGAGCGTTGTCCCCGTGAAGCCCGAACGCCAAACATCGGGCCCGGCTAGGCTTGGGCACCGACAAATCCGGTCCGCGCGCACCCGCCGTCACCGCCCGGGCCGGTGCGCGCAACGAAAGGCAGCCAGCCGTGCAGATCATCGTCGAACGCGACGTCTTCGCCGACGCGGTGGCATGGACCGCCCGGGCCCTCCCCGCCCGGCCGACCGTGCCCGTCCTCGCCGGGATGCGCCTGCACGCCACCGAGGACGAGCTGACCCTGTCCAGCTTCGACTACGACGTCTCCGCGCAGGCCAAGCTCCAGGTGACCACCCAGACCGCGGGCAGCGCCCTGGTATCCGGCCGGCTCCTCGCCGAGATCAGCCGCAGCCTGCCTGGCAAGCCGGTCCAGATCAGCTCCGAGTCCGGCCGTGCGGTCCTGACCTGCGGCAGCGCCACCTTCAACCTGCTGACCATGCCCGAGGACGAGTACCCAGCCCTGCCGGAGATGCCGCCGGCCGCAGGCACCGTCGGCAGCGACGCGTTCGCCACCGCGGTCAGCCAGACCGCGGTCGCGGCCGGCCGGGACGACACCCTGCCCTCGCTGACCGGCGTCCGGATCGAGATCGAGGGCGACACCCTCACGCTGATCTCCACCGACCGGTACCGCCTGGCGGTCCGCGAGCTTCGCTGGACGCCTGCCCGGCCCGACCTGTCCGCCGCGGTCCTGGTGCCGGCCAAGGCACTGACCGACACCGCCCGCTCGCTCACCGCCGCGGCCGAGGTCGCGATCGCCCTCGCCCTGCCCGGTGAGCAGGCCAGCGCCAGCCCGCACATCGGCGGTGACGGCATGATCGGCTTCGAGGCCGCGGGCAGGCGCACCACCACCCGCCTGCTGAGCGGCGAGTTCCCGCGTTACCGCACCCTGCTGCCAGCCACGGTGAACGCCACCGCGGAGGTCGCGACCAGCCAGCTTGCCGAGTCGGTTCGCCGGGTGGCCCTGGTTGCCGAGCGCAACACCGCCGTCAAGCTGACCTTCACCAGCGGCCAGGTCACCCTCGAGGCGGGTACCGGGGACGAGGCGCAGGCGGACGAGGCGATCGAGGCGAGCTTCGACGGCGACGACCTGACCATCGCGTTCAACCCCCAGTACCTGCTCGACGGCCTGGCCGCGATCGACTCAGACACCACCAGGATCGCGTTCACCGAGCCGGGCAAGCCCGCGCTGCTGACCGGCAAGCCGGGCCCGGACGGCACCCCCGACTATCGCTACCTGCTGATGCCGTTCCGGCTCAACGGCTAGCAGCGACGGCGGGACCGGCTAGTCTCCTGGCGTGCATCTGGCCCGCCTCGCGCTCTCCGACTTCCGCAGCTACGCCGCGGCGGACATCGCGCTGACGCCCGGCGTGACCACCTTCACCGGGCCGAACGGGGCCGGGAAGACCAACCTGATCGAGGCCGCTGGATATCTGGCCAGCTTCTCCAGCCACCGGGTCTCCGCCGATGCGGCACTGATCAGGTCCGGCGCCGAACGCGCGATCGTGCGGGGCGTTGTGCGCACCACCGACCGGGACAACCTGGTGGAGATCGAACTGAACGCCGGACGGCCGAAGCGGGTGCGGCTGAACCGGTCCCCGCTCAGCCGCCCGAGGGACGCCATCGGCGTCCTGCGGTGCGTGCTGTTCGCACCCGAGGACCTGGCCGTGGTCAAGGGAGACCCCGAGCAGCGCCGGCGCTACCTCGACGACCTGCTGGTCGCCAGCCGGCCCAGGTACGCCGCGATCAGGTCGGACTACGAGCGGGTCGTCAAGCAGCGGACGGCCCTGCTGAAGTCGGCCCGGGCGGCCGGCCGGGGTGACCCGCCCGGCCTGGACATCTGGGACGGTCAGCTGGTCGAGCACGGCGCCGAGCTCACGGCCGGGCGGCTCCGCCTGGTGGCGGCGCTGCGGCCGCTGTTCGCCGCCGCCTACGCCGAGGTGTCCGCCGACCAGCGACCGGCCTTCGCCAGCTACCGGCACGGCTCGGAACGAAGCGGTCAACGGGATCCCGACCCGGACCCTGGCAAGCTGGCCGACGCGATGCGCGAGTCCCTGCACCGGCTCCGCCGGGCCGAGCTTGACCGGGCGGTCTGCCTGGTCGGCCCGCACCGCGACGAGCTGGAACTGGGCATCGGCGAGCTGCCGGCCCGCGGTTACGCCAGCCACGGCGAGTCCTGGTCGCTCGCCCTCGCGCTGCGGCTGGCGGCCTTCGAACTGCTCCGCGCGGACGGCGACGACCCGGTGCTGATGCTGGACGACGTGTTCGCCGAGCTTGACGCAGGCCGCCGGGAACGGCTGGCCGAACTCGCCTCGTCGGCCGAGCAGGTGCTGATCACCGCGGCGGTCGCCGCGGATGTCCCGGCCGCCCTGGCCGGGTCCAGTTACTCAGTGGCGGGCGGGGTGATCAGCCATGCCTGAGCCATCCGAGTCGGTGCCCGGGTCGGTGCCCGAGTCCGGGTCCGGGTCCGCGTCCGTCCCCCGGCCGCGTCCCGCCGACCGGGAGTCCCTCGCGGCCGCGGCACTGACCCGCGCGAAGGCGCTGGCGGCGGCCCGCGGGGCCGGCCAGCCGACGGCCCCCCCGGTTCGGCGGCCCAGGGACGGCGAGGCGGCCGGCCCGTCCGGCGGCCGCCGCCGCCGGGAGCGGCGCGAGGATCCGGCGCCGCTCGGAACGGCGAT
>JAJYTW010000373.1 GCA_021792855.1 Actinomycetes bacterium
CGATATCCGATTGCCGGTGCCCGGGGGCGTGGCGGCCTGGCGGCGCCGCGGCGGGTGGCGGCCCGCCGGTGCCCGGGGGCGTGGCGGCCTGGCGGCCCGCCGGTGCCGCGAACCCGGTGTGCGCCCGCCCTGTTCCCGACTCGGCTGTGTCCTGCGTCACGACGGGGCCCGGCACCGGCAACCCGGGGCGCCGTCCCGGCTTATCTCGGGGCGGCGTCCTGCCTCGTCCCGGTTACCTCGGGAGGCCCGCAGGGCTATCTCCGGCCGATCTTCGCAATGGCGCCAGTTAAGTCGGGGAAACGCCTGATTGACTAGGCGTTTAAACACACCCGCCGTGAGCATCGTGCGAAGAGACGGGCCGCGGCACAGCGGATATCGGAATCATAACCGAGAGCGGACGTCTTAAATCCTGGCGCGGAGCCAC
This sequence comes from Actinomycetes bacterium, assembly GCA_021792855.1. Taxonomy (GTDB): domain Bacteria; phylum Actinomycetota; class Actinomycetes; order Streptosporangiales; family Streptosporangiaceae; genus Chersky-822. The sequence continues at coordinate 425 of JAJYTW010000373.1, forward strand.
TATAGGTGCGGCCGGTACGCCTTAATCCAGTGTGTAGATCTTATGCAGAAGCCGTGAACATCGTCTGCTGATTAACCGCCAAACCTGCTCGTGAGGGCCTCCTCGGACGCTAGAGCGCCTGCCTGGCAAGGGATTCAGGCTCGTCAGCCAGGAATTGACCGGACCGCTAATTGTGCTTACCGTAATTGCATCGGCGCAGTTATCTGGCCATGCTCGAGCCTCTGGATTTCCGGGTCGCGGAAATACTGATAGCGACTTCCCGGCGTTATGTATCCAGGCTCGTACCGACGGGTTCAGCAGTACCGAGATCAGTCCATCGTGATCGTCGCAAGTGAGGGGGTTCAGCCATCGATACCGACGCGGAAGTGCCAGAGACGGCGCCAGAGCGCCAGGCCGCGGAATCGGTTGTCGCGGCCGACCCCGATGCCCGGCGCGACATGGTCCGGGACCTGATCAGCCTGGCCGACGGCAGCATCAAGACCATCGAGGACATCGGCCCGGTGCTGGCGCCCCGGCCGGCCCCGCGCCGGCGCCTCTCGGCCCGGACCCTGACGATGGCGCTGAGCCGCCGGGACCGGCTGACGGTAGCCCTGCTGACCGTCGCCTGGGTGGCCAGCGTGGTCGCCTTCTGGCTGTGGTGGCTCGCGCCAGGTCACCGGGTGGGCACGATCGGCCTGGTCGTGAACAGCGTCGTGCTGGCCTACGTGTCGCTGTTCCCGGTGATCTTCATCATCGGCGCGAACTGGCTGTGGCGGCTCAGTCCCGCCGTGCAGGTTCCGGACCTGCGTGTCGCGTTCGTGGTGACCAGGGCCCCGTCGGAGCCGTGGGAACTGGCCAAGTCGACCCTGCGGGCGATGCTCACCCAGCGGTTCCCGCTGGAGTACGACGTCTGGCTGTGCGACGAGCGACCCGATGAGGTCGTGCTTGCCTGGTGCGCGCGGAACGGCGTCAAGGTGTCGACCAGGAACGGGGTTGCCAGCTACCACCGGGTGACCTGGCCGCGCCGCACCCGGTGCAAGGAAGGCAACCTGGCGTACTTCTACGATCACTGGGGCTACCGGGACTACGACGTCGTGGCCCAGCTTGACTGCGACCACCGGCCGTCGCCGACCTACCTGGCCGAGATGGTCCGGCCGTTCGCCGACCCGGCGGTCGGCTACGTCGCCGCGCCGAGCGTGTGCGACGCCAATGCCGGCGGGTCCTGGTCGGCCCGGGGCAGGCTGCACCGGGAGGCCACCTTCCACGGCCCAGCTCAGCTTGGCCACGGCAAGGGCCTCGCACCGGTGTGCATCGGCTCGCACTACGCGGTCCGGACCTCAGCGCTGCGGGAGATCGGCGGCATCGGCCCGGAACTGGCCGAGGACTTCTCCACGACATTCCTGCTGAACGCGGCCGGGTGGCAGGGCATCTTCGCGATCGACGCGGAGGCGCACGGCGATGGACCGGACACCTTCGCGGCCATGATCGTGCAGGAGTTCCAGTGGTCCCGCAGCCTGACCGTCATCCTGGTCGGGCTGATGCCGAAGAACGTGGCGCGGCTCCCGTGGCTGCTGCGGGCCCGGTTCCTGTACGCGCTGTCGTACTACAGCCTGCTGGCCTGGACCACGGTCGTCGGCCTGGCCCTGGCACCGATCGCGGTGCTCAGCGGCGCATCCTGGATCAGGGTCAACTACCTGGCGTTCCTGGCGCACTGGTGGGCGATCTCGCTGTCGATGGTGGCGATCATTATCCTGCTGCGCCGCCGGGGGCTGCTGCGGCCCGCCACGGCCCCGGTCCTGAGCTGGGAGAACTGGCTATACGGGCTGACCAGGTGGCCGTACATCGCGATGGGCGTGGGCGCCGCGCTTTGGCAGCGGGTCCGGCCGCGGCCGATCACCTTCAAGGTGACCCCGAAGGGCGACGCAGGACTGGAGATCCTCCCGGCCCGGACGGTCGCGCCGTACCTGGTGATCAGCCTCGCCTCGGCGACGGCCGCGCTCGCCGGTGAGCAGTTCACCACCGCGGTCGGCTACGTGTTCCTGTGCCTGGTCGCGGCCACCGTCTACGCGATCGTGCTGGTCGCGGTGCCCGTTCTGCACGCCCGCGAGGCCGCGGCCAGGACCGGTACGCGGCTGGCGACAGCACTCCGGCGCACTGCCAGCCGCCCGGTGCTGATGGCGGCTATGGCTGCGGCGTTCGCGGCCATCGCGATCGCCGCCTACCCGGCCTACGCGGCGCCGCTGCTCGGGCTCT
>JAJYTW010000374.1 GCA_021792855.1 Actinomycetes bacterium
TTCGGCCTCGGGGCGATGCTCCGGCACACCGCCGGGGCGATCTCGGCCGGGATCGGGCTGATGTTCGTGCTGATGATCCTGACCAACTTCCTGCCCGGGCCGCCGAGCGGGTGGTTCGGCCAGGCGGATATCGACAAGTGGATCCCGTTCTTCGCCGGATCGCACATCTGGCAGAGCCAGATTGTCGGGGTCAACCCGTTCTCGCCGTGGGTCGGGTTCGCGGTCTTCGGCGGTTATGCCGCCGTGGCGATCGCGGGCGGGCTGATCGCGTTCCTGCGCCGGGACGCGTAACGGAGCTTGTCTCGGGATGCGCGTCGCGCCCCGCGCCCTGGCAGGGCGCGGGGCGCGACGTCGTCGTGGCTGGCTGGTCGGGCAGCGGGACCGGCCGGCCGCCCGCCGGGACGGGGGAACGCCGACGTCGATCCGCCGGCCCGCCCGGCCCGCGCGGGAGAGGTGCGTTAACGCCGGAGTAAGGGATCTGGCGAGGCGGCGCTCGGCCTTGGCCGGCTAGGCCAGCGCGGACTCCGCCATGGTGGCCGCGGCCTCCTGGCCGGAAGCCTGCTCCGGCGACCGGCGGGCCGGGACGGCCATCGCGACGACCGTGATCCACAGGCCGCTGGCGATCGCGAGGTGCAGGTCCTGTGCCCATGCCGGGGCGCCGGTCGTGGCGACCACGCCGCCCATCGCAGCGGTGGCGGCCAGCAGCACGAGCGCGGTCGCGGCCAGCGACTTGTCGGTGCCCGGGGCGCGGCGCGCGCGCCAGGTCGCGATCGCGGCCGCCACGATCACCACCGTCGCCACCAGGACCAGCGACCGGTGCAGGTACTGCAGCGCGACCAGGCCGCCCGGGGCCGACGACCCGCCCGGGCACAGCGGCCAGCCAGGGCAGGCGTTGCTGGCACCTTCGTGCAGCACCAGCATGCCGCTCACCGACAGCACGAACAGGGCGACCGGGGCGGCGGCGCCGAACCGGCCGGACGGGATCGCCCGGGCCAGCGGGCCGGGACGGTCGGCTGCGCCGGCCTCCGCCCGCCAGGAAGCGACCGCGGTCACGGTCACGGCGGCCACCACCAGCCAGGCGCCGGCCAGGTGCAGCGCCACCGTCCAGCCGACGTTGCGGGTGAACACGGTCAGCGCGCCGAGCAGCACCTGGACGCCGATCAGGGCAAGCGCGGACGCGGCGCCGCCGAACACCAGGCGGTCCCGGCGGGCGCGCCGCCAGGCGGCCGCGAAGGTCGCGGCGACCAGGATGGACACCACCGCCGCGACGTAGCGGTGCGACTGCTCCAGCATCGCGTGGTAGGTCCCGACCAGGCCGATGCTGCCGTTGCACAGCGGCCAGCTTGCGCAGCCCATCCCGGACTCGGTGACCCGCACCGTGTCCCCAAGCACGATCAGCAGGTAGGCGATGACCAGGGTGACCAGCGTGAGCGATCGGAAGCCGCGGCCGTACCGGCGGGCGGTCCGGCGCCGGGCCGGGACGGCCGCCGGCACCTGAGCCGCCGGGCCGCCGGGGCCGGTCTGGCCGCGGCCGGTCTGGTCTGCTGGATCGCGGGCTAGGTCAGCGTGCTGCTGGCTCACCAAGGGCTCCCTTCGCGCGGGACTCCGGCCCCGTACCGCGCGGGGCCCGCCGCACGTCCGCCTATCCTTCACCCGCGCGGTGCGTGGTGCACGCACCGGGGTTCGGCTGGTTATCGCAGCGTGAGGATCTGGACGTCCTTGACCGGCTTATCCTCTAGATCGGCGGCGACCCGCAGCCGATAGCTGGCCACCGGCCGGAGCTGATCCCGGGGCAGGAAGGCCCGGCCCACGTCCCCGGCCAGGACCAGCGCGCCGCGTTCCGCCGCCCGCCGGAGCAGGCCGAGAGCACGGTCGGCCAGGCGCCGCTCGTACCAGATGTCCCCGGCGAGGATGACCTCGGCGCCCTCGCCGTCGCCGTCCAGCACGTCGCCGGTGACCTCGACCGCTACCTCGTTGGCCGCGGCGTTGAGCCCGATCGCGCGGACCGCGAACGGGTCAAGCTCGCTGGCCGTCACCGCGGCCGCGCCCGCCAGCGCCGCAGCGATCGCGGTGAGACCCGACCCCGAGCCCAGGTCGAGCACGGTGCGCCCGGCGACGGTCTCGGCGTGTTCGAGCAGGTAGCGGGCCAGCGCCTGGCCGCCGGGCCAGGCGAACGCCCAGAACGGCGGCGGGACCTCGCGGCCGCCTAGCTCGCGCTCGGTCTGCTCCCACACGGTGTAGACGTCCGCGGCTAGGTAGAGCCGGATGCCGGGCACGTCCGGCACCGGAAGCAGGCGGCACCGGTCACGGACGAACGCGGCGACACCCGTCGCGTCGTCCGGCAACGACTGGGTCCTGCCGTGGCGCTGCACGCCGCCCAGGATAGGGCCGCGGAAGCGCCGGGCGGGGATCCAGGAGGAGAGCGGACGCAGGAGGGGCCGGGACGCGATCGTCCCGGCCCCTCCGTCGCCCGCGATCACGCGGGCTTGAGTCGTGCTACGGCCTGTTACCGGCCGGGTGAGCCGGGCAGGCGCGCGGAACCTCACTCCGGCTGGCAGGACGGGCACCAGAAGGTGACCCGTTCCTCGGTCGCCTGGCCCTGGCCCGCCCGCCGGACGGCCGTTCCGCAGCGACGGCAGGGCAGTCCGGCGCGC
>JAJYTW010000375.1 GCA_021792855.1 Actinomycetes bacterium
TGCCGCCACTCGCCCGGCTCGTCCAGCGGCAGCCCGCCGCGGATCCCGGCCCAGTTCCGTTCCGCCCTCTCGAGCTGGACCCGGAGCCGGTCGCACATCAGCTCGATCGCCTCGCGCATCGTCTCGCCGGTGGCCTGCGCCCGGATCGGGCGGCCGTTCAGGTCGACGTTGACCTGGGCGATGGCCGACCGTTCCACCGCCGGATCGGCGGCCATGGTCAGCTTCACCCGGGCGAACAGCACCGGCTCGGACGCCGCCCGAAGCTGCGCCCGGACCCGGATCACGGCCAGGTCGACGGCGTCCTCGGGGACCGCTCCCTGAGTATGGGTCTGCACTTGCAGCGTCTGCGTGCCAGCCATCGTGATTACCTCCCTGGGCTCAGACGACAGGGAACCGAAGATGCGCGGATACGTCTCCTGGCGGGTCGTAGACGGCGTCCACCCGCCCGCCGTCGCTGATCGTCGCCACGACCATCTCCTCGAACAGGTCGGGCACCCACCGGGCCGCCGAAGGGCCATCGGGGCAGTCGGTTCCTGTGCTGCTGAGTACCCCGCACCGCTCGCAGACGAACCCCGGGACCGTCCCGCCGACCGGCACGAGCAGCTCCGCGACCGCGTGCTGGCTCACCGCGACCAGGGTGGGCAGCAGCCCGGTGACGGTCAGCGGGTCGCGCCGCCAGGCGTCCTGCCGCATCGCGAGCACCAGCCGTTCGGCCCCGGCCGCGACCCAGTCGGCGATCAGCGGCGCGGCCAGGTCCCGCACGCTCGCCGGGGTCATCGTGTGCGGATCGACTCCGAAGCTGCCGGCTACCCGGTCCCGCAGGCCGGTCGGCAGCGCGGCGGTGAACTGCGCGATGGTGTCCTCGTGCCCGCCGATGACGACCGGTTCCTGACCGCCGGGCCGGATCGCCCGCTCCAGCATCGCCGCGGTGTCCTGGTAGTGCTGGTGCGCCAATTCGATGACCCGCTCGTTGATCCGGTACGACTCCAGTCCGTACCAGCCAGCGAAGCCGCGGCTGCGCACCTCGCCGGACTGCGTGGTGCTCCCGGCGGCCTCGATCTCATCCCCGCTCACCCGGAACATCCAGGCGTGCCGCCGGTCGGCGATCACGATGTAGTACACCGGGGCGCGCTGGAGTGCGGCGAGCAGCGGCCGGACGTGCGGCCTGGCCGCGACGACCACCCGCTCGGGGACCTGGCCGGGCAGCCTGATCGCCTCGGCCAGCCCGATCTCGCCGGAGACGAAGATCGCGGCGGTGTGGCCTAGCCACTCCCTGCCGTGCGCCTCGATCAGCTTGCGCACCTGTTCCTCGTCATGGTCGCCGAGGCGGGTCGCGGTGGCCTGCGCCAGCGCCTGAGACGGCTCGGCGCCGCGCGGCGTGCCGTGGTCACTGACCGCGAGCGCGATCGCGTCGTCCGCGCGGGCGGGAAGCTCGCGCAGTTCCGCCGGGTCCTTCGGGACCGCCAGGTACAGCGACAACACCGATCGTGTCGCGGTCTGGCTGCCCAGCAGCCGTTCCACGTCCGAGTAGCTGAACATCGACGCCCCCTTCCGCATCTCCATTCGCTCGCTCCGGCGGCCCCGCGCAAAGGGCCGAAGGTCCCGCCGCAGGTCCGGTCTACCTGGGCGATCGCCGGGTAGGGGTCCGGGTGACAGCGGGGCAGGCGCCGCGCACGCGATACGCGCGCGCGGTGACAGATGCAGGGGGTGGCGGCCGTGCGATTCAGGGACCGGACCGATGCGGGGCAGCGGCTCGCGCGGGCGCTGAGTCAGCTACGGGGCACCGACGCGGTGGTCCTGGGCCTGCCGAGGGGCGGCGTGCCGGTCGCCTACGAGGTCGCCCGGGCGCTGGACGCGCCGCTGGATGTGATCGTCGTGCGCAAGCTGGGAGTCCCGTTCCAGCCGGAACTCGCGATGGGCGCGATCGGCGAGCGGGACGTGCGGGTGATGAACGACGACATCATCCGCCGCGGCGAGATCACCGACACCGAGATCGTCGAGGTGGAACGCCGCGAGCGCGCCGACCTGGACACCCAGGCGCGCCGGTTCCGGGCCGGCCGGGACGGGGCCGACCTGGCCGGCCGGACGGCCGTGATCGTCGACGACGGCGTGGCGACCGGGTCGACGGCCCGGGCCGCCTGCCAGGTGGCGCGCCTGCTCGGCGCGGCCCGGGTGATCCTGGCGGTGCCGGTCGGGGCGCCGGACTCGCTGGCGGCCCTGGCCGACGTCTGCGACGAGGTGATCTGCCTGTACGCGCCGGACTTCTTCATGGCCGTGGGGACCTGGTACGAGGACTTCAGGCACGTCAGCGACGCCGAGGTGGCCAGCCTGCTGGACCGCGCGGCGGCGCTGGTGCCGGTCGCCGCGGCCGTGGCCCCGGGCGCCGGGCCGACGCCCTCCGGACCCCGGGTCACCAGCGACAATCCCCCATCCTCCGCCGTAACGCAGAGCGCGGGCGGGACCGTCGTGCGCCGGGCGCGGAACGAGCACGTGGAGGTGCCCGCGGGTGGGGTCACGCTGGCCGGGCGCCTCGTCATCCCGGCGGACGCCCCGGGCATCGTGCTGTTCGTGCACGGCAGCGGAAGCAGCAGGCACAGCCCGCGGAACCGGTTCGTCGCCACCCAACTGAACGAGGCCGGCCTGGG
>JAJYTW010000091.1 GCA_021792855.1 Actinomycetes bacterium
GACGCGATCATCAAGCTGCACGACAAGATCGAGAACGCCAAGCTCGGCGCGAACCGGGACCGCCAGATCACCGAGCTTGAGCAGCAGCGGCTGCAACGGCTCCCGCTGCTGCCGCACCTGCAGTCGGGGGTGGAACGGTGACCGAGTCCCAGCCAGCGGAGCTGAGCCCAGAGGAGAAGGCGGCACTCGAGGCCGGCCAGGCCAGGCTCGCCTCCCCGGTGGTCCGTTCCGGCATGTTCGGCACCCACACCACCGGCGACACCTCCGGGTACGGCGGTCTTCAGGTCCGGCGGCGGGCCCCGCTATCCAGCCAGCCGCCGTACGGGTCGTACTTCGACGAGGTCGCCGACGCGCTGGGGTCCGCCCTGGAGGCGTCCGGTCTTAGCCTCGGCGAGGCGGTAGAGCGAGTGGTGGTGGCGTTCGGGGAGATGACCCTGCACGTCCGCCGCGAGTACCTGCTCGAGGTGGCCCGCAAGCTCAGGGACACCCCGGCGCTGGCCTTCGAGCTCAGCAGCGGAGTCTCCGGCGTGCACTACCCGGAGGAGACCGGCAGCGAACTGCGCGCGGTCTACCACCTGACCTCGATCACCCACAACCGGCGGCTGCGGCTTGAGGTATCGGCGCCGGACGCCGATCCGCACATCCCGTCGGTGGTGTCGATCTACCCGACCTGCGACTGGCACGAGCGGGAGACCTGGGACTTCTTCGGCATCATCTTCGACGGCCACCCGGCGCTGACCAGGATCGAGATGCCGGACGACTGGAAGGGGCACCCGCAGCGGAAGGACTACCCGCTCGGCGGGATCGAGGTCGAGTACCGGGGAGCCAAGGTCCCGCCACCGAACGAGAGGCGGTCCTACGCGTGAGCCCCCTAGCGAAGCGGAGGTCATGGCGATGACCGAGGGCCGCGTCTACACGGTAGGCGGCCAGGACTGGGATGAGGTCGTCGCGGCGGCCGACGAGATGGGCGAGCAGCCAAGCAGTGAGCGCCTGATCGTCAACATGGGCCCGCAGCACCCGTCCACCCACGGCGTGCTCCGGCTGATCCTCACCCTGGACGGCGAGACCGTCACCGAGCTTCGGCCGGTGATCGGCTACCTGCACACCGGCATCGAGAAGAACATGGAGTTCCGCACCTGGACGCAGGGCGTCACGTTCTGCACCCGGATGGACTACCTGTCGCCGATGTTCAACGAGACGGCGTACTGCCTGGCCGTCGAGAAACTGCTCGGCATCACCGACCAGATCCCGCAGCGGGCCAGCGTGATCCGGGTCCTGATGATGGAGCTGAACCGGATCGCCTCGCACATGATGGCGGTCGGCACCTTCGGGATGGAGCTTGGCGCGACCACCGTCTTCCTGTACGGCCTGCGCGAGCGCGAGAAGGTCCTCGACCTGTTCGAGCTGATCAGCGGCCTGCGGATGAACCACGCGTACATCCGGCCCGGCGGCGTCGCCCAGGACCTGCCGTCCGGAGCGCTGGAGCGGCTGCGCGAGTTCCTGGCCGTGATGCCGCGGCAGATGTCCGAACTGCGGGCCCTGCTCGACGCCAGCCCGGTCTATCTCGCGCGCACCAAGGACATCGCCACGCTCGACCTGACCGGGTGCATGTCGCTCGGGGTCACCGGGCCGGTGCTGCGGGCTACCGGGCTGCCGTGGGACCTGCGCAAGAGCCAGCCGTACTGCGGCTACGAGACCTATGAGTTCGACGTGCCGACCCAGGACACCGCCGACGCCTATGGCAGGTACCTGATCCGGATGGACGAGGTCGACCAGTCGCTGCGGATCATCGAGCAGTGCGTCGACCGACTGTCCGCGACCCGGCCCGCGAACGACCCGGTGATGATCGCCAACGCGAAGATCGGCTGGCCCGCCCAGCTTGCCGTCGGCACCGACGGCATGGGCAACTCGCCCGACCACATCGCGCACATCATGGGGCAGTCGATGGAGGCCCTGATTCACCACTTCAAGCTGGTGACCGAGGGGTTCCGGGTGCCCGAGGGCCAGGTGTACGCGGCGATCGAGTCACCACGCGGCGAACTTGGCTGCCATGTCGTCAGCGACGGCGGCACCCGGCCGTACCGGGTGCACTTCCGTGACCCCTCCTTCACCAACCTGCAGTCGGTCTCGGTGATGAGCGAGGGCGGCCTGGTCGCCGACGTGATCGCGGCCGTGGCCAGCATTGACCCGGTGATGGGAGGCGTGGACAGGTAATGGCGTTCACGAAGGACCAGCGGGACCGCCTGACCGAGCGGGCGGCGCAGGTCATCGCCAGATATCCGCAGCCGCGGTCCGCGCTGCTGCCGCTGCTGTACCTGGTGCAGGCCGAGGAGGGCTACGTCTCGCCGGACGGCATCGCGTTCTGCGCCGAGCAGCTCGGCCTCTCCGAGGCCGATGTCTCGGGCGTGATGTCCTACTACACGATGTTCAAGAGCAAGCCGGTTGGCGAGTACCACGTAGGCGTCTGCACGAATACGCTCTGCGCCGTGCTCGGCGGCGACGGGATCTACTCCGAGCTGCGCGAGCACCTGGGCACCGAGGGCGAGGAACCGACCGGCGACGGCAAGGTGAGCCTGGAGCGGGTGGAATGCAATGCGGGCTGCGACTACGCGCCGGTGATGATGGTCAACTGGGAATTCTTCGACAACATGACGCCCAGGACGGCCCGCCAGCTCGTGGATGACCTGCGGGACGGCCAGCCGGTCGCACCCACCAGGGGCGCGCCGCGGCTGGTGACCTGGCGTGAGGCATCGCAGATCCTGGCCGGCTTCCCGGACGACCAGGCCACCGGCGGGCACACCGCTGGCGCGCCGAGCCTGGCCGGGCTGCGCATTGCCAAGGAGAACGGCTGGACGCCGACCGATGACGGAGAGCCGCAGTGACCACAGTTCTGACCCCCGAGCTCACCGCGCACTGGGATGAACCGGACTCGTTTACCCTGGCCGGCTACCGCCGGGCGGGTGGCTACCGCGCGCTGCCCAGGGCGCTGGCCATGAACCCCGACGACATCATCGCGATGGTCAAGGAGTCGGGGTTGCGCGGCCGCGGCGGTGCCGGTTTCCCGACCGGGATGAAGTGGGGCTTCATCCCGCAGGGCGACGGCAAGCCGCACTACCTGGTGATCAACGCCGACGAGTCAGAGCCCGGCACCTGCAAGGACATCCCGACGATGCTGGCCAACCCGCACGCCCTGATCGAGGGGGCGGTGATCGCATCCTTCGCGATCCGGGCGCAGCGGGCCTTCATCTACGTCCGCGGCGAGGTGCTGCACGTGATCCGGCGACTGCACCACGCGGTGGCCGAGGCGTACGAGGCCGGCTACCTCGGCAAGAACATTCTCGGCTCGGGCTTCGACCTGGACATCGTGGTGCATGCCGGGGCCGGGGCGTACGAGTGCGGCGAGGAGACCGCGCTGCTCGACTCGCTGGAGGGGCACCGCGGCCAGCCCAGGCTGAAGCCGCCGTTCCCCGCGGTGGCCGGCCTGTACGCCTGCCCGACCGTGGTCAACAACGTCGAGTCGATCGCCAGCGTCCCCTACATCGTCGGCCGGGGCTCGGCCGCGTTCGCCGCGATGGGCACCGAGAAGTCCAAGGGCTTCGGGATCTTCTCGCTGTCCGGTCACGTCACCACCCCCGGGCAGTACGAGGCGCCGCTCGGCGTCACCCTGCGCGAACTGCTCTCCCTGGCCGGCGGGATCCGGGCCGGCCACCAGCTCAAGTTCTGGACGCCCGGCGGATCGTCGACCCCGATCTTCACCGCCGAGCACCTGGACGTGCCGCTGGACTTCGAATCCGTCGGGGCGGCCGGGTCCATGCTGGGCACCCGGGCGCTGCAGGTCTTCGACGAGACCACCTGCGTGGTCCGGGCCACGCTGCGCTGGATGGAGTTCTACCGGCATGAGTCGTGCGGCAAGTGCACGCCGTGCCGCGAGGGCACCTTCTGGACCGTTCAGGTGCTCAGGGACCTGGAGGCCGGCCGGGGCACCGAGGCGGACCTGGACAAGCTGCTGGATATCTGCGACAACATACTCGGCCGGGCGTTCTGCCCGTTCGGAGACGGTGCGGTCAGTCCCGTGATGTCATCGATCAAGCATTTCAGAGACGAGTACGTCGAGCACGTCAAGCGCGGCGGCTGCCCGGTCGACCCGGCCGCTTCCGCCCTGTTCGCGGCCGAGGTCGGAGGCGCCCGATGACCGTGCAGCCAACCCAGGGCGCCTCGGGCGAGGCCGCCAAGCCGGTCGACGGCGTCCGGGTGACCATCGACGGCTTCGAGATCGTCGTGCCCAAGGGGACGCTGATCATCCGGGCCGCGGAGGAGCTTGGCCTGCAGATCCCGCGGTTCTGCGACCACCCGCTGCTGGCTCCGCTCGGCGCCTGCCGGCAGTGCCTGGTCCAGGTGGAGGGCCAGCCCAAGCCCGCCGCGTCGTGCACCACCGCGTGCACCGACTCGATGGTGGTGCACACCCAGCTCACCTCCCCGGTTGCCGAGAAGGCGCAGCGCGGCGTGATGGAGATGCTGCTGGTCAACCACCCGCTGGACTGCCCGATGTGCGACAAGGGCGGCGAGTGCCCGCTGCAGAACCAGGCGATGTCTAACGGCGCCGGGGAGACCAGGTTCACCGGGGCCAAGCGCACCTGGCCCAAGCCAATCGCGCTGTCCACCCAGGTGCTGCTGGACCGCGAGCGCTGCATCCAGTGCGCGCGCTGCACCAGGTTCGCCGACCAGATCGCCGGGGACCCGCTGATCGACCTGCTGGAGCGCGGATTCTCCGAGCAGGTCGGCACCGCCGAGGGCGTGCCGTTCAACTCCTACTTCTCCGGTAACACGGTGCAGATCTGCCCGGTCGGCGCGCTGACCGGCGCGTCCTACCGGTTCCGGGCCCGGCCGTTCGACACCGTGTCAACTCCGGGCATCTGCGAGCACTGCGCGGCTGGCTGCCGTCAGCGCACCGACCACCGGCGCGGCGCGGTCACCCGCCGGCTGGCCGGACTCGAGCCGGCCGTGAACGAGGAGTGGAACTGCGACAAGGGCCGCTGGGCGTTCACCTACGCCACCGAGCCCGACCGGCTGGCTAGCCCGCTGGTCCGGGACTCCGCCGGGGTCCTCCGGCCGGCCTCGTGGCCGGAGGCGCTGGACGCCGCCGCGCGCGGACTGATCGCCGCCCGCGGCCAGGCGGGCGTGCTGACCGGCGGCAGGCTCACCCTCGAGGACGCCTACGCCTACGCCAAGTTCGCGCGGCTCGCCCTTGGCACCAATGACATCGACATGCGGGCCCGCCCGCACAGCGACGAGGAGTCGGCCTTCCTCGCCGATGTGGTGGCCGGCCGCGACAGCGGCGTCAGCTACGAGGGCCTGGAGCGGGCCCCGGCGGTCCTGCTGGCCGGGTTCGAGCCGCAGGACGAGTCGCCGATCGTGTTCCTCCGGCTGCGCAAGGCGGCCAGGGCCGGCCGGACCCGGATCTTCTCCGCGGCAGCACTGGCCAGCCCCGGGCTGGCCCGGATGTCCGGCACTCTGCTGCCGGTCGAGCCGGGCGTCGAGGGCGCGCTGCTCGACGCGCTCGCGGACCCGGCCAACCTGGCCGGCGGCGATGAGCGGCTGGAGGCCGCTGCGGCGGCGCTCCGCGAGGACGGCTCGGTGATCCTGGTCGGTGAGCGGCTCGCCGAGATACCCGGCGCGCTGACCAGCGCCGCCCGGCTGGCGGAACGGACCGGGGCCCGGCTCGCCTGGATCCCGCGCCGGGCCGGTGAGCGCGGGGCGATCGAGGCCGGCGCACTGCCGGACCTGCTGCCCGGCGGCCGCAAGGTGGCCGACCCGGCGGCCAGGGCCGAGGTGGCCAGGGTCTGGGGGGCGGCGGCGCTGCCCGAGCTTCCCGGCCGGAACACCGCGCAGATCATCGCGGCCGCGTCCGGCGGCGAGATCGCCGCCCTGGTGGTGGCCGGGGTGGACCCGGACGACCTGCCCGACCCGCAGGCTGCCAGGCAGGCGCTCGAGCGGGCCGGCTTCGTGGTCAGCCTGGAACTGCGGGCCAGCGCGGTCACCGACCGCGCGGACGTGGTGCTGCCCGTCGCCGCGGTGAGCGAGAAGGCAGGCACCTTCGTGAACTGGGAGGGTCGGCCAGGCGAGTTCGAGACGGCGCTGTCCGTCCCAGGGATCCGTGGTGACCTGGCGGTGCTCGCCTCGATCGCCGACGCGATGGATGTCCATCTGGGGCTGCCCGATCCGGCGGCGGCGCGGCGTGAGCTTGCCGCGCTCGGCGCCGGGACGGCGGGCCGCGGCTCGTTTGGCTACCCGGCCGCCGGCCGGTCCGGTCACGCCGCGCCGGCCGTCGGCGAGGCGATCCTGGCCACCTGGCATAATCTGCTCGACGCCGGTCGGATGCAGGACGGCGAGCCACACCTCGCGGGCACGGCCCGTCCGGCGGTAGCCCTGATGTCGGCGGCGACCGCGGCGGAGAACGGCGTCACCGACGGCGGCAAGGTGACGGTGGCCACCGACCGCGGTGAGATCACCGTTCCGGCCCAGATCACCACCATGCCGGACCGGGTGGTCTGGCTGCCGACGAACTCCGAGGGCTGCCCGGTGCGACGCGAGCTTGGTGCGGGCCACGGCACCCTAGTGACGGTAAGGAGCGCGGGATGACCTCCCTGGCGCAGCTAGCTGGCGGGAGCGCGGCCACGTCGGCGCTGATCGACTCCGACCCGTGGTGGCTGACCGCGATCAAGGTCCTGGCGATCTTCCTCTTCCTGGTCATCACCACCCTGCTGATGATCTGGGCGGAGCGCCGGGTGATCGGCCGGATGCAGCAGCGTCCCGGGCCGAACCGGGCGGGCAAGTTCGGCCTGCTGCAGTCCCTGATGGACGGCGTCAAGCTGGCGCTGACCGAGGACATCGTGCCGCGCGGCGTGGACAAGCTGCTGTTCGTGCTGGCCCCGGCCATCGCGGCGATCCCGGCCTTCATCTCGATCGCGATCATCCCGTTCGGCCCGGTGGTCTCGATCTTCGGCCACCACACCCCGCTCCAGCTTGCCAACCTCCCGGTCGCGGTGCTGCTGGTGCTGGCGATGAGCTCGATGGGCGTGTACGGCATCGTGCTGGCCGGCTGGGCGTCCTCCTCCCCGTACTCCCTGCTCGGCGGGCTCCGCTCGTCGGCCCAGGTGATCAGCTACGAGATCGCGATGGGACTGTCGTTCGTCCCGGTCTTCATGTACGCGGGTTCGCTGTCCACCTCCCAGATCGTCGCCGCCCAGGCGCACGGCGCGCCGTTCCGGCTGTTCGGCGTGATCCTGCACTACCCCTCATGGTTCGCGGTCCTGCTGCTGCCGTCGTTCCTGATCTACGTGATCACGATGGTTGGCGAGACCAACCGGCTGCCGTTCGACCTGCCGGAGGGCGAGGGCGAGCTAGTCGGCGGCTTCCACACCGAGTACTCCTCGCTCAAGTTCGCACTGTTCTACCTGGCCGAGTACATCAACATGGTCACGGTGTCGGCCCTCGCCACCACCTTGTTCCTCGGCGGCTGGCACGCGGTCTGGCCGATCACGCTGTGGTCGGGCGCCAACTATGGCTGGTGGCCGGTGCTGTGGTTCCTGATTAAGCTGGTCGCCTTCCTGTTCTTCTTCATCTGGCTGCGCGGCTCGCTGCCCCGGATCAGGTACGACCAGCTGATGAAGCTCGGCTGGAAGGTGCTGATCCCCGCGGCCCTGGCCTGGACGCTGCTGATCGCCACCCTCCGGGTCTGGCGGCGGGACGGCGGCAGTCCGGCGGTCTACCTGGTCGGCGGCGCGATCGTGGTGGTGCTGATCGCGATCGCCTTCGGCTGGGAGTCGGCCGCCCAGCGAGCGGCCAGGCAGCGCGAGACCGAGGACGAGGAACTCGACGAGCTTGACGCCGGCGTGTTCCCCGTGCCCCCGCTGGACCTGCCGCACTACCACGGCGAGTTCTCCGGCGCTCCTGGCCTGACCGGCCAGGCCGAATCTGGCCCCGACATGAAGGAGGTCACCGGTGTCTGACCTTCTCGACCCGATCAAGGGGTTCGGCGTCACCTTCAAGCAGATGTTCAAGAAGGTGGACACCGTCCAGTACCCCGAGGAGAAGCGGCCCACAGCGCCGCGCTTCCACGGCCGGCACCAGCTCAACCGCTGGCCGGACGGCCTGGAGAAGTGCATCGGCTGCGAACTGTGCGCCTGGGCCTGCCCAGCGGACGCCATCTACGTGGAGGGCGCGAGCAACACCGAGGAAGAGCGATACTCCCCCGGCGAGCGGTACGGCGCCGTCTACCAGATCAACTACCTGCGCTGCATCCTGTGCGGACTGTGCATCGAGGCGTGCCCGACCCGGGCGCTGACGATGACCAACGAGTACGAGATCGCCGACGACAGCCGGGAGAACCTGATCTGGACCAAGGAGCAGTTGCTCGCCCCGCTTGAGCCCGGGATGGAGGCGCCGCCGCACCCGATGCGGCTCGGCGACACCGAGAAGGACTACTACCGGCAGGGCCCGACCTTCGCGTCGACGCCCCCGGCGGACCTGTTCGAGATGCTCGCCCACGCCGGGCGCGAGGACGAGAAGGCAGGCGGCGCGTCCGCCGAATCCGGAGGATCCCGGTGAGTCATCAGATCGTCCTGGCGGCATCCGCCGTCACGAACAGCGGAGGCGAGGCGGTCGCCTTCTGGTTCCTGGCGGTGGTCTCCGTCGCGGCCGCGCTCGGCATGATCCTGACCAGGCGGGCCGTGCACTGTGCGGTCCTGCTGGCGATCGTGATGCTGAGCCTCGCCGCCACCTACGCGATGCAGGGCGCGCCATTCCTGGCCTTCGTCCAGGTCATCGTGTACACCGGCGCGGTGCTGATGCTGTTCCTCTTCGTCATGATGATCGTCGGCGTCAGCGCGGCCGACTCGATCATCGAGACGATCAGGGGCCAGCGGCTCTGGGCGGCGCTGGCCGGGATCGCGATGCTGGTGCTGCTGATCCTGGTCGTCGGGCATGCCGCGGTCGGGTCGGCCCCGCCGGCCGGCCCGCAGAACGGCGCCCAGAACGTGACCGGCCTCGCCCGGCTGATCTTCACCACCTACGTCTTCCCGTTCGAGGTCACCAGCGCCCTGCTGATCACCGCGGCACTCGGCGCGATGGTGCTCGCGCACCGGGAGCGGACCAGTCCGAGGCCGACCCAGCGACTGCTCGCCAGGCGCAGGGTCGCCAGCGGACGGCCGACTCCGCTGCCCGGCCCGGGGACCTACGCCAGGCACAACGCCGTTGACATGCCCGCTCTGCTGCCGGACGGCACCCCGTCCGAGCTATCGGTCAGCGAGGTGCTCAGCGGCGGTGGCGCGGCCGGCATCCGCCCGGCCGCCCGGGCCATGCTCGGCGGCCAGGCGCAGGCGGTGCAGACGCAAGCGGTGCAGACGCAGGCGGTGCAGGAGGCTCCGCTCGATGCGGACCAGCCAGACAGCGGTAGCCAGGAGGACGAGCGATGAGCCCAGCGCACTACATCGCGCTCGCCGTGATCCTGTTCGTCATCGGCGGTGTCGGCGTCCTGGTCCGGCGGAACGCACTGGTGGTCTTCATGTGCGTCGAGTTGATGCTCAACGCGGTCAATCTCGCCTTCATCGCATTCGCCAGGATGCACGGCGCGCTTGACGGCCAGGTGATCGCCTTCTTCGTGATGGTCGTCGCGGCGGCCGAGGTCGTGGTCGGGCTGGCGATCCTGACGTCGATCTTCCGTACCCGCAGGTCCGCGTCGGTGGACGACGCCAATCTGCTGAAGTACTAGCACACCCGGTCGGCGGCCGGCTGGGCCGCGGACCTTGCCGCCGCGATGACGCGGCGCGAACCGGCTTTACTTGGAGGGGTTGGCAGTGACGGGCTCTCTTGCGGCCACGCTGGTCAGGCCGGCCATGGCGCTGACCACCTTGCCGGCCGTCGGCGCGCAGCACGCGGCCTGGCTGCTGCTGGCGTTCCCGGCGTTCGGCGCGATCGTCTTGCTGCTCGGCGGCAAGCGGACGAACGCATGGGGTCACCTGCTCGGCGTGGCGATGGCGCTCGGCGCGTTCGTGGTCGGCGTGCTCGCCTTCGTGCAGATGCTCGGCTATCCGGCCAGCCAGCGCAGCCGCGATCTGCACCTGTACTCCTGGATCCCGGTCGCGCACTTCCAGGTCAGCATCGGCCTGCTGCTCGACCCGCTGTCGATCTGCTTCGTGCTGCTCATCACCGGTGTCGGATCGCTGATTCACATCTACGCGATCGGATATATGTCGCACGATCCTGAACGGCGCCGCTTCTTCGGGTACCTGAACCTGTTCATCACGGCGATGCTGCTGCTGGTGCTGTCGGACAACTACGTCGGTCTGTACGCCGGATGGGAAGGCGTCGGCCTGGCGTCCTATCTGCTGATCGGATTCTGGCAGTACAAGCCGTCCGCGGCGGTCGCCGCGAAGAAGGCCTTCATCGCCAACCGGGTCGGTGACGTCGGGCTCTCGCTGGCGATCATGGCGATGTTCGCGACGTTCGGGTCGGTCAGCTTCACCGGCGTCTTCGGGGCCGTCGGAGGTGCCAGCCACGGCGTCACCACCGCGATCGGCCTGCTCCTCCTGCTCGGCGCGACCGGCAAGTCGGCACAGCTTCCGCTGCAGTCCTGGCTGCTGGACGCGATGGAGGGCCCGACCCCGGTGTCGGCGCTGATCCACGCGGCGACGATGGTGACCGCTGGGGTTTACCTGATCGTCCGGTCCGCGCCGATCTTCAACCTTGCGCCGGACGCGAGGCTCGCGGTGGCGATCGTCGGCGCGGTGACGCTGCTGTTCGGTGCGATCATCGGATGCGCGAAGGACGACATCAAGAAGGCGCTGGCCGGGTCGACCATGAGCCAGATCGGCTACATGATGCTCGCCGCCGGCCTCGGCCCGATCGGCTACGCACTGGCGATCGCGCACCTGCTGGCGCACGGCTTCTTCAAGGCCGGGCTGTTCCTCGGCGCCGGGTCGATCAAGCACAGCATGAACGACGAGGTCGACATGCGCAGGTTCGGCGGCCTGGCGACGGTCATGAAGATCACCTTCGTGACGTTCGGGTTCGCCTATCTGGCGATCATCGGCATCCCGCCGTTCTCCGGCTTCTTCACCAAGGACCCGATCATCGACGCGGCTTACTCCCGTGGCGGCGTCTCCGGCGCCCTGCTCGGCACGGCCGCCCTGCTCGGCGCCGGCATCACCGCGTTCTACATGACCCGCATCATGCTGATGACCTTCACCGGCAAGCGCCGGTGGGAGGACGCGGCGCACCCGCACGAGGTCGGCCCGGTGATGACCTCGCCGATGATCATCCTGGCGATCGGCTCGCTGGGTGCGGGCGGGTTCCTGATGATCTCCAACCGGCTGATCAACTTCCTGGCCCCGGTGGTCGGGACGCCGCCGCTGTCGCACGGCTTCTTCACCCCGCTGAGCTTCCTGTCGCTCGCGCTGGTCGTGGTCGGCGGCGCGCTGGCCTGGGCCATGTACGGCCGCCGCGAGGTGCCGGTCACCGCTCCGCACGGTAACCCGATCACCGTGGCGGCCCGCAAGGACCTCTACGGCGACGCGTTCAACGAGTCCGTGCTGATGCGTCCCGGCCAGTGGCTCGCCCGGCTGTCGGTGTTCTTCGACAACCGGGGCGTGGACGGCCTGGTGAACACCCTGGCCGCGACGCTCGGCGGAACATCCGGCCGAATGCGCAAGGTGCAGACCGGGTTCGTCCGTTCCTACGCACTGTCCATGCTCGTCGGCGCCGTGCTGCTCATTGGCGCCCTGCTGCTAGTACGGCTCTAGCCCAAGATGAGGCGCTGATCCTAAATGAGCAACTTTCCCTGGCTGACCGTCACCGGCGCGGTCCCGCTAGTCGGAGCGCTGGCCATCGCGCTCGTGCCGGGCCGGTCCGCGGCCGCCGACGAGGCCGGCCAGCGAGCCCGCGACCGGCTCGCGAAGCAGATCGCCCTGGTCTTCTCTCTGATCACGCTGGCCCTCAGCCTGGTCATGGCGGTCGAGTTCAAGCCCGGCGGGCCGCGCTTCCAGTTCGCCCAGACCTACCAGTGGATCCCGCAGTTCGGCGTGCACTACGCGGTCGGCGTGGACGGCATCGCCCTGGTGCTGATCGTGATGACCACGATCTTGATGCCGGTGGTCCTGCTGGCGTCCTGGAACGACGCCGAGGGCCTGGCCGGTCCGGCCGGCGAGACGCCGCCACGGCGCAGCGTGAAGACCTATTTCATCCTGATGATGGTCCTGGAGACCATGATGATCGGGGTCTTCGGCGCCACCGACGTGTTCCTGTTCTACGTGTTCTTCGAGGCCATGCTGATCCCGATGTACTTCATGATCGGGAGTTACGGCGTCGGCAAGCGCCAGTACGCGGCGGTCAAATTCCTGCTGTATAGCCTGCTCGGCGGTCTGCTGATGCTGGTCGCCGTGATCGCGCTGTACGTGTACTCGGCTTCCGGCAACCGACCGGGCACGTTCCTGTTCCTGCCGCTGACCCACCTGGCGCTGAGCGCGACGGTGCAGAAGTGGCTGTTCCTCGGCTTCTTCATCGCCTTCGCGATCAAGGCGCCGCTGTGGCCCTTCCACACCTGGCTGCCGGACGCGGCGACCGCGGCCCAGCCAGGGGCGGCGGTGCTGCTGGTCGGCGTGCTCGATAAGGTCGGCACCTTCGGGATGCTGCGCTACTGCCTGGAGTTGTTCCCGGCGGGGGCGCATTACTTCACTCCGGTGATCCTGGTGCTCGCCGTGGCCGGCATCCTGTACGCGGCCATCGTGGCGATCGGCCAGAAGGACATGAAGCGGCTGATCGCCTACACCTCGGTCTCGCACTTCGGCCTGATCATCCTGGGGGTCTTCGCGATGACCAGCCAGGGTCAGGTCGGCGCGACCCTGTACATGGTCAACCACGGCTTCGCGACCGGCGCGCTGTTCCTGATCGCGGGCTTCCTGATCGTCCGCAGGCGCTCCTCGCAGATCGCCGACTTCGGCGGGGTCCAGAAGGTGGCCCCGGTGCTGGCCGGGTTGTTCCTGATCTCCGGCCTGGCGGGCCTGGCACTGCCCGGCCTGTCTACCTTCGTGAGCGAGTTCCTGGTGCTCATCGGCACCTTCACCAGGTATGAAGTGGCCGCCATCTTCGCCACCCTGGGGATCATCCTGGCCGCCATCTACATCCTGTGGATGTACCAGCGCACGATGACCGGCCCGGTCCGCGACGAGGTGGCCGCGATGCCGGACCTGCGGGCGAGGGAACTCTGGGCGGTCGGTCCCCTGATCGCGCTCATCATCGTGCTCGGCGTCTATCCGAGACCGGTGATCAACATCATCAACCCGGCCGTTCATCAAACGCTTGTCCATGTTCGCTCGACGGACCCCGTGCCTCCGCATCCGGCGAGCGCGCTGAAGAATGGGAGTAATCCGTGACCGGGTCCTTCGCCGCGCTCGCGCCGGTCATCCCGACGCCGCACATCGAGTACGGCCAGCTATCGCCGATGCTGCTGGTCTTCGGGGCCGCCATCGTCGGCGTACTGGTGGAGGCGTTCGCGCCCCGCTCGCTGCGCCGCAGCCTGCATCTCGCGCTCACCCTGGGCAGCCTGGCAGGCGCGTTCGTGCTGACCATCGTGATCGCCACCAGCAGCACCCTGTTCGCCGGCGGTAGCGCCGGGCACATCGCGGCCATGGGAGCGGTCGCCGTGGACCGGCCAACGCTCTTCATCCAGGGCACGATCCTGGTGCTCGCCTTCATCAGCGTGCTGCTGATCGCCGAGTCGTCGCACGATGTGAGCGCGTTCGCGGCGCAGGCCGCTGCGGTGCCTGGCAGTCCGGAGGAGCGTGAGGGCCTGCTGGCCGGGATCAGCCACACCGAGGTCTACCCGCTAACCCTGTTCGCGATCGGCGGCATGCTGCTCTTCCCGGCCTCCAACGATCTGCTGACCATGTTCGTGGCGCTCGAAGTGCTGTCGCTGCCGCTGTACCTGCTCTCCGGCCTGGCCCGCCGCCGCCGGCTGCTCTCGCAGGAAGCGGCGATGAAGTACTTCCTGCTCGGCGCGTTCTCATCGGCCTTCTTCCTGTTCGGCATCGCCATGCTGTACGGCTTCTCCGGGTCGGTGAAGCTCGGTGCGATCGCCGCGGCGGCATCTGGCAACACCGCCAGTTCGGTGCTGCTCTACGCGGGTATCGCCCTGATCGGCGTCGGCCTGCTGTTCAAGATCGGCGCGGTGCCGTTCCAGTCCTGGAAGCCCGACGTCTACCAGGGATCGCCGACCCCGGTCACCGCGCTGATGGCCTCGTGCACCCTGGTCAGCGCGTTCGGCGCGCTGCTCCGGGTGTTCTACGTGGCGTTCGGGCAGCTCACCTGGGACTGGCGCCCGGCCATGTGGGCGGTGGCGATCGTCACGATGCTTGGCGGCGCGATCATCGCGATCACCCAGACCGACGTCAAGCGTCTGCTCGCCTACTCCTCGATCGCCCAGGCCGGGTACATCCTGACCGGCGTTATCGCGGCTACCACGGCCGGGCTGTCGAGCAGCATGTTCTACCTGGCCGCCTACGGGATCGCCACGATCGGCGCGTTCGCGATCGTCACCTTGATCAGGGATCCCGGCGGGGAGGCCGGGCATCTGTCTAGCTGGGCCGGGCTCGGCAAGCGCTCGCCGCTTGTCGCCGGGACCTTCGCGTTCTTTCTGATCGCGTTCGCCGGAATCCCGCTGACCAGCGGCTTCAGCAGCAAGTTCGCGGTGTTCCAGGCGGCTGCGGCGAGCGGCGGACTGCCGCTGGTGATCATAGGCGTGATCTCGAGCGCGATCATCGCGTTCCCCTACGTCCGGGTGATCGTGCTGATGTTCTTCAGCGAGCCGGCGCCGGACGGGCCGATCGTGGTTCGCCCGAGCGCCTACACCTCGCTGGCGGTCGGCGTCGGCGTCCTCGCGACGCTGGTGCTCGGCTTCATTCCGGAGCCACTGCTGCGGCTCGCGCATGATGCCGCGGCGCAGTTGTTCGTACGCTAGTGTCCGGGTCATCGGGGGTGTGGCGGGACGGCGGCGCGCGAGACGGGACGTCGTGCGCTTATCGTGGTGATTGCCTGGTAACCGGACCGCTGGCGGCAGGCCGGCGACGGCAGGCGTACTGATTGGGGAAGCAGTGATCACCGTGGTTCCGGTGGAGCTAGCGGACGCGGCGCTAGCGGCCGAGGTGGTCGACGGGCTCGCGCTGGTCGACAAGGGACTCAGGAAGGCCGCCCGGGCCGAGCACGACCTGCTCGACCAGACCTCGGCGCATCTGATCGACGCGGGCGGCAAGCGGTTCCGGGCCACCCTCGTGCTGCTGGCGGCTCAGTTCGGTGATCCCAGGGACGAGCGGATCGTCCCGGCCGCAGTCGCGATCGAACTGACCCACCTGGCCACCCTGTATCACGACGACGTGATGGACGAGGCCGAGGTACGGCGCGGATCGCCGAGCGCGAACTCTCGCTGGGACAACTCGGTCGCGATCCTCACCGGCGACTACCTGTTCGCCCGGGCGTCCTCGATTCTGGCCGATCTCGGCACGGAGGCGGTCCGCATCCAGGCTGAGACCTTCAGCCGCCTGGTCCGCGGCCAGATTGCCGAGACGATCGGCCCGCAGCCGGGCGAGGATCCGCTCGAGCATTACATGTACGTGATCACCGAGAAGACGGCGTCGCTGATCGCGACATCCGGCCGGTTCGGAGCGATGTTCTCCGGTGCCTCCGCCGAGGTGGCGGCTCGGATCGCGCCCGCGTGCGCTGCCTTGGGCATCGCTTTCCAGCTTTCCGATGACATCCTGGACGTGGCGAGCGAATC
Organism: Actinomycetes bacterium; assembly: GCA_021792855.1. Classification (GTDB taxonomy): domain Bacteria; phylum Actinomycetota; class Actinomycetes; order Streptosporangiales; family Streptosporangiaceae; genus Chersky-822. The sequence goes on from JAJYTW010000091.1 coordinate 15,824, forward strand.
GGCGCAGTCGGGCAAGACGCCGGGCACGGATCTGCGGGAAGGCGTTCCGACCTTGCCTGTTCTACACGCCCTGCGCTCGGCCGGGCCGGATGACGCGCGCCTGGTTGAACTGCTGACCGGGGGTGAACTGGCCGATGCCAGCCTGCACGCCGAGGCGCTGGAACTGCTCCGGGCGCATCCGGCCATGACCAGTGCGCGGGACGACCTGAGGCACTGGGCGGAGATTGCCCGCACCGAGGTGCTCGGACTGCCCGCGGTGCCGGCTAGGGACGCGTTCGAGGCGATGTGCGACTTCGTGGTCGAGCGGACCGGCTGAGGCTGGGCCCGTGCGGCAGCGACCGGCCTCGGCGGTATTCGGTCGCTCCGGGGTAAGGTCGGGCCGGCCGGCGTACCCGGCTCCCCCGGGGGAATACCGATCGTTAGGCCCGCGCCCGCCGCGGGCGATGATGCGGACGTCGTCGGGGGGGAGACGAGATGCGCA